>NZ_JBMDWV010000305.1:0-5104 GCF_048594605.1 Spirosoma sp.
CTAAATGATAGCATCGACACCACTACAGCGCAGGGTCGCTTAGGGTTTAACCTATTTGCCTCACTAGCCGAGTTCGAGCGAGATCTGAATCGGGAGCGAACCAAAGCTGGTTTAGCTGCGGCTCGAGCCCGGGGACGCATCGGCGGACGACCAAAAGGACTCTCGGCCGAAGCCCAAGCGAAAGCACGGGCTGTGAAGTCGATTTATGCTCTTAAAACTCATACGATTTTAGAGATTGGTCAGTTAGTCCACCTCAGCCGTGCAACGGTTTACCGCTACTTAGCTTGGCAAGAAGTAAAATAACCGTTGCTTCATAAATCGGGCGTTTTGGGAGGCGCTAAAACTAACAATACATCGCCACTTATCCCAGCTACCGACAGCAATTAATTTGATCATTCGATCAATACAGCTTCAGAACGAGAAACCAGTTTTTGGTAGGGGTTGGCCAGAAACAACTCCAAATAATCCACTCCGCCTGTTTTGAAACCACTACCATGCCCTTCATTGTGTCGGATGAGCAACTGCGCATTGGGCAAGCTTCGCTTCAGCAACCGATTGTAAAAAAGACTACAACCTGGATCTAAATCGCCACCAACAATTAGGGTTGGAACTGATGAATAAACGGGGATTTTTACTGATGCGGGTTCGGGCTTTACTCTCCAGCAAGCACAAATGGCCCGATTGACATTATTGTAGCGATAGCCACTCAACCAGGGGAGTAGTGCATCCTGTTTCTGGGCAAGGTTGCTATCACTCAGCGCAACCTGCTCCGAACAGAAAACAGAATAACGCATGCCCAACGCCCGAGACGTATTGCCGGCAAAATAGCCATCCAGTAGCCCGCGTATATAGGGTGCATGCCTTCCATGAATTAGGTCAAGCATGACTTGTGGAGTGCCTGCCAGTTCACCGTTGCTCAGCCGGTCGTTGATTACCTCCAGCAAATCACTTTTCGAGTAGGCAATAGTGAGGCTGTCGGTTGTTCCTTTTTCCAGATACTTCAGAGAAAAGCGTTTGGTAGTAATACCCGCAAAATAGGTTTGAAAGCTCCTTTTCAGATCCCGGTAGTCTTGGTTGACTGAATCGAGCCGAACCCGTTCAAATACCTGTTCCAGAGCCTCATTAAAGTTGATCAGGGCATGTTCGTCGTAGTTGACAAAACCCGGCAGGGGCGAGCGCAGAATGAGCGTCTTAACCGCTTCGGGATGCATACGGGCAACGGTCAACATCAAGCCACCACTGTAGGAGAGTCCGATCAGGTTCAGGGAGTCGATTTTTAAAGCCAAGCGAAGGTCGTTGATATCTTCGGCGCTCTCTAGGGTCGTGTAAGCCGACAAATCGATATTGGACGCAATCAGTCTATCCCTACATTGGTTTACGGCGGCCAGCACCAGCGCATCGCGGCTTTGCCCGTTGCGTAAACTTTGTCGGATGGCTTCATCCACTTCGCTACAGTCAAGGCAAGGCAGCGCAGTTTTGGTTCCTCGCTGTCCAAACATAATGGTGCCTCCAAATTTGAGATAACCGAACTCATAGCCAATGCTGTCAATACCCGCCGTGGTGCTATAGCCCGGGCCACCGACCATATACAGGCTAATGTTTTTGGTGGGGTGCTGATCAGGCCTGCGGATGAAATAAAAGGGCAACTTTACCTTTCTGCCCGTTACCTTTTGTCGGTTCTGGGGAACCACCAAATAGCCCGCCTTAACGATCAGACGAGCATCAGCCGGCACGGGCTTGGTCCATTCGATAGTTGGCGTATAGGTCTGAGAAAAGGCCGTAAACCCACGTAGTGAACAGCCTACAAGAAGAATCCCTATTTTTATAGACAATCGTAGTTGCCAATGGTGATTAATTCTAGCTGATCCGAACGTTCGGGTATCCTGTTTACTGACGTTAAAGCGTCCTATCCAACGACTCAGCCGTGTGATTGTGATTTGACAAAAAGGCATATTGATCAGAGTTTGGGAGGGAACTCTGCCTTGTGCCCAAGGTTACAGTGATTTCTGATTTTTATTTCTTCAGGAGATACTTGTCTGGTGCATCCCCTAAATTGTGTATCTCAAAATACGCTCCTTTACGCATAAAAAAAGCTCCCACTTAGGGGAGCTTACCGCTTCGGGAAGAACTCAATTAACGAGCCCGCATCCGATAGATGGTCCGACCACGATAGCCCACTAAAGGGCCACCGACTTCAATAATACGGGGCCGAGCCGGGCGGTTGATGTGCATAAATTTAGTGTTCATCATCTTTGTTGTGTGTGAATGTTGATGCAAAGATGGGCGCTAACCCGGCCTGCACACAACTGAACTGGTATTAACCGTCAGAATCAGGGTATGAACAGGGACAAAAGGAGTATCACTAGTCAACACTTACCTGTTGTTCCAATTAACTATTGACATACGAAACCACAGTTTTTAGTTGTAATTGACCCGGAGCAGATGAATAAATAATAAGCACTGGCCTAGTTGATGTGTACGTTTTCTCTTACAGATCTGGGACTATTCCTCTCAATTTGGGGACACTTACACCAATAATATATAAAACTGCATTACGTTTACTGAGCCATTAAGAATTTATGATCCCTTAATGATCAATTCCCCTAGGCGTTTCAGAACCTAAATCAATACCAGCCATGAGCAGCATTAAAGTTAGTATTAGATACTCGATTTGGGTGGTGGCGGCTATGACCTTATGGGCTTGTTCAGATCATCGTATACCGGCGGTCATACCGGGTTTAGCTGATGCCCGGCTTAGGATCAAAACAATAACAGATGTCTCAGGAATACTCTACAATCCAGATAAAGTTAGTTTGTTCCAGTATGATTCACGGGGCCGACTCTCAACCATTCTTGCGTATCAAGTAGTTGACAGCAGTAAAGGCCCTGTTGAACGGAGTGACTATCAATATGATAGTCAGAATCGTTTAATCTTGCACCAGCACCAGATAAAGCGGCCTTTGTTTTTTACAGGAACTACCGAATATCATCGAATTAGCTATAGAGAAAACGGGCAAGTCGCCACCATAGAGTACTATAATGACACCGACTCGCCGGGTACACCCATTTTGATATTTACCGCAACTCCTCAATTCAATAGCGCTAATAAGTTACAAAGCTATCAGAAGATTTTAAGCCCGTTTGTCAACAGTTCAGGTGTCGTTTTGCGAGCAGACAAGGTATTAAGCACTATCAGTTTTACTGGAGATAATCTGACAAGTTATCATTTCCAGGGTATTAATAATGATCTAGGCAGTTCAATAGCAACAGTAGATTCAGATATTACCTTAACTTATGATGATAAGTTAAACCCATTTTATGGTCTATATTTTATCCCTGCACCCAGAGGGTATATTATAAATATAAGAAATGGCAATTTTAGTGCTCCCTACTATTATGGGGGGCTGGACAGTTGGCTGACTTTAAGTCGAAATAATGCGTTAAGCTCTGAGTCAACTAACGCGCCTTCTGTAACCACTTATCAGTATACCTATAACCCAGCCAATCTACCCACCTCTCGGACAATAGTTGTGTCGAGTGGAGTTGCAGAGAAGCTTACTTTTGAGTACGAATCGTATTAATAAATTTAGCGATTGGCCCTATTCCATTCAGAAATCTAATGCCAACCCCTCAATTAGCTATTGAGTACCAGCGATGTGTGGGTCACAACTTTGCCTGCCAGTTGAATGTTTTCTAATCTGTAGCTTCGAATTACTTATTCTTTTAGTGTAAGCTTCCCCCAAAAGTGATCGGTTGAAAAATAGAGTCTTCCCAGTAACTTTTCATAAAAGGGAAGAAAAATGAGAGCAAACCGATTCAGTGAAGCCCAAATCGTGGCTATCCTTAAACAACAGCAAAGTGGCCAGACCGTCGTATGAATCGCTCGTGAGCATGGCATCAGCGAAGCGACTTTCTACAATTGGAGACAGAAGTACGGCGGCATGGAAGCTTCCGAATTGAAACGGTTGAAAGATCTCGAAGATGAGAACCGACGGCTGAAGAAAATGTATGCTGAACTGAGCCTGGACCATGAAGTAGTAAAAGAAGCCCTTAAAAAAAAGCGGTAGGGCCTGCTCAGCGTCGTCAGTTGGCCCAGTGGATTGTTAAAGCCAAAGCCTATAGTCAGCAGCGCGCTTGCCGGCTAGCCGGATTAAGTCGCAGAATGCTTACGTATCAATCCAAGCGCCAGTCGGATACCGAAGTTGAACAGGCCGTTCAAAGTATTGCTCGTCGTCATCCAGGGTGGGGATTCTGGAAGATTCGTCATCGCTTGCGTCGGTAAGGTCATCCTTACAACCATAAACGACTTTGCCGCGTTTATCGCCAGTTAGGGTTAAACTTGCCCAAACGCAGACGAAGGCGCTTGCCAGATCACGTGTGTAAGCCTTTACCAAAAGCAACGACTTTTAACCAGGTATGGTCCCTGGATTTCATATCTGACGCTTTGCGAGATGGGCGTAGATTTCGGACACTCAATGTCTTGGATGATTATAATCGAGAGGCATTAGGCGTAGAGGTAGATTATTCGTTGCCCGCTAAACGGGTTATTCGTTTTCTTGAGCAATTGCTTGAAAGCTACGGGAAACCAGACTGTCTGCGTTGTGATAATGGTCCAGAATTTATCAGTACTGCCCTGACGGAGTGGTGCGAAGCGAAAGAGATCCGTTTACATTGGATTCAGCCAGGTAAGCCCACTCAGAATGCTTTTATTGAGCGGTTTAACGGGAGTTTTCGCCGGGAAGTCTTAAATGCGTATCTGTTTCGTAATTTAGCTCAGGTACGGCAGGTAGTTGAAAATTGGTTGAAGGTTTATAACACAGAACGGCCTCACCAGGCGCTTGGTTTTATGACACCAATTGACTTTAAACAAGCGGGATAGGCTCTATCCAAAAACTGATCACTTATTAGGGAATAGGACAAGGTAATTTGTATTCTACTGACATGCCCTTTCGCCTATTATTGGAATAATCGACTAATTGGTATAGATCTGGTCTTCCTTCATCTTGTGTAAGCACTCTTCAAAGCTCTCTGATAAAGAGACGAAGTCAGCATCCTCGGCGATAAAAGGCAAGATTCCAAATGTGTAGGGAAAGGAGCACTTATC
>NZ_JBMDWV010000306.1:0-23706 GCF_048594605.1 Spirosoma sp.
ATTTTGACCAGACGCCCTCCCGCAACGAGAACAGCGCCGACCCGGCTCAGAGCAGCGCCATCTCGACCATTGTGGAGATGGCAGGTCTGACCGACCCGGCACTGATCAGTGCTGGAGGAAAGCCCGTGCGGATGATTCATGGGGTGAATGATCCAGGGGTGAAGTACGAGTATGCTCAACAGCTCTACCGGGTTTGTCAGGCCAACGGGGTGCCGGTGGTGTTGCAGTCGACGAGTGGTGGTCATGACATGTCCCCCTATTTTGGGGAGATCGCAGCGGGCACGCTTGAGTGGTTCAAGGCTTATCTGGTGGATGCAAATCCGACCTATTAGGAAGGAGCTATAACAAGAGCTTATTATGTAAGCGTGAGAGGGAATGATTGCTTCAGCGATTGTGTCGACAGCCACCGTCAGATCATGCAGGATTTAGTGCAAGCTATCTCACAAATTTACAAATCTTGATAAGCTTTCTCAGAGTTTTATTTGTTAAGTAGATTTATAAGTTACATATTTGTTGTATTATTGATAAATAGGTAGACAAAAAGTAATCCTTTGTAGTTGCTGTGTTTAATAGCGAGCAATTGCTGAATGCTTTGAGGTATTGGATTATAAGAGGAAGACTAAAAAATGTTCAGCCAAGTTGAGCTGAACATTTTTATGTTTTTAGAAACCGTCTAAAAAACATTGGTGCTGGTTAGGCTGATTGACACGCAGAACAGCGACTTTTTATTGGATTGATTCTGGCATGAGCATATTGCCTTTCTTACCTTTGTGTCATGCCACTACGTAGTGAATATCAGGAACTGGTTGATTTCTTTTCGGATTGCGAATTACCCACTGGTCCTCAACATATTAATAGTTACAGCGTTTTTCTGAATTTGTCTGGCGCGGTAAAAAACAATCTGCAACGCTTGTACAGCGAAGTAGAAGCCACTAGTCAATCTGCCGCCCGAATGCTTTTGGAAGTGATGCAGTGGGTAAAAAATCGCACAACGTAGTATATATGTGTTGCACAATTAGTAGTGCAACTGGTTGAGTTCACGGGCAGTGAGGATACGGTGTTTAAGTAGGGTAAGAAGTAAGACTCCACAAGCTTCCACAGCTTCGCCTTCAATCGGTGGTTGCCAGTTTCCCCATTCATCAGCTTTATAGACAACAGACAATATTCCATCTCGTTTTGTTAGCCGAAACGTGTAGGTATATTGTTTTCGGTCTAGCCTGGGGAAAAACACACCTTCTGGCAATTGTGTCAAAGGGTCATGCTTAAAGCTATCAGGCAAAACTGCCAGGAGCTCGACCAAGTCTGGAGCCGGACAAAGCAGAGATCGGGTTGCTACACTGTCTCTTTTAACACAGTTGATTAGCTTTCCAGGGTTTATTTCAGCCCATGCGTGCTCAGTAACAAGGCGAACGCCTTGGTTAAACAGCGCCTGGCTACTTTCAAATGAAAGGTATTTAGTCATGGATAGAGAATCAATAGAATACGATGCCAGCGGAAGCTAACGTAGCATCTGATTAATTACGTACAGGCATTTTTTTGTGCCATACTCTCTAACTAACCTTTCGATTGTATATCTGTTTTCCGTTCACGACCCAGGCACGCATTATCCCAGCTTCAATCAGCCACTTACCAGATCAATTCACTTGCTTTTACCGGCTCGCGGAATATCAGTTCGATATTAATCATCCTACCAAATTGAGATTCTAATTCAATCTGCATTGCCAACGCTTCCATATAAGTCTTGTGACGTGTTGTATAGGTTTTACCGTCAGCGAAAATCTTAAGTAGATAAGGATACATATAATTTGGTAGACACAACTACGTAATAAGGGTAAACAATAAGTCAAACGTAGACGCAAGCAGTAAGGTCAGATTGAGTGAAGAGGTTAGCTTTGTGTCTAGTTTTGACGGCAGCAATATAGCCAATGCACCCTATGTTGGCTGTTTATTAGATAATAAATTTACTAGTCGGTAACATGAGTAAATATATTATTAGTCACTACGTAAGTAGAGCCGAAATACCTTGTCCTAGGTATAAAAATGAAACAGCTGAAAATGAAATTTTCAGCTGTTTTGATTAAAAAGAGGAAGAAAGAATTCTATGTATTAAACGGTTTCTCTGATCAATACTAGCCTCATCAGTTCGCCCAGGGCTGAATCGGCCAGAGAATAATGAATTTCTTTGCCTTGACGTACGCTCTCCAACAAGCCCCTGTTTCTCATCCGGGTCAGTTGATAAGACAGCGTAGTCTGATCGACTTTTAAACGGCGCTGTAAGGCCGATACATTCATTGACCGTTTGTTAGCTAATAAGAGTATTAATCGTATCCGAAGCGGATGAGCCAGCGTTTTTAGAAGTTCAGCGGCTTGGTCGAAGGCTTGATCATCCGTGATATTAATTGGTTTGGATCGTGACGAGATTTCGGAAACAGGCTGTACAGAATCGATAAAGCTATTTACTTTAGTTCTCATTGTATCCTTATTAACCTTTAAGATAAGCGTTATGAGTCTTATGCCTGGTCGATTTGAAGAAAAGTCCGGGCTTTTATAAGCACTCCTTTTTCACTACGTACAACAGAAATCCAATCAGATACTATCTGGACTAGTAAAAGGTTAAAAAGTAACATTATTACTTAAAAAAAGGTAGCTTATACAGACTGTTCCAAGCTAAGATATAGTAGAACAGACACATAATTAGGTAGTCAAGTCTCCGTATTATGGGGAATGCAGAATTGGATTAATCTAAAGGAATCGTGCCATTAAAACTAAAAAAGCGGCTCCCGATTTATGGGACACCGCTTTTTACTGAAAGTATATAAAGTTTATACGGGCAGCAGCACACTAAAAATCGGTTGCTTCGGGGTCAGGCTCAGTGCCATCGTTATTGCCGAGCGTATCGCCATTGCCATAATTTAACGTATCAGGTTCCATTGAGCTACTACCCGAAGGAACTCCGGTTCCGTCCGGACCGCTATCAACATCGCCTGCTAAGTCGACGGGATTATAATCTTCATTTAGCATAATGCTCTCATCCGGCGTTTGAGCAGTGCCACCTGTATCTGGACGGAATGTCTGTGACTGCTCATTAAGCATAGCATCCTGATTTACATTTTCCATAAACACTTCTGTATTAGAATAAAAACTGAATACCTAAGTAACGGGATGAACGTAGCGGATGTTTAGCCGTTTTATACGTAAATCATTTTACGGGTCATTCCACCATCCACCACGAAATTCTGTCCCGTAATAAAATTGTTTTCAGGGGCAATCAGAAACAAAATCATCCGGGCGATATCGTCTGCCTGACCAACCCGACCGGCCGGATGCTGCGCATGATCTTCGGGGCGGAGTTCATCGGTTTTGGCTTTGGCCTTTTTCTTCAGCGCTGATACGTCAATCCAGCCGGGGCTAATAGCGTTGACACGTATATCGGGGCCCAGGCTAATTGCCAGTGAGTGAGTGAGCGCCAGAATTCCTCCTTTACTGGCCGAATAGGCAAACGTATCAGGCTCTGACTGAAAAGCCCGGGTCGACGCTATGTTGATGATGCTGCCTTTCTGAAGGGCCAGATGCGGTGCTGTATGTTTAGCACATAAGAAGGTTCCTGTCAAATTTGTGCCGATGACACGATTCCATTCGTCAAGGGTTAGTTTGTCGAGTGGTTTTTCAATCATAATGGCGGCATTGTTGATCAGCGCATCGATCTGACCGAAATGAGAGGCTGTCTGCTCTGCCGCTTTCCGGATGTTTGCCTCGCTCGATACGTCGCAGGAAACAAACATAATCTGGGCCGATGATGCTTTGAAAGCTTCCCGAAGTTCGGCCAGCGCGTCAGTATCCGATTCCCAGATGGCCACGCGGTAGCCATGTGTCAATAAATATTGGGTAACAACGCGACCAATGCCCTGACCCCCTCCGGTGATAATAGCTGTTTTCATACTAATTGGATAAATCGTATAAGGAAGAATCCTAACAACGACCAAACTACACGGATTGGTAACACAAATAAATAAAGATGGGTTAACTTATCCGTATCCTTATTTAACGGCCAAATAAGTACCGCTCTTAATTTTCGCTTCTCTGACGATATACTGCCGGGAAATTTTATAAAAAACGGGCAGTCTATCATCAGTAATCGTCTATTGGTTTCATGCTTCAAATTGCGTTTTCGCCGGTGTATCGGCTCCGATTACCAGAAGGGCATCGATTCCCGATGCTTAAATATGAATTGATCTACGAACAGTTGCTATACGAAGGCACCTGTACTGAGGCTAATTTTTTTGCGCCTGCCCCAGTTGATGACCATTGGGTTCTGGGTGTTCATACGCCACACTACGTCCACTTGCTCAAAACCGGAAACGTCGACCCCAAAATGATGCGTCGCATCGGCTTCCCATTGACTCCTGAACTTATTGAACGCGAGTGGATTATTACGCAGGGAACGATCGACTGCACCAAAATTGCTCAACGGGAGGGGGTTGCCATGAACATTGCTGGCGGTACACATCATGCCTATCCCGATCGGGGAGAGGGCTTCTGTTTACTAAATGACGTAGGTGTAGCTGCTCATTTTTTGCTTGAAACGAATCAGGTGAAGCAGATTCTGGTCATCGATTTAGATGTACATCAGGGAAACGGCACGGCCGTGATGTTTCAGCATGAGCCTCGAGTCTTTACGTTTAGCATGCATGGAAAAGATAATTATCCCCTCAAAAAAGAGAAGTCGGATCTGGATATTGAACTAGCGACCGGAACTGCTGACGAATTGTACCTAAACACGCTCAATGATACGTTGCCCGCCCTGATCCGACGAGTGCAACCCGATTTCCTGTTTTACGTATCAGGCGTCGATATTCTGGAATCGGATCGATTGGGTAAACTGAGCGTTAGTCGAGACGGGTGTCAGCAACGCGATACGTTCGTATTTGAGCAAGCCGTTACAAATGGGCTCCCAATAGTGGTATCAATGGGGGGAGGGTATTCTCCCCGGCTTGCCGATATCGTAGAAGCACACTGCAATACGTTTCGGGTGGCTTCAAGTCTATTCTTTTAGAGTTGTCAGGTTATAAAGTTGTGGAATTAAAAACTTAGGTTCGACAGACTTACAACTCCACAACTTTATAACTTTACCGCCTTATCATCGCCATATGAAGCAAAATATTGTTAAAACCCGCCTTAAAAATAATCAGCCGGTATTAGGCGTCCTTGCCAACAGTACTGACCCCACTGTTGCTGAACTCTGTGGTTTTTCGGGACTCGATTTTTATATGATCGATGGGGAGCATAGTCCTGTCACAACAGCACAGGTGCAGGAAATTGTGCGAGCCTGTGAAGTAAGCGGCATTACGCCTTTGGCCCGCGTTCGGGGCAATGAGCCCAAACTGATTTTGCAGTATCTGGACGTTGGGGTGATGGGTATCATGATGCCAGGTGTAAACAACGTAGCGGACGCTGAAGCTCTGGTGCAGGCAGTCAAATATCCTCCGCTTGGCCATCGTGGTTTTGGCTTTGTACGCGCCTGTGATTACTTACAGGGTACTATGAGTCAGGGCGAGTACGTAACCTTTTCGAATGAACAGACGCTCGTGTTAGCCCAAATTGAATCGAAAGAAGCCGTTGACAATCTGGACGCTTTACTAACCGTTGAGGGCATTGATGGCTTTATAATTGGACCACGTGATCTGGCGATGTCGATGGGTTATTACGACGGCTCCGGTCATGATGAGGTAAAAAGGACCATTGGGGGCGTTGTTGAAAAAATTAAGCAGGCAGGCTTAGTAGCAGGTACTTTAGCCACTTCTGGCGATCAGGCAAAAGCGCTGATTGATCGGGGTGTTTTATTCTGCATGAATACACTTTCCGGCCTGCTCAAATCGGCCGCTGGTGACTTTATGAAGGGAAGAGAGTAAGGAATAATGAATGAGTAGACGCCCTGCTATAGACTCAAAATAATTCATCGGCTATTAACTATCATTTATCATTTTTTCTTACCTTTGCACCCTCATTTCCAATTTCATACACACATGTACGCAATCGTAGAGATCGCAGGGCAGCAATTCAAGATCCAGAAGGGTCGCTCCATCTATACCCACCGGTTAGAGGGCGATGTGGACGCTGCACTTGCCTCCGACAAGGTGAAGGTTCTCCTTGTTGACAACGAAGGAAGCATCACTGTTGGTGCTCCAACCGTCGCAGGGGCGACAATATCGGCTAAAATCGTCGAGCATCTGAAAGGCGAAAAAGTTATCGTCTTCAAAAAGAAGCGCCGGAAAGGCTATAAAAAGAAAAACGGCCATCGTCAGTATCTGACGAAGGTTTTGATCGAAGACATTACTCTGTAAAACAGTTATAGAGTTATCTAGTCGTAAAGGTATAAGGTGATCTAGCGAACAAAACTTTACAACTCTATAACCCTGCAACTTTATAACTTACTAAAAAATGGCACACAAGAAAGGTGTAGGTAGCTCCAAAAACGGCCGTGATTCGATCAGCAAACGCCTTGGCGTGAAGTTGTTCGGCGGTCAGTCGGCCATTGCCGGCAATATCATCGTGCGTCAGCGCGGTACGAAACATCACCCCGGCAAAAACGTCGGTTTGGGTAAGGATTACACGTTGTTTGCATTAGTAGATGGTACTGTGAAGTTTCGCCCTGGTCGGGATAGTCGCTCTTACGTAGACATCATTCCAGCTGGTCCGTCAGCTGTTGAAGTGGCTCCGGTAGCGCCAGCGCCCACAACTGAGACGGCAGCTCCTGCAGAAGCGTAAACCTAATCGCTAAAATCAATGAACCCGCCTGACTGAGTCAGGCGGGTTTTTTTATGATGAAAAACTAAAAGAACAACGGTGCTGTTAACGTAGCAGCAGTAAGCCGCATTGGCGGCCCGGGGTAAACTATATAATTCATGAATTCTACGCTGAACCGTCCCGTTTCCATCTTTACAGAAGGAAGTCCTAATCCGAACTCAATGAAGTTCGTTGTCAATTTTGAGCTTGTGCCAACGGGCCTATCGTTCGACTATGCTACGCCGGGCGATGCGCTTCTTGATAGTAAAGCTTCTCCGTTAGCCGTCTCGCTTTTCGGTTTTGAGTTCGTCCGTCGAGTATTCATCTCGGGGAATTTCATAACCGTAACCAAAGATGACGAGACGGATTGGGACGACGTACTGTTCGAGGTTAAACTCTTTCTGAAAGAGTACTTCGGTGAACAAAAGCCCGTTTTTGCGCAACGGACGATGGACGCCAATACGACTAAGCTGGATATGGATTCCGAAACGGTGCAGAAAATAAAAGCTGTTCTGGACCAATATATCCGCCCGGCTGTGGAATCCGATGGGGGTGCCATTAGTTTTTATTCGTTTGATGAACCCAGTGGTACGGTAAAAGTATTATTGCAGGGTTCATGCAGTGGATGTCCATCGTCGACATTAACCCTTAAAGCAGGTATCGAAAACTTACTGACGCGATTAGTGCCAGAGGTAAAAACGGTAGAAGCGGAAGGGGTGTAAGCGCGTTGGGCATGGGGTACGGGGCAGAGGAAAAATTCTGAATACGCCCTCTGCCCCATACCCCATGCTCCATACCAGTCAATCAAAAAAGTCCGTCATTGGCAACCCCAATGGCGGATTTGCGTTTCTATACATACAAGGTTCTTTCATTCACCTATTCACTACATGAAATATTGGCTTATATCAGGCGGGTTTTTGTTTATTTCTACGATTGCTTCCGCGCAGAATCTGCTGGGGATTTCCACCAGTCGCTATGGAGGCACCAACCGACTTTACATTAATCCTGCTCTGGCAGCCGACTCGCCCAGTCGAGTTTTCTTGAATGGTTTTGTTGGAAATATTCACGCTGATAACAACTACGTTCGGTATCAGGCCCCTTTTTCGTTGTTACGTTTCATTACCGGAAATGTACCAGACCAGTATAAAAATCCTGATGGGTCTGTTCAGTTTGATGTAAACTATACCCGTGAGAATCTGGATGGTAGTCCTAAAAATGGAACCTTAATGGGTGAAGTTCGTGGGCCGGCGATACTGATCCGGCCGAGCGACTACTCTGCGTTTGCCGTTACAACCCGCTTTCGGGGCATCGGACAGGTTATTGGGGCGTCGCAATCGCTGCTTTCAGCACTACGTGCGGGGCTGGGCGATAAGGCATTATACAGCATTCCGACCGACAATAATAAGTTTAATCTCAATACCAATACGTATGCCGAACTAGGTTTGACCTACGCAGGTACGCTTTCTGAAAATGATGGTCAGAAACTGCTGCTGGGCGTAACGGCGAAAGTGCTGATTGGCTACAATGCCCAGCATTTTATCAACAGAGGAGCCAACTATCGGATAGTAGCTGACCCTAACAATCTCAATAATGCTTTCCTGGAGATAAATCAACTGGATGCTACGTTGGGGTATACAACATTTTTGCAAAATCGATCTATCTCACCCCGGACGCTGTTTAGCACTAATTCGCCCGGTCGTGGATTTGGCTTCGACATTGGAATGACTTACATCAATCAATACGATACCGACAGCCCGGCCCTGCGATTGGGGGTTGCACTGGTAGATGTTGGTGGATTGACCTATAAGGGGGAGCAGTATGACTACGCTGATATTGGACAAAACCCGGTTCGATTCACAAGCAGTGATTTTAGCCGGATTACAGGAAGTCTGGACGTACTGAGAAATGTTCAGGATAAGTTAAATACTGGACGTACTCCCGATAGGACCAGTTTTCGGGCCGGATTGCCTACATCTCTCAACGTAACGGCGGATTATCAATTGCCGGATGGCTTTGGCGTGAACGTAACGTACTTTCAGGATGTCCGGTCGAAAGAAGCGCTGTCAGTTCATCAGCCAACCATGCTGGCCGTAACCCCGCGTTATGATGCCCGCTGGCTTAGCCTGGCATTGCCAATCGCCTATATAAATCATGGTCTGTCAGCAGGAGCTTCGATTCGGGTAGGGCCTGCCTGGCTCGGCACCGATAATTTCCTGGGCCTGGTTGGCAATTCGTCTAATGGCATCAAACCGCGTGGACTCGATATTTACGGTGGGATTGCGTTTGGTATCGGTCGCGTCGAGGAAGACTGATTACGCAGTAACAAACGGGGGAGGTGAAGGTAGCGGCCTGGTATGAAAGCCGATCGGTACTACAATTAATCAGAAATCCGTATTTTTGATCAAAACCCGCCTATGAACCGGATTTTACAGGGCCTGTTATGACCGAACGAGCCACTTATTTTGATACTCCACTTCTTTACTTAAAAGGATTAGGGCCACAGCGGACAGAAATGCTCAACAAAGAGCTAAACCTGTTTACTTATGGCGACCTGATTCAATATTACCCGTTTCGCTACGACGACCGAACACGCTATTACACCATCAGCGAATTGATGGATTCGATGCCATCGGCGCAGATACGTGGTAAACTACGCGACTGGTTCATGGAAGGCGAGGGGCCTAAAAAACGCATGGTCGCTACGTTTACCGACGGTACGGGTTCCATGAGCCTGGTCTGGTTTCAGGGCATTACGTACATTGAGAAAACCCTCCGGCGCGACGGTGATTACATCGTTTATGGCAAACCCCAGTCGTTTAACGGCCAATTCAGTATTGTTCATCCGGAGCTGGAAAATGCCAATACTGCTGTCGAAAATGAACCGGGTTTCTTTCCGGTTTATAATCTCACGGAAAAGCTTCGCAAGCGTCATTTCGACAGCAAGGTTCTCGGTAAGGTTATGCGGATATTGCTGGAACAGTCCTGGTCACACATTCGCGAAACCTTGCCTGATTCATTGATTCAGCAATACCGGCTGATCGGTAAGCGGGAGGCTATGTGGAATATCCACCTGCCGCAGAACCAGGGCTGGTTGAAACAGGCGCAGCGCCGGCTGAAGTTTGAGGAACTGTTCTATAACCAGCTGCGACTGATCAAGAACAAACTGATTCAGAAAGAAGAATTTCCCGGACAGATTTTCCGCGACACTACGTTGCTTAAGCATTTCTACAACGATCTGCTGCCTTTTGAACTGACGGGTGCTCAGCAGCGGGTTATTAAAGAAATCTATGCCGATGTCCTGACGGGTAAGCAGATGAACCGACTGCTCCAGGGCGATGTAGGAAGTGGCAAAACCATTGTAGCTTTCATTTCCTGTCTGATGGCCATCGGAAACGGGGCGCAGGCCTGCCTGATGGCACCTACCGAAATCCTGGCCGATCAGCATTATAATGGACTCAAGCCCTTTGCCGATGCGATGGGGCTTAACCTGGGTATCCTAACCGGCTCAACCAACAAAAAACGGCGCGTCGCTTTGCACGAGGAGTTGCAGTCGGGCAAGATGCACATTCTGGTTGGCACGCACGCGCTGCTTGAAGACGTAGTGCAGTACAAAAACCTGGGCTTATGCATTATCGACGAGCAGCACCGCTTTGGCGTAGCGCAACGGGCCAAACTGTGGCGCAAAAATGAAGTAGTGCCCCCGCATATTCTGGTCATGACGGCCACGCCCATTCCGCGCACGCTGGCCATGACGCTTTATGGTAATCTGGACGTATCAGTTATTGATGAACTGCCAAAAGGACGTAAACCCATTAAAACCGTTCACAAATTTGACAAACATCGTTCAGAAGTTTTTGGGTTCATACGCCAACAGATCGAACTCGGGCGGCAGGTGTACGTAGTGTATCCATTGATCGAAGAGTCGGAAAAGCTCGATTACAAGGACTTGATGGATGGCTACGAAAGTATGCAGCGGGCTTTTCCAAGACCTAAATACGAGATTGGAATTCTGCACGGAAAAATGTTGCCTTACGAAAAGGACGACGAGATGAAGCGGTTTCTGAAAAATGAAACCCAGATTCTGGTGGCTACTACTGTCATTGAGGTGGGCGTAAACGTACCGAACGCCAGCGTAATGGTGATTGAGAGCGCCGAACGATTTGGTTTGTCGCAGTTGCACCAGCTACGGGGTAGGGTAGGGCGGGGCGCCGATCAGTCGTACTGTATTATGATGACTGGCTACAAACTCAGCAGCGACACGCGCACACGTATTGAAACCATGGTACGTACCAACAACGGGTTTGAGATCGCTGATGTAGATCTGCAACTACGTGGCCCTGGCGATCTGACGGGTACACAGCAAAGTGGAGTTATGGATTTAATGATTGCGGACTTAGCAAAAGACGCAGCTATCCTGACCGCAGCCCGTGAATCGGCACAGGCTATTTTATTGGAAGATCCTGAACTTTTGTTGCCCCAGCATGCGCCAATTCGCAATCACTTGGAAGGCATAAAGCAAACTGAAAATAATTGGGGACGGATTTCATAGGTATAATAGTATGTATCAAGCCTTAATAGAAGGTGATAGTATAATAACCTGTTTCAATAGGAATATTGTCAAAAAAAAGTTAAAATTTGATAAAAACTGCTAAGTATATACGCTTAAGTAATTGACTTTTAACGGGTGAAGTGCTTTTAAACCGTTAAAACTTATGCGAAAACAATTTACCTGCCCGAGGGGATGTAACATACGGGAAGATACCTTTCATTTATACGTGAATCGATCCCGATGGAATACGTTCCGTTTTGTACTACTGCTTAGCCTGATCACGTCAATTGGAGCTTATGCTCAAACAAGAGTTACCGGAAAAGTTACTGATGCTCAGGGGTTAGCGTTGCCAGGTGTGAGTATTGTTGTTAAAGGAACAACAACCGGTACTGTCTCATCATCTGATGGTGGTTATGCACTCAATGTACCTAGTAGAACGGCTACACTGGTGTATTCCTACATTGGCTTTATGACGCAGGAAGTCCCGATAAACAACCGTAGCGAAATTAATATTTCGTTAGCTTCCGACGACAAGATGTTAAGCGAGGTTGTGGTAGTAGGTTACGGTGAGCAAAAGAAGGAAACCGTAACGGGTTCGGTTGCTACCGTAAAAGGTACGGAATTGGTAAAGTCACCTGCCGTTAACCTGACAAACTCGATTGCGGGTCGGATGCCGGGCGTTATTGCTACGAACCGTAGTGGTGAGCCTGGCTATGATGGTGCGGCAATCCGGATTCGTGGTTCCAATACGTTGGGAAACAACGATGCGCTTATCGTTATTGACGGTGTGCCTGCCCGCGCTGGGGGTATTGACCGACTGAACCCGGCTGATATTGAAAGCATTTCAGTCCTGAAAGACGCGTCGGCGGCCATCTACGGTTCGCGGGCGGCCAATGGTGTAATTCTGGTAACGACCAAACGGGGTAAAACAGGTAAGCCTGAATTATCCTATAGTTATAACCAGGGTTGGGCACAGCCGACTGTTATTCCTAAAATGGCGTCCGCTGCTGAGTATGCACAGCTAAACAACGAAATTAACGCCTACAACCTGCCTGCTCAGTACTGGAAGCCGGCGCTTGATGCCTTCAACACAACGGGAACGTACACGCGCCCCGACAATGGTGCTATAGCGAAAGCCGCTTTTACACCTGATGAAATCAAGAAGTTTCAGGATGGCTCTGATCCATGGAAATACCCCAATACGGATTGGTTCAGTGATGCGCTGAAACCCTGGTCTCCGCAGTCGCGCCACACATTGCAGCTCAACGGTGGCGGTGAGAACATAAAATACCTGGTTTCGGCCAACTACCAGAATCAGGATGCATTTTATAAAAACTCGGCAACGGGTTATAAGCAGTATGACTTCCGCCTGAATCTGGATGCCAAGGTCAGTAAGCACGTTAGTCTGGTAACTGGTGTAGTTGGCCGTCAGGAAAACCGCTTTTTCCCAACTGTTGGTGCGGGCGACATCTTCCGGATGCTGATGCGTGGTTATCCCAACCGGCCTGCGTACTGGCCTAATGGCTTGCCTGCTCCCGACATTGAAAATGGTCAGCAGCCGGTTTTGGTCACGACAAGCGCAACGGGTTACGACCGCGACACCCGCTACTATCTGCAAAGCAATGCTACGGTTAACGTCACCAATCCATGGATTCCTGGCCTGAAATTCAGTGGTAGCGTAGCGCTGGATAAATACATTCAGCAAGGTAAGCGGTGGCAGACACCCTGGTACGTATACAGCTGGGATTACACCTCCTATGACGCGAACAAACAACCTGTTTTGCAGCGCGTACGGAAAGGGCCAGCGCAGGCAGAACTCAACCAGTACACTAACGACCAGTTCAACTCGCTGCTGTCAGGTATTCTGTCGTACGACCGGACCTTTGCCGGTGATCACGCCATTACGTTGCTGGCCGGTATTACGAAAGAGCAGGGGAACTCAAACGGCTTCTTCGCATTCCGGAAATACTTTGCCTCTACTGCCATCGATCAACTGTTTGCTGGCGGCAGCGCCGAGAAAAATTCGGGAAATAGCCCTACGCAAACCCCACTCTGGCAGCGTGCACGCATGAGCTATTTTGGTCGTGCTGCGTATAACTATAAGGAGCGGTATCTATTCGAATTCCTGGGTCGTTATGATGGGTCGTACATGTTCCCAGAATCAAGCCGGTGGGGTTTCTTCCCCGGCGTATCGGCGGGCTGGCGTATTTCCGAAGAAAATTTCTTCAAGAAAGCCCTGCCAGTGGTCAGCAACCTCAAACTGCGCGCATCGTGGGGGCAGTTGGGTAACGACCAGGTGTATTTTGGAAATCCATCGGTCTTGCGTGAATACGATTACCTGCCAACCTATGCTTACGGCGACGTAGTGAATGCCAACTGGGGGTACGTAGTCGGTAATCAGGTCGCGCAGACGCTTTACGAAAACGGCGTGCCAAATACGAGCCTGACCTGGGAAGTAGCCAATAACGCTAACCTCGGTTTGGAAGGGTCGCTGCTGAACGGAAAAGTATTCTTCGAGTTTGATGTATTCCAGAACAAGCGGTCGAATATTCTGTGGCGGAAAAGTGCTTCTATTCCCCAAACGACGGGTGCTACGTTACCCGCAACAAACATCGGAAAAGTTAGCAACAGCGGTTACGAATTTAACGTAGGTTACAACGGTCAGGCTGGCGATTTCAAATACAGTGTAAGCGTAAACGGTGGTTACGCGAAGAATACCATTACGTTCTGGGACGAAACTCCGGGCGCTCCTGAATGGCAGCGTTCGACGGGCAAGCCTATCCCGACGAACGTCAACGATCCGAACCAGCAGAATGGATCGCTGATGTACGAATACGATGGTATTTTCGCTACACAGGGTGATATCGACGCCAACCGAATTGATTACAGCGGAGTTGGCGCCAGCACACTGCGCCCCGGCGATATGCGCCTTAAGGATATCGACGGAAACGGTAAAATCGACGCTCAGGACCGGGTACGCGCTGATCGGAACAACCTGCCACGCTTCCAGGGTGGTATTAATGGAAACCTGCGCTGGAAAAATTTCGACCTGACAGTGCTGTTCCAGGCCGCAACAGGTGGACAAATCTTCCTGCAAACCGAGTCGGGTACGATTGGGAACTTCCTTAAGTATAACTACGATAACCGGTGGACGGTGGATAACCCAAGTACGGTTCATCCCCGTATCGTCGACCGCAGCAATCAGTACTTCTCTAACGGAACAACCTACTGGCTCAAGAGCACGGACTACATCCGTTTGAAAAACCTGGAGCTGGGCTATACGCTGCCTGCTACGGTGGCTAACCGAATTGGTCTGAGCAACCTGCGGGTGTATGTGAATGGACTGAACCTGGCGACTTATGCACCGGCTATGAAAGGCTTATTCGATCCGGAAGCCGCCGGCGGTAACGCACAGTACTACCCACAGTCACGGATCATTAACACGGGTCTATCTTTGAGCTTCTAATAAATGCGTTTAACGGTTGAGAATCAGCGTTTAATTGCGTTAGTAAAAACAATAGCAGACACTGATTCCAACCTTCAAATATGAATCCAATGAATCATACTTTAAAAAGCCTGATCGGGGGAGTGCTGCTGGGTACGACGCTGATCGGTTGTAACCACGACTTCCTAAATACGCAGCCCGTCGATAAAGTATCGGGTAGTGCAGTCTGGTCAGATGCCTCCTTATCAGACGCTTTTGTAACAGACGTTTATAATGGTCTGCGGGACGGCATTCTGGATCAGATGAGCTTCGACTGCCAGACCGACAATGCGCTTTATAGCTTCGGTAAGCAAGATGTAAACGAAGCCAACGTGAGCCCGTCTAATCTGGGAACCATCAAGAACACGATGGAATGGAGCGCGATGTACCAGCGCATCCGGGCCGCTAATATCGCATTGGCGAATCTGGCAAAGCCTCAGTTTGAAAACACGAACGGCATTGCTGACCGGATGAAGGGCGAAATGTATTTCCTGCGCGCCTATTATCACAATCAGTTGCTACGTTATCATGGTGGTATTCCGATCATTAAAACAGCCTACACGCTGAACGAACCGGACTTTAATGTCACTCGTAATACGTATGAAGAGTGTGTAAATGCCATCGTCAGCGATCTGGATTCGGCTGCGATTTTGCTCAAAGGCAAAACGCTGGCTGCCGGACGAGCAACGCAAGGTGCTGCTATGGCACTGAAAGCCCGCGTACTGCTCTATGCCGCCAGTGATCTGCACGACATTCCGACGGCCAAAGCTAAGTCGAGCGTAATCGCTGCTGCCACCAATCCTGAACTGCTGGGATACGTTAGTGGTGATCGTACTGCCCGCTGGCAGAAAGCTAAAGATGCTGCGAAAGCTGTGATGGATCTGAATCAGTACGGTTACAAACTCAATCTGACAGCGCCCGTTACGCCTGCTGAAGGTCAGCAGAACTACCTCAACATATCGTTATCACGTAACGGAGGAGAAGCAGACGGAATTTTCCTGAAATACTATATCCGGGCTTCGTTCGACGATTGGGGTTCCTGGTATCCACGTAACAACATGCCTAACGGTTATCACGGCTGGACATCCAGTCAGCCAACGCAGCAGCTTGTCGATAGCTATGAGATGATGGACGGCACGAAGTTCGACTGGAAAAACCCGACGCACGCGGCTGCTCCTTACGAAAACCGCGATCCCCGCTTCTATCAGTCGATCCTGTACGACGGAGCACAGTGGAAACCCCGGACGCCCGATGGCGCAGGTATCGACCCGGCTGGTCAGATTCAGATGGGCTTCTACGAAACCGGAACGGGTGGTGGAACGGTAACACCGTTTGCTGGTCTTGACACACGTAACAGTACGATCGAAAACTGGAATGGCACCTGGACGGGGTACGGTATCCGCCGGTTCATGGACCCCGATCCAACGCTGGTTGATATGAGCATCCGTCAGGAAGTTCCATCGATTCAGATCCGGTTTACCGAAGTTGTGCTGAACTATGCCGAAGCATGTATGGCATTAGGTCAGGAAGCTGAAGCAAAAACCTGGATTAACCGGGTTCGTTTCCGGGCAGGTATGCCAGCCATAACGGAATCAGGTGCTGCCCTGATGACTCGTTACCAGAACGAACGGAATATTGAGATGCTGTTTGAAGACCAGCGTTTCTATGATGTTCGGCGCTGGATGATTGCCCCGACTGCGCTGGGTAGTCAGGCAAAAATCATGGTGATTACCGGTAAACTCAAGCCAGGTAAGTCGGTGACAACTTACAAGTACAGTAAGGATAATTACAACTATACCTACAGCGTGCAGGATCTGGGTGTTGGTAAGGAGAATCGCAAGTGGAGCGATAAACTTTACTTCCTGCCAATCAGCCGGGATGAGATCAACCGGAACAACAAGCTGATCCAGAATCCAGGTTATTAAGTTAGGTATCCTGAATAACTCTTCAAAAAATGCCAGTACTTACGGGTGCTGGCATTTTTTGATTTATTTTTATAGAATTTATACATCAAAGCCTACCGTACGTGAAAACGATTGCTCGTTTCTTCTTCTTTTTGGGTGCTATATATTTAACGGGTTGCAAAGATTCGACCTCGTCCGAAAAAACGGCAGATACGGTCGGTCCACCACTCTTTACCTCACTCTCGCCCGACCAGACCGGCGTTACCTTCGCCAACAACCTGACCGAAGGTCTGAACACCAACGTATTGATGTACGAATATTTCTATAACGGTGGGGGCGTTGCTGTGGGTGATTTGAATGGTGACGGCCTGGAAGACTTATACTTTAGTGGCAACATGGTTCCCAATCAGTTGTATCTGAACCGGTCCACCCTAGGAAAGGGTGGTTTAAAATTCACCGACGTAACAGCCGCAGCAGGCGTAGCCGGGCGCGAAGGCCCCTGGAAAACGGGCGTGTCGATGGCAGATGTAAATGGCGACGGACGGCTGGACCTGTTTGTTGCCTATTCAGGAAGTTTGCCGCCCAACAAGCGGATTCCTCAATTGTTTATCAACAACGGTCCTGATGCGCAGGGCGTCCCGCACTTCTCCGAGCAGACAGATGAGTGGGGTCTATCCAAACCGGGTCAGACCACACAGGGCACATTTTTCGATTACGACCGGGATGGCGATCTGGACTTGTTTCTGCTAAATCATAACCCTCGTCTGTTGCCCGTTCTCGATCCGGGACCTACGGCGGCCCTGATGCAGCAAGGTAATCCCGAAATCGGTGTGCGGTTGTTACGTAACACGGGGAAGCGTTTTGAAGACGTAACGGAAAAAGCAGGCCTAAGCAGTTCGGTATTGAGCTATGGACTGGGGCTTGGCGTATCCGACTTTAACGGCGATGGCTGGCCCGATTTTT
This sequence comes from Spirosoma sp., assembly GCF_048594605.1. GTDB lineage: Bacteria > Bacteroidota > Bacteroidia > Cytophagales > Spirosomataceae > Spirosoma. The sequence goes on from NZ_JBMDWV010000306.1 coordinate 17,684, forward strand.
ATATTTCCAACGACTATACCATCCCCGATTATCTCTACATCAACAACCGGAACGGAACGTTCTCTAACCAATTGAAAAACAGCGTTCGGCATACGTCACATTTCTCGATGGGTAATGACGTAGCAGACGTGAACAACGACGCCCTCCCCGATATTCTGACGCTTGACATGCTGCCCGAAGACAACCGGCGGCAGAAACTTCTGATGGCACCGGATAACTACGAAAAGTTTGATCTGGCCGTGGCATCGGGTTTTCATTACCAGCACATGCGAAATATGTTGCAGCTCAATATGGGCAGTGGTAGTAAAACGCCCTATGCCCAAACCCCTATGCCCACCACGCCAATTTTTGCGGAAACCGGCCAACTGGCGGGTATTGCGAATACCGACTGGAGTTGGGCTCCGTTACTGGCTGATTACGACAATGATGGCTGGAAAGATCTGTACGTAACAAACGGCTACGTCCGCGACTATACGAACCAGGATTTTTTGAAGTTCATGACCGATTATATGCAGAACCGACCAACCAACTTTAGTCGCGAAGACGTCCTGCAACTGGTGCATAAAATACCATCGTCGAACGTAATGAATTACATGTTTCGCAATCGGGGAGGAGATTCGGCGGGCGACGTAACGTTTGCTAATGTTGGTGCCACCTGGGGCCTGACGCAGGCGTCCAACAGTACAGGAGCGGCCTACGCCGATCTGGACAATGATGGCGATCTGGACCTGGTTGTCAACAATACGAATCAGCCCGCGTTTATTTTTCAGAACGAAACCAGCAAGGAGCGGAAACATCATTATTTAACGATCAAGCTCGTCGGCAAAGGTGCTAATACGCAGGGCATTGGCACCAAAGCGACACTGTATCAGGGCGGAAAGCAACAGTACGTTGAGCAGATGCCCATGCGTGGCTACCAGTCGAACGTATCGCAACGACTGCATTTCGGACTAGGTAACAACGCCACGATTGACTCACTACGTATCGTCTGGCCAACGGGTAAAGTTCAATTCCTGACGAACGTAAAAGCTGATCAACTCCTGACGGTTCAGGAGAAAGATGCCAACGCTACGTATCGGGCTCCAAAAGCCGCGCCTTCGTTGTATCAGGAGATAAAATCACCGGTAGCGTTTACTGATCCTGTCAATAAAACCAACGATTTCAAACGCCAAACCCTGCTGGTCAACGCACAGTCATTTGCGGGGCCGTGTCTGGCAAAAGCCGACGTCAACGGCGATGGTCGCGAGGATGTATTCGCGGGTGGAGGCAATGCACAGGCAGGAGCGTTGTTTGTGCAACAGGCAGATGGACAATTTAGTAAGCGTAGTCAGCCTGCTTTCGAAGCCGACAAAGCGAGCACCGATACCGACGCCATTTTCTTTGATGCCAATGCCGATGGTTTCCCCGATCTCTACGTAGTCAGTGGCGGTTATGGCGATTTTCAGACCGACGATCCGCGCTTGCAGGATCGGCTTTATTTGAATGACGGAAAAGGAAATTTCACCAGGAGCGCCAATGCATTACCCGTACTACGTTCCAGCAAAAGCTGCGTTCGGGCAAGCGACGTAAATGGCGACGGTAAACTGGATTTATTTGTTGGCGGGCGTGTAGTACCGGGCCGTTATCCCGAAACCCCGCAGAGTTATCTGCTGATCAATGATGGAAAAGGACGCTTTACCGATCAGACCGCCAACGTAGCACCGATGCTGTCGAAAATCGGGATGGTGACGGATGCCGCCTGGGTGGATCTGAACGCCGATAAAAAGGCCGAACTGGTTCTGGTGGGCGAGTGGATGCCCGTTACGGTACTGAGCGTTGAAAGCGGCAAATTAACCGACCAGACAAAAACGTACTTTGAAAAAGAGTACCGGGGCTGGTGGAACAAACTGCTGGTCGATGATCTGAACGGCGACGGTCGGCCTGATCTGGTGGTGGGCAATCAGGGTTTGAATACGCAATGCCGCGCCAGCGACAGCGAACCCGCTGAACTGATTTACAAGGACTTTGATAAAAACGGCAAGATTGATCCGATTCTCTGCCTGTATGTGCAGGGCAAAAGCTACCCGCACGCTACCCGCGACGAACTGCTTGAGCAGGTGGGTATGCTACGTCATCGGTTCACGAACTACGATAGCTATTCCAACGCTACGTTAACCGACGTATTCAAACCGGAAGAACTCCAGGATGCTGAAAAACTGACCGCCAATGAGCTGAAAACCATGTATTTTGCCAGTACGCCAGCAGGAAAGTTTACCGAAAAATCCTTGCCGCTGGCTGCCCAGATTTCTCCGATTTTCACCATTACATCGCTGGATTATAATCGGGATGGTAAAAAAGATATGTTGCTTTGTGGCAATACGTCGCAGGTGCGTCTGCGATTTGGTCGGTCCGATGCCAATTACGGATTGCTGTTACGTGGCGATGGTCGGGGTGGATTTACGGCGATGCCGCAGTCGCAATCTGGATTTCAACTCACAGGCGATGTACGTAGCGTTTTAGCCATGGGCAATACGTTATTGTTTGGCATTAATCAGCAGCCGGTTCGGGCGTATCAGTTACGATAAATAAATTGCTGGATTAACCACAGAGTTATCGAGATCATTAATGAAGTAATCTTTATGCCTCTGTGGTTAATCTGTTTAGCAGACTAACTAATATGACCTATTCCATTTCTGAAAATGGGTTGATTGGCAGCGATCAGCAGTGGCCCGAACCCCCGACAGACGGGATTCTGGTACCCGATCGGGTGTTTCAGTTACTACGTCGGTTTGCATCGGAATCCGACCAGGCCGACATACTGCTGACGTTTACTATTCAGAAAGGGCGGGAACTGATTCGAGTACGCAACTACGTTGGGCTGCTGCCGCTTTCGGCAGGAATACATCTCGAAATTCTGCCGAAAATTGAGCCACCTGCCAATCCGCGGTCACTATTGCTCAATATGCTTCGGTATGTTCGTTATAGCCCGTTTCGTACGCTTAAGACAGCCCATACGAGCGCTACGTATCTACCACTTTGGGACGTGTTCGTGCGGGCATTTCTGGATACAATCGAGCCGATTGTTCAACAGGGAATTCAGCGGGCTTACGTAATGGTCGAACGTAACGAACCGTTCTGGAAAGGAAAATTTCAGATCGCCCGACAACTCCGTGAAAATAATCACCATGCCGAACGACTCGCCGTTGCCTACGAACGACTGACTGCCGACGTAGCCGCCAACCGGGTGCTGAAAACAACCTTGCTGTATGTGTATCACCAGACAGAAAGTGCTGCCAATCAGCGTCGTATTCAGCAATTTCTGGCCACGCTGGAAGATGTGCCGGTTGCGGAATCAATACCGGATGATCTGAAAGCGATTCGCCGAACCAGCCGACTTTTTGCCCGCTACGAACCCGCGTTACGTTGGGCAGAGGCCCTTTTAAGCCACCAGGGATTTGGTGCCAAAGCTGGTCAGATGCCCAGTTTGTCGCTGCTGTTTCTGATGGAACGGGTCTTTGAAGAATACGTAGCGTATGGCATCCGAACGTACTGGCCCGAAGCGGGTAACGTAACGGTGCAGGAGTCGTCGGCGCACCTGGTAGACGAACATATTGGAGTGCCTAAGTTCAAACTTCGCCCCGACATGTTGATCCGGCATGCTGACAAAACGTTCGTACTGGATACGAAATGGAAAGTGGTTAACGGTCAGGATAAGAAAGGCAATTATGGCATCGAGCAGGCTGATTTATATCAACTTTATGCTTACGGAAAGAAGTATGGCGCCAACGATCTGGTTCTGATTTATCCGGCTAATACTACGTTCCAGCAACCGCTTGCCGTATTTGATTATGATGCTACGATGCGCCTGCACGTAGTGCCATTTGATGTAACCAGTTTGCAGGCAAAAGAAGTAGAAAAATTAGCCGCGTACGCTTTATCGTTTCAATGAGTTAGATTTATAAGCCAGCTTATTGTAAAATCGCCTGTCATCCATTCTACTGCTATTCATGCCCCTTATTCTGACGTTACTTGGTATTCTGACGCTTGTTTTTTTAGTCGCTTTTGTTCGTTTAGACACTTTTATCTCGTTCGTGCTCGTATCGCTTGGCATTGGGCTAGCGTCGGGGATGGACGTAGCGGCTGTCGGGAAGTCGATTCAGACGGGGATTGGCGGTACGCTGGGCGATCTGGTGCTGATTATCGGTTTCGGGGCTATGCTGGGTCGTTTAGTTGCCGAAAGTGGGGCCGCTAAGCGAATCACCAATGTACTGATTGGTTTGTTTGGCATCAAAAATATTCGCTGGGGCCTGGCTCTGGCGGGTTTTGTGGTCGGAATTCCGCTGTTTTATAATGCCGGTTTCATTATCGTAGCGCCGTTGATTTTCACCATTGCCGCTTCGTCCCGGCTTCCGTTATTATCGATAGCGGTGCCTATGTTATCGGCCTTGTCGGTGGCACATGGTTATTTGCCGCCCCACCCATCGCCGTCGGCTGTTGCGAGTCAGCTCAACGCCAACATCGGGCAAACGCTTCTGTATGGGCTTATCGTAGCCATTCCGGCGATCATTATTGCCGGGCCGATATTTGGTAAAACGCTCGTAAACATGCGCGTAACAAATGACAAGGAGATATTTGACATTGAGGAAGTGCCCACGACGAATTTGCCGGGTGCAGGAATCAGCTTTTTTGTGTCGTTACTACCCGTTTTGCTCCTGACCACCTTTGGCCCGCTGAAAAGTGCCTTACCCGATTCGTCGCCCTTAAAAACGGCGGTTGTACTGCTTGCTGAACCGTATATCGGTATGCTGGTGTCAGTGCTGGTGGCTATGTATTTCCTGGGCATTCGGCAGGGGCAAACCATGAAAGCCATCACGAAAGACCTCGAAGAAGCAGTAAAAGCGGTCGCGCCGATCTTGCTGGTTATTGCCGGAGCCGGAGCCTTGAAGCAGGTTTTCAGCGATAGCGGCACCAGCAAATACATAGGTAGCCTACTGGCCGATGCCGCCATTCCGCCCTTGCTGCTGGGTTGGGGCATTGCCGCTTTTATTCGCGTGTGCGTGGGTTCGGCCACTGTCGCGGGCTTAACAACGGTGGGTATTATTATGCCGCTGCTGCAATCGCAGGCCATAAAACCTGAGCTGATGGTGCTCGCCATTGGTTCTGGAAGCCTGATGTTTTCGCACATCAACGACGGTGGTTTCTGGCTTTTCAAAGAGTACTTCAACCTGACCATCGGGCAAACGATACGTACCTGGTCGCTGATGGAAACCATCGTTTCTGTCGTCGGGCTGCTGGGTGTGCTGGCGCTAAATCTGGTTGTATAAATCGTCTGCTTCGCGCGTTTTATTGTTTGGAATCGTTTAAAAAATCATCCGTGAAATGCTTTTTTGACTTCGGTTGCGAAAACTTATCGTCATTATACGCTTTTGATTTTCCCCTGGGTATCGAAAGGGATTGCCAGTCATTATCGCAAACCATTTTGCCAATAAACACAATCTGGCCGATGTGATACGGATAGTGCGCTAACTGCCGGTTGATGGCTTCGAGGACAGTATGGCCCATATTTCGGATGTAGGCTATTTTGGTCAAATCGGCTTCCGTCAGCGTGTTCAGCGCATCAAAGAGGCAATCCCATCCTTCCTTCCATCGGGCGAGTAGTTCCTGTCGGGTTGTTATATCGTTCTCAAATTCAGCTTCCCGATCCCGCCATGCTTTTTCGCCATCGGTAGTTAAAAAATCGGTCCATCGCGACAGCATGTTGCCCCATAGATGTTTGACGATGGTTGCAATGCTGTTGCTTTCCGAATTGTATTGCCAGAACAGCGCGTCGTCAGGAAGCTGCTCAATGGTTTTCTCGCCGAGCATTTTGTAGTACTCAAATTGCTTTCTGGCGCTCTCCAGATAATCATTTTCCATAGGAGTAGAAGCGTTTTCGATGCGTATTAGAATAAAATTGTTCAGGTAAAATCGCCGATTTTTTTCAAAAAAATTGTGGTGTTGTGTGTGGTGTGGTGTGTTCAAAAACCACACTAAAGCCCCCCCCT
>NZ_JBMDWV010000307.1:0-24969 GCF_048594605.1 Spirosoma sp.
TAAAAAAGGGCTCTTCAACTTGAAGAGCCCTTTTTTAGGCTGTGAACAAAATTTAACGCTGAATCGCTAATCAAAACTCCCAGGTTACTTTCGTTGAAAAACGGGGCGGGTAAATGGAGGCTGACGAAGAATGTTGAACGAGTTCTCGTCGCCAAGCGTGACTGCCCGACGTAGATCGTTTTCGGCCTGAGGGAGCTGCCGAAACTGAATACGGGCTAAAGCGCGCCAGCGATACGCATCCGGTTTTTCGTCCCGGAAATGCCAAACCGCTTTGTCAAATTCCCGAAAGGCGAGCTGGAATTCCTGCGTATTGTAGTAAGCAACGCCACGATCCAGGTAACACTCAGCGAGTGTATTGTCCAGATTGATTGCCTGGGTCAAATCGTAGATGGCAGAATAATAATTTTCCTGAACGAGATGACACTTGCCCCGGTAAGCATAGGCAACAGCGGATTTTGGATACTGACGAACAACGTCGTCGAAAAAGCGATGCGCTTCATCGAATTTTCGGCTATTAATTAATTCAATTCCTGATCGGAAGCGTTTACGATCTTTATCGGCCAACGTATCGTGATCTACCAGAAAATAGCGAATTGTCAAATAAAGTGAAAAAAGCAGACCTAGCGCTACAACTTCCATATCTCAGTCTGGTTTATCTAATTCTGCGAATTTACAATCTTTGGCCCGATTTGGGCAAACAAATCAGCAATATTAGAGGCAAAGGATTCTTGAAATTTCGGGCTTCCGGTTCGCATTTGCTCGGCAAGCTTATTTGTGAATAGGGTAAGAACATCCTCAGCAATTTCAGCCCAATTGAGCCTGAACAGCCTTTGGTAAACTCTTTCTAACCAACTCAAATGAGTGATCAATCCACTCCTGAAGCTCACTTGTACGCACACGCCCATCAACCGTGACTGTATTCCAGTGTGTTTTGTTCATGTGGTAACCCGGTGTTACGGCCGAATGTTCTTCACGTAGCTGGACGGCTAACTCAGGATCGCACTTGAGGTTAATCGTGGTGGGCTGACTTTCTGTTGACAGTAGCGCAAACATCTTTCCGCCCACTTTAAACACCAGTGCATCGCCCCCGAATGGAAAGGATTCGGTTACGCCAGGTTTGGCAATGCAATACTCGCGAATGGTTTCTACGTTCATCGGAAACAATGCCGTACGGTGTAGACGATTATTGCAAACAGAAACATAAGAATCGAGATTCGATTGATGCCATGCATCATCCGTAGGTTTACACTGCTTGGAAGATTAGGGTCAGGCTTGCGAAACACGCGCAGAAAATAAGCGAAAACAGGGCCAATTTTGAGGTAATCAATGAATCTATTCACGGGCGGTTAGCGAAGAACGTACAACGAATAATACTGCTCATTTAGGTAACAAGAATGGCGTCGGAAACATTGCCGAAACCTTAATTATTCATCACACTTTTTCCCTTAAAGATTCTCTACTGAGGGCTCTATCCAGCGGTTGTCTTCGCGGATTAGCTCGATCAATTCGTCAACGGCACGTTCGGCAGAAACCGATTTTTTAATAACCTGTTGGCCCCGGTACAGTGCAATTTTATCACGTCCGATACCCACATAGCCATAATCAGCATCCGCCATTTCGCCCGGACCGTTAACAATACAACCCATAATGCCGATTTTAACTCCTTTCAAATGATCGGTGCGTTGCCGAATCATAGCCGTAGTTTCCTGTAAATCGAATAATGTACGACCACAGGACGGACACGATATGTATTCCGTTTTCGTAATGCGGGTTCGAGCTGCCTGTAAAATGCCAAAAGCCAGGTTGTTGCGCGATTTTAGCTGATCCGGATTCGTCGCCGACAGCATAATGCCATCACCCAAACCGTCGATTAGCAGCCCGCCTACATCGGTAGCGGCATAAAGTGCTAAGTTTTCGGGTGCTACGTCGGTATAGGTACGTTGTACAACAACCGGCGAATTAATTCTCTGATTGATTAGTTCGACAAACAACCGACGCAATTCGGGCATGGCATGCGCATTATCGGTCTGGATAACCAAAACGGCGGTAGTGTCGGAACGTAGCGTATTTAGTATGTCAGTTGATAAATCCAACAGAGTAAGTTGAACAAAATTCAGCCGGGAATGCAGGATTTGGTTCTCTGAGCGAGCTTTTTGGTACGTATCGGATACGAGTAACGGGAACGTATTGACCTGATCTGAAACGGTTTGCCAAACGCCGTAATCCAGAATCTGCTTCAGCCCGTTGGGCAACATGAACTGCGCTGGATGAGAACCTGTATAGACGTAATCGGCCCCCAGATCGTTCATGCGCCATTTGTCCGGTTCGGGCAGATAGAAATGGCCGATTGGCTTTAAATCGTCATGCGTCTGAACAGCTACCTGGCTGAAATCGGCAATGACACGTGGTACATTCTGCCCGCCAAAATTGACAACTTCCTGGGTTGTCCGGCGAGAATACTGGAACGGATTGACAGGATACGTAGTAATCGGCGGAATAGGATTGCTACGTTCTGCCCGATTCGTGTAACGATCGATCAGGGCTTGTGCTACAGGAGCTTCGCGTTCAGGCTCTTCCGTTAAGGATACGCGTACCGTATCACCAATACCATCTTCTAACAGCGTACCGATACCCAGCGCCGATTTGATACGTCCATCTTCGGCTTCGCCCGCTTCCGTTACGCCCAGGTGGAGAGGGTATGGTTTTAGCCCTTCTTCGTCCAGACGTTGCACCAGTAATCGATACGCCTGCACCATCACCTGCGGATTACTTGACTTCATCGACAGAGTGATGTTGTAATAATTTTCGTCTTCGCAAATTCGCAGAAATTCAAGTGCCGACTCCACCATTCCGACGGGCGTATCACCATAACGGCTTAGAATCCGGTCGGACAGCGAACCATGGTTAGTTCCGATGCGCATGGCCGTACCGTATTCTTTACAGATACGTACCAGCGGGAGGAATTTGTCCCGAATTCGGGACAGTTCCGACGCATAAGCCGCATCGGTATAATCGATGAATTCAAAGCGTTTGCGATCGGCATAGTTACCAGGATTGATACGTACCTTCTCCACAATCCGGGCGGCCAGTTCGGCAGCATTGGGCGTAAAGTGAATGTCTGCAACCAGAGGTGTAGTATAACCTCGCGCTCGTAATTCTTTACGAATATTCTCCAGATTCTGCGCTTCTTTGACGCTTGGAGCCGTAATACGCACATACTCACAGCCAGCTTCAATCATGCGAATGACCTGGTCTACGGAGCCCGGTGTGTCCATTGTATCTACCGTTGTCATCGACTGTACCCGAATTGGATAATCGGACCCCATCGGGACGTCGCCGATATGGACCGTGATGGTTTTCCGGCGGATGTATTCGGTTAACGAGGGTGTATAAAGCGTGGGTGCATCAGTCAATGTGGCTGATTGTGAAGGCGTAATCAACGAATCAAGCATACGAGTAGCGGCAGTGCCGGTTGGCCAGACAAAGGTACGGAAAAAGCGGTTTCCCGGTTTTCGATTGTCTACACTCACAACGTAACGCCATTAGAAAGTGTTCGGGTGATGGCCTGGCCCAGTATGCTGTTGCAGAAAATAGTGGTATTTTATTGCGCTACTTTAACCATACCAATCCATTATCATTGAGTGCATAGATATGATTATGGTCTGATAATGAGTTGATTAGTTAATTTTTTGAAAACAAAAATTACGGGCAACCAGTTTAAGAGTCATAAATTACCATATAAGACAATCAACCAGAGCATTACACCTTGATTTAATTAAGAAACTGTTATGAAAACGAAAATAGTAAGTATACTGGCTATTGCTACTATACTAAGTGTTGGAGCATATGCACAGGACTCATCAACGATGAGCAAAAAGGAAATGCGCCGTCAGGAAAAAGCGGAACGCAAGGCTCGCGTGAAAGAAGATCTGAACAATGCTGGGCAGAACATCGGTGATGCCGCTAAGGAAGCTGGAAAAGGAGCAAAACGCAAAGCAAAAGCCGCCAGTGAAGCGGTTGATACAACCGCACAAAAAGTAGGGAATGCGGTCAATAGAGGATTAGATAAGGCCGAGAATGCCATTGTTACAGAAGCCGATAGAATCAAAGCGAAGCGTGATTCAGCCCGGACAGAAAAGGCCCGGCGGGACACATTATAATTGGTAGTTCATACCCTACAATAAAAATAGGACGTAACGAATTGATAAATTTCGTTACGTCCTATTTGTCTATTCTAGTTTCGCCCCTACTTTAACCCATTTTTCCCGCCAGTGTTTCCAGCGTTTATGCGACCACAGCCAGTCTGATGGGTTATTACGTATTGCTTCTTCGAGCTTGTCGCGGTAACGTTCCAGAATAGCACCTTCTGGCAGATCATTAAAGGGTGGGGCGGCAATGAGCGAGAACGTACCTTCGTAATGCCCGCGTTTCACACGCACCAGTTCCAGAAAAAAGACAGGGAAACTGCGACTACGGGCAAGTCGTTCGGTACCCGGGTAAAAAGGCGTATCCTGATGCAGAAAATCCATCCAGTGCGCCTGCTCCGGTACGTCGGGAACCTGATCAGCTACGAGGGCAATAACACGGGGTATATCTTTCCGAACAGCTAGCTGACGTGGCAACTGTTTCATAGGTGTAGGAATGGCGCCGTGACTTCCCCGGACCTGCTGCATGAACACTTCCATTTTTGGATTGGTCAGTGTTTTATAAACGCTATCGACCGGAATGCCAATGACAACGGCAGCCGAAGGAACCCACTCCCAGTTGCACTGGTGCGAACCCGTACAGATGACGGTTTGTCCGGCGTTTATATATTCCTTTAGTAGCGATGGATTCGTGTAATGTAGCCGTTTCTGAAGTTCCTGTGGCGAAATATCCGGTAGTTTGACGGTCTCTACCAGAATATCGAGCAGATTTCTGTAAAAGCCTTTTGCCATCTGCTTCAGTCGTTCAGGTGACTCGTCGGGAAAAGAACGTTGCAGGTTATTCAGAACAACAGTTTTTCTGTATCCAACTACGTAGTAAATAAGAATGTAAAGTAGATCAGAGAGAAGATAAAGTAAGCTAAACGGTAAATAGGATAAAAAACGAAGAAACAGCATTTCGCGAAATAAGAGAATCGGAATAGTCAAAATTTACGCAATATACTGTTTTACAGAATATTATACTCTTTTATTCTAGTTTCGCCCCTACTTTAATCCATTTTTCCCGCCAATGCTTCCAGCGTTTATGCGACCACAGCCAGTCTGAGGGATTATTCCGTATAGTTTTTTCAAGCAGATCGCGGTAGCGTTCCAGAATGCTGCCTAAAGGTAGATCAGTGTAAAGTGGTTCAGCAATTAATTTAAACGTCAGCTTGTAATAACCCCGACTCAGCCGTACCATTTCAAAATAAAAAACGGGCAGTTGCCGACTACGAGCCAGTCGTTCACCGCCTGGGTAGAAAGGGGTATCCCGGTGCAGAAAGTCAGTCCAATAGGCTTGCTCCGGTATGTCGGGAACCTGATCAGAAACTAAGCCAATCACCCTGGGTATATGTTTACGAGCGACCATCTGCCGTGGCAAAGTATGCATCGGTGTGGGAACTGGTCCAAAACTAGCCCTGATGTAAAGCATTAACTTCTCATAAAATGGACTGCTCAGAGGTTTGTAGATGCTATCTACCGGTATACCATTCAAGACCATTATAGCCGGAATCCATTCCCAGTTACCTTGGTGAGATGTCATCCCAATAACGGTTTGACCAGCCTGTATACGCGGCTGTATTACATCTATATTGGTGATCTTAACTCGCCGTTTTAGTTCGTCTGGTGATAGGGCTGGGAGTTTAATAGTTTCAACGATGATATCGGCCAGATTACGATAGAATCCTTTGGCGATTTGGTTAATTTCTGCTGCTGATTTCTCTGGGAATGAAAGCTTTAGGTTTTCCTGGATAACCTGGCGTCTATAGCGGATTATATGCAGTAATAAAAAATATAATACATTGGAAATACCATATAAGATACTAAATGGCAAGCGCGATAAAAAGCGAAAAAACCTCATTTGGAAAGAGCAGACTTAGTAAACGATGAAAGCATCATTTTGTCTAAAAATTAAAAATTTACAAAAATCGTTGGTGGTATGAAATTTTTGCTTTATTTGTGAACGGATACGTTTGTTTTGATTGGAAAAGTACCAGATAACGCCGAATCCGGTCGCGTCTCAGCCGACCAACTTACTTATTGAATTACACTACCTGCCTTGTTTAGATTATATATCAGGAGTAGTGCAATTCGAAAATGTTCGACTTGAGGCCCAGGAGCATTATCAGAAGCAAAGTTACAGAAATCGCTGCTACGTTCTGACGGCAAATAAAGTAGATGTCCTCACCGTGCCTGTGCAGCAGGGGACGCATCATCAGCCAATCCGCGATCTTAGGATCGACAATAGTCAGACTTGGCGAATGCACCACTGGCGATGTTTGCAGGCGGCTTATGGAAAGGCACCGTTTTTTGAGTATTACGCGCCTGACTTTGAGCGGGTCTACAAAAAAAACTGGACGTTTCTGTTTGAATTAAATTTTGAGTTGCTGACAATTTGTCTGAAACTACTGCGGGTACGCGTCTCCATTGACCTGACAGATTGGTACGATAAAGACGCACCAGTTGGCTCATTTGATGCCCGGTCAAGAGTAAATCCGCGAAATCAGTCGGAATCGTATCTATTTCATAGACCGATTGGTTATCTGCAAAATTTTGGCCAGGAATTTGTACCAAATCTTAGTATAATAGACCTGTTGTTCTGCCAGGGACCGGCCGCTTCGGACGTGTTGATGGCCGGTCTTCGGGAGTGAACAAATCCTTTAAACTCTTCGTTAGGCCAGTAGTACGCTTACCTAAGGAGACCCTAAAACGAATGGAAGCAAAATTCTCAAATCGCGTCAAGGAGGTTATCACGCTGAGTCGGGAAGAAGCCTTGCGCCTGGGCCACGATTATATCGGCACGGAACATCTGCTGCTTGGTATGATTCGTGAAGGAGAAGGAGTTGCAGTGGGGCTGCTGAAAAAACTCGGCATCTCGCTCGATGAACTTCGGGTTACCATTGAAACGGCTACAAAAGGAACTGCGACCAACAATGTGAAAAATCTGGCGAATATTCCACTGACTCGTCAGTCAGAGAAGACGCTGAAAATCACGTATCTGGAAGCTAAAATCTTTAAAAGCCCGCTCATTGGTACGGAGCACCTTCTGTTATCGATTCTGCGCGATGAAGACAATGTCGCCACGCAGATTCTCAATAAGTTTAATGTTAATTACGAAGTCATTAAGGAGATGCTGGAATATCAATCTTCAGGAAGCCGTCCGGTGATGGGCCCTGAAACCGATGATGACGACAACGACCGTGGGATGTTCGGCGGCAGCAGCTCCAGCTCTGGCAAAGATCCAAAAGGCTCCGAAAAATCGCGGACGCCCGTGTTGGATAACTTTGGCCGTGATCTGACTAAACTCGCGGAGGTCGGTAAACTTGATCCGATTGTTGGTCGTGAAAAAGAAATTGAGCGTGTGGCCCAGATTTTGAGCCGTCGGAAGAAAAATAATCCGATTCTGATTGGTGAGCCGGGTGTTGGTAAAACGGCTATCGCTGAAGGCTTGGCGCTACGTATCGTTCAGAAAAAAGTATCACGGGTGTTGTTTGGCAAGCGCGTTGTTACGCTCGATCTGGCATCGCTCGTAGCGGGTACAAAATACCGGGGTCAGTTTGAAGAGCGGATGAAGGCCGTTATGAACGAACTGGAAAAATCGCCGGAAGTGATCCTGTTCATCGATGAGTTGCATACAATCGTTGGGGCTGGCGGTGCATCGGGCTCGCTTGATGCGTCGAATATGTTCAAACCGGCATTAGCACGGGGCGACATCCAATGCATTGGTGCTACTACGTTGGACGAATACCGTCAGTACATTGAGAAGGATGGTGCGCTGGCCCGTCGTTTCCAGATGGTTATGGTCGACGCTACGTCGATTGATGAAACCATCGAAATTCTCAATAACATCAAGGATAAATACGAAGATCACCACCACGTCAATTACACGAAAGAAGCAGTTGAGGCTGCTGTGAAATTGTCGGAGCGTTATATCTCTGACCGTTTCCTGCCCGATAAAGCTATCGATGTACTCGACGAAGTTGGGGCTCGCGTACATATTTCCAACATTACGGTTCCTGAAGATATTCTGAAGCTGGAAGAGCAGATCGAGAATATCAAGAAGGAGAAAAACCAGGTTGTTAAGAGCCAGAAATACGAAGAAGCAGCTCAGCTCCGCGATAAGGAAAAACGCCTGATCGATCAGCTTGAGCGCGCAAAACAAGCTTGGGAAGAAGATACCAAAAAACGTCGCTATACGGTTAATGAAGAAAACGTAGCTGAAGTCGTAGCGATGATGACGGGAATCCCGGTTACGAGCGTATCGAACGACGAAGGTAAGAAACTCGTCAACATGGGCGAGGAACTGAAAGGCAAGGTTATCGGCCAGAACGCTGCCATTGAAAAACTGGTGAAAGCCATTCAACGGACACGCGTTGGTCTGAAAGATCCTAAGAAACCAATTGGTTCATTCATTTTCCTAGGACCGACAGGCGTTGGTAAAACGGAGTTGGCCAAAGTACTTGCTACGTATCTGTTCGACAAAGACGATGCACTGGTACGTATCGATATGTCGGAATACATGGAGAAATTCAGCGTTAGCCGACTGGTTGGTGCCCCTCCGGGATACGTTGGTTACGAAGAAGGTGGTCAGTTGACCGAGAAAATCCGCCGGAAACCCTACAGCGTTGTGCTACTGGACGAAATCGAAAAAGCACACCCGGATGTGTTCAACATTCTGCTGCAAGTGCTCGACGATGGTATTCTGACGGATGGTTTAGGGCGTCGGGTAGATTTCCGTAACACGATCATTATCATGACCTCGAACATTGGGGTTCGTGACCTGAAAGATTTCGGTGCGGGTATTGGTTTCTCAACGCGTAAGTCAGCCGAATCTCAGGATGAGTTGATGAAAAGCACGATTCAAAGTGCCCTTCGGAAAGCGTTCTCACCTGAGTTCCTCAACCGTCTGGACGATGTGATTGTGTTCAACTCGCTGCAACGCGAAGACATCCACAAAATCATTGACCTTATGTTGGGCAAGTTGCTCAGTCGCGTGACCAACCTTGGCTATAATGTTGAGTTGACCGATAAGGCGAAAGATTTCCTGGCAGAAAAAGGTTACGATCAGCAATACGGTGCCCGTCCGTTGAGCCGTGCTATTCAGCGTTACCTCGAAGATCCCGTTGCAGAAGAAATTCTAAAGGGCGAACTAAAAGATGGTGACGTAATTATGGCCGACTACAGTGGCGAAGGTGAAAACCTGACCATTACGGTAAGAAAACCAGAAGCTGTGGTTGAATAACCTATAGATTACACAATAAAAAAGCCGTCTGGGTGCACAACTCAGACGGCTTTTTTATTGCGTAAGTTTAAATACTTTTCTGCTTCACCTGATCAATCAGATATTCCGAAGTACGCATAGAAGCCGCCAGAATCGTCCACGTTACGTTCTTATCGCCCTGAGAAACAAACGGAGCCGCATCAATCACAAATAAGTTTTTGACGTCATGAGCCTGCTGATACTTATTCAGGGCCGACGTCCGTGGATCGCTACCCATACGTACCGTACCTACTTCATGAATGATACGTCCTGGAGCTGCCAGACCGTAACCGTGAGCCGTGTTAGGGCCGGGTTTTGGGCCGAGCGGAATACCACCCATTGCGTGAATAATTTCCTCGAACGTATCCTGCATGTGCTTGGCCTGTTTTACTTCGTAATCCGACCATTTGTAGTGGAAACGCAGCACAGGAATACCATATTTATCGACCTTATCGGGGTCAATTTCGCAGTAATTGCTTTCGAGCGGTACAGGTTCACCTCGCCCTGACATGCTGATATATGCGCCGTAAAACCGTCGATAGTCATCTTTTAAACTTGCACCATAGCCACCGCCCACTTTTGTTTTTCCATCCCGACCCGGAATGGTTCCGTTGAGTGATTCGATGCCTGAGCCATAACCATAGCCCGGCATAGTCATGCCGCCACCGTATTCGATATGATACCCACGCGGGAAATCAAGTTTTTTATTGTCGAGCCACCAGGGCGTAAAGACGTGCATACCGCCAACGCCATCCTCGTTATAGCGTTTACGGTCCATTAGAGCAGGCACGAATCCCGAGCGGCTTGCTCCCGTCGAATCGTTCAGGTATTTACCAACAACACCACTACTATTGGCCAACCCATTGGGGAAACGCGCCGATTTGGAATTGAGCAGAATCCTGGCCGACTCGCACGTACTGGCTCCGAGCATAACCGCTTTGGCACGTATCGTTATTTCCTGCAAGGTCGCTTTATCCACGTAGCTAACACCCGTCGCCAATCCTGTTTGCGGATCGGTCAGGACTTCACGTGCCATAGCGCCGTTTATCAGTGTTACGTTTCCCGTTTTAACGGCTGGGATACACAAAACCGATGAGGCCGAAAAATCGGCATACGCCTGACAGCCCCGGTTACACTGACGACAGTAAAAGCACGAGCCCCGTTCGTTGTTGATTGGCTTCGTCAGAATTGAAAGTCGCGACGGAATAACTGGAATCCCGATGCTACGTGCCCCTTTCCGAATCATCAGTTCATGCAGACGTGGTTTGGGTGGCGGCAGGAAAATACCATCGGGTTCATTTGGTATATTTTCGATAGAACCAAAAACGCCAATGAGCCGGTCGACACGGTCGTAAAACGGTTTCATGTCCTCGTAAGTAATAGGCCAGTCGTCGCCGACACCCGTAAGTGAACGACGACGGAAATCGTCGGGACCGAAGCGCATGGAAATACGACCCCAGTGATTGGTGCGTCCGCCCAGCATCCGCGAACGAAACCAGTCGAATTCCGTACCGGCTTTGGCAGAATAAGGTTCTCCTTCAATCTCCCAGCCACCCCAGGCCGCGTCGAAATCACTACCCGATCTGAACTCGGTAGCAGCACCGCGTCGGGGCGATTCCCAAGGCCATTTTAATTGGGTAATGTACTTTGGATCAGCCGGATCATAGTAGCCACCTGCTTCGAGCAAGGCTACTTTCGCACCCGCTTTGGCCAATGTATAAGCTGCCATACCACCGCCAGCACCAGAGCCAACAATGACTACATCGTACGTAACAGGAGGCTTCTTGATTTGAGGAATATCGAGCATACAAACTATAGATTAGGTAAGTCAATGAATACGTAATACTATAAGCTAAATCCAGGTAAGGTTTACTGACTGACTGGAGTCAATTACAGCGTCAGCCGCTGTTTATCGGCGAGCAGTACTTTGTTTAGCTTTTCGTAAGGCAACCGCTGGGGCGTTATGTTATTGATGATCGACAGAACGGCGGACGTAGCAGCCGATTGCCCCAGAATCATAAACACGGGTTCCATACGTATCGACCCATAGGCAATGTGCGAACTTGACACACAGACGGGCACCAGCAGATTACTACATTCTGCTTCTTTGGGAAGAATTGATCCGTAGGCAATTGAGTAAGGCTTGTCAGGATGAACGCCAATATCTCCTTCGTTCTGGACAAATCCATCCTCTTTAACGTAGCGCTGCGAATTGTGAGCGTCCAGCGCATAAGACCCCATGCCAATCGGTTGTGGTACCGTTGTTTTTCCGAGCGCATCGGCCTCTTTCATTACAAAAACGCCGAGCATCCGCCGGGCTTCCCGAACGTATATCTGGTGCGGCCAGTGCCCATTGTCAATAAATTCATCTTTAGCCAGACCCCACTGTTGCATCTGGTCGTGAACATCTTTCGGAACTTTCGCATCATTCGCCAGAAAATACATCAACCCTTTCTGGTATAATTCATGGTCCTTAATAATCTGTTTGCGTCGTTCATACGTAGCGTCGGGGTAATCGTAATTTTTGCCGAGATAATCTGTGCTAAAAGGACCGTGGTTATTCGTATCCGTTTTGCGATTCGGGATGGCGTCATATTTATTGAACGTCTCACGCCAGCCACTGGCAAACACGCGCGCCAGGAGTTCGTAACGCGCTGGATCATATCCTTCGGGTTTCGGGAACGGTATACGATTGTCGGGATGATTGCTCAGGCACATCCGGAAACAATACGCCTGAATTTTGTGGTCGCCTGTGCCGTTTGTCCCGGGTTTCTCTGCCGACACTTCGGGCAGCAATCCGCTTTTTGGATCATCAGCAACTTTGTACGGACTGATGTTCGTCTTGAAGTAATGGCCATGCTGAAAAACACCCGCCTGTACACCATTCCACTTTTCGTCATAAACGCTGTTGGCTTCGCGCCCTACGTGGTATTTAACGCCAGCGGCTGCCATCAGGTCGCCCTCATACGTAGCGTCGATAAACATTTTGCCTTCGTAAACCGTACCGCTCAGCGTACGGAAAGAACGAATTGCGTTTCTCTGTTTCGATACGCCCTTCGCCGAACGGTCGAGCCATTCATTCCGGTAAACAGGAATTTTGTATTCTTTCACGAAATCCTCAAAAACCTTTTCGGCAGCGTGGGGTTCAAAAATCCACATCGTCCGATTGGTTCCGTCGATAGCGGGAGTTCCCTGTCCTTTGTTGCCGTATTCGGTCTGTTTTTGCCATTTCCACGCTTCATTCGTTTGATAGTGCTGGTACAAACGCTGATAGAATTCGCGGGAGAGCCCACCAATCACTTCTTTATTGCCTGTATCAGTAAAGCCTAAACCGCCCGCCGATAAGCCGCCCAAATGGTTTTCGGGAGAAACAACAATAACCGATTTTCCCATTTTTTTGACCTGAACCGCTGCCGTCACGGCCGCCGACGTACCACCATAAATGATAACATCCGCTTGGCGGGTTGCTGTTGGTTTCGATCCCGTTGGGGTGAAACCGGCCAAGAGTAGAAGTAGGGTAAAGAGGCTGGTTGACTGGAAAAAGAGATGAACGTGAGAAAAAGGTTTTGACGTAGTGAAGCGGGAGTCGTTTTTCATAAAAAAGCGGTTCTTTGCTGAATTAGAGGATTGTAACCTCTTTCAGTAAAGAACCGATACGTCCTAAGCTACTTTGTTTTCGTTGGGCGGAATCATTCCAAGGCGTTTCTCTCGCAATTCTTAGCGCATAGCCTGTGCACATTCTGCCACTTTATCCGTATTCAGTACGTCGACGCCTAATTTTTTCAATTGTTTCCAACCGGCAGGATTATCGGGAATAGCCCAGAAACGGATAGGCTTATTATCGCTATGCGCCCGCTTTATAACCCGCTTTAATTTATCCCGATCTAAGTCTGATAACTCATCCGTGCCGTTCCATTGCGAATACGAACGAAAATTATCGCTGATGAGCGCCACACGCTGGAGCGTTTCCTGGTCATATACTTCGCTGGGGCGGCCATCAAACTGAATCAGCGGATAATCGAGATAGTGTTCTAGTTTGGGGCGATTGCCGCTCACAATAACCTGCACCGCTTTGGGGTTGGCCGATCGGCTGAACACCGTAAGATGTTGCTGAAGCAACTCAATTAGCTTCGGCAATACGTCAGCGGGGTTGTCTTTTATATCGACAACCAGCGCAAATGTGTAATCGCGATCCGGGCTTGGCTTCCCTTTGTTCTGCTCAAACAACTGGGCAATTGGTTTCAGGTACAGGGAATCTAGGGTAGGAGCGTTGGCTTTTGGTTTGTCGTGCGAGACAACCAGTTTACCATCCTGTAACCAAATGTCGGCTTCGATAAAGTCGGCTCGTTGCTCATACGCCCGGGTAAATGGTTGCGGTTGAGCGTAATCATTATGAGCGTGAATTTTCTGAGCAAACGTAGTAAGCGTAGAGGCAACCAGTAAGGTCAGTTGTATTAGATAAGTGATACGTAACATGGCAGGGTTGGTTCAGTAAATCCAGCAAAAACGATTCTGCGTCGGTTCGTAAAAGATGATACGAAATTCTGATGAATTCCCGGCAAAGTAAAGGGCTCTTCTGGCAATACCAAATGAGTTGGCGAGTTCAGACGTGAATGATCTGCTTATCGATGGTTACTGGCCGGATTGACCGTAAATTTTGCCATTCGCTACGTATTGCAATAGCAATAAACTGCCTCTAAAACCCTATTTTTGATAACATTTATTGTATAAAGAGCGACGGATGATGAGTAATTAGTTACGGTTCGGCTCATTATACAGTTGTCATTCTACCATAATTATTCAAAATGAGTTTACTGCAAGGGAAAGTTGCTTTGATTACGGGCGCTTCGCGCGGAATTGGCCGGGCCATGGCCCAAAAATTTGCCCAGGAAGGCGCTGCTGTTGCCTTCACTTATCTGTCGAGCGTTGAAAAAGGACAGGCATTGGAAGAAGAGCTTCGGGCTTTTGGTGGACAGGTGAAAGGCTACCAATCGGATGCCTCCAATTTTCAGGCTGCTGAAGAGCTCATCAACAACGTATTAGCCGACTTCGGGAAGCTCGACGTACTGATCAATAATGCTGGTATCACCAAAGATGGTTTATTGATGCGAATGTCAGAAGAACAATGGGACACCGTTATTAACGTTAATTTAAAGTCGGTGTTCAATTTGACGAAGGCGGCCATTAAACCCATGATGAAAGCAAAAGCTGGTTCGATTATTAACCTGACATCGGTTGTAGGAATTCGGGGTAATGCCGGGCAAGCCAACTATGCTGCTTCCAAAGCTGGTATCATTGGATTCACTAAGTCGGTCGCTTTAGAACTGGGGTCACGTAATGTTCGATCCAACGCTATTGCTCCAGGCTTTATTGAAACCGAAATGACCGGCGAAATTAACGAGAAAGCGCTCGAAGAGTGGAAGCAGCAGATTCCAATGAAGCGAGGTGGCCAGCCCGACGAAGTTGCCGACTGTGCTGTTTTCTTAGCTTCCGATCTCTCCCGCTACATCACCGGACAGGTGCTACAGGTAGATGGAGGAATGTTAACTTAGTGAGGAAGGATAAGTGATGAGTGATGAATGGGCTGACGTCAGAGATATTTATCACTTATCGTTCATCGTTCATCGTTCATCACTTACTTATGAATTTTATTTTTCAATCCTCACCCTGGTGGATTTTAGTGTGCTTTCTGATTGGGGCCCTGTATGCATTTGCCATGTATCAGCCACTCCCCCGATTAGCAACGAATGGGGTAACCGTTGGTGGATTCGATAAACGGACGACCTACGGATTGGCAGCGCTGCGGTTTGTGGTCGTCAGCTTCATATGTTTTCTCCTGTTGAATCCACTGATTCGAAGCTTACGAACGCTAACCGAAAAACCGAACGTAGTGCTGGCTATCGACAATTCTGAATCGATAGCAGCTGCAGGCCGACCAGCGCTCAATCAGTCACTTACCGCATTGCAGACTCTTCGGCAGCAGTTGGTCGACAAAGGATTGAATGTTTCGATTCGTACGTTTGGCGACACAGCCTCAAGAGACGACCTGACCCAAATTCCGTTTACGCAACGTACCAGCGATTTGTCTGGCTTACTATCCGGGATTCGCTCCGATTATGAAGGTCGGAACCTTACCGACGTAGTTCTCGTATCGGATGGAATCTTCAACCAGGGCTTGTCGCCCACATTTGGGCAGTATCCGTTTGCTGTTCAGACAGTTGGCCTGGGCGATACCATTCCAAAACGGGACATTCAACTCAAAGGTATTATTGCCAATCGAATCGCCTATCTGGGCAATCAGTTTCCAGTACAGGCCGAAATCGTAAGCAACGGCTTTCAGGGACGTAACGCAACGGTCGTGCTGCGCCAAAATGGGAAAGAACTAGGACGCCAGTCGATCAGCTTCGGAAAGAATGATACCGGTTCGCCGTTGCGATTCAATCAGCTTACGTTTCAGACTACCGCGACCCAGAAAGGTGTACAGCACTACGTAGTGGAAGTGTTGCCACAGGCTGGCGAGTTCAGCACACGTAACAACCGGCAGGACGTGTACCTGGACGTCATTGACGGCAAAGAGAAAATTCTGCTGCTGGCGCTCGCTCCTCACCCCGACGTGAAAGCGATCCGAAATATTCTGGAGCGGAATCAGAACTATGAGCTGGACGTTCGGATTCTGACCGGCACCGCTGCTGATGCAACCCCACCTACCGACAAAGTCTACGACCTGCTTATCCTGCACCAGATTCCGGATAATGGTGGCGTAGGAAATCCACTGATTCAGAAATATTTTTCCAGAAATACACCCGTGCTGTTTGTATTGGGGAATCAATCGGCGCTAGGGCCATTCAATACGTCAAATTCGGTCATGCAGGTGGCCGCTCAATCTAATCAAAGCGATAAGGTAACGGGCTTTTTTAACCCCGAATTTCGACAGCTTAATCTTGACCCCGACCGATTAGGAATTTTGTCTAAGCTTCCACCTATGCTGGTTCCATACGGTGAGTTCAAATTACAGCCCGGCGCCGAAGTGGTATTGTGGCAGCAGGTTGGTAGTGTCCGTACCGCGAAACCGTTGTTGGCTCTCAACGTAACAAGTCCGCGAAAAACGGCTGTTCTGGCAGGAGAAGGATTGTGGTCATGGCGGCTCGAAGAATACGCTTTGACCGACAAACAGGACGTTGTGGATGAACTGATTCAGAAAGTAATTCAGCTTATTTCGGTGAAAGAAGATCGCCGTAAGCTGCGGGTGTATCCGATACGTAATGAATTTGTAGCGGGCGAGAAAGTTATTTTTGAAACAGAACTGTACAACGATATTTACGAGCGCGTATTCGACAAACCGGTTCGGTTGGAAATCAGCGACGAAAAAGGGATAACCCGTTCGTACAATTATACGCCGACATCAGCCAACAGCCGCTTCGAAATCAGCCGCCTTCCCGAAGGAGCGTATCGGTTCCGCGCTACGGTCAGCGTGAACAATCGTGCGGAGCAATCGTCTGGACAGTTTGTAGTACGTGATCTGCAGCTTGAAGCGCTCAATACCACCGCTGATCATGGTATGCTTCGTCAGTTAGCTCAGCAAACCGGTGGGCAATTCTATAACGCCAATCGCATCAACGACCTCGTTCAAAACCTGACAACTCGTCCACATCCGGCCCGCCTGACCAGCACCGAAGAAATGAACGAGTTGATTAACTGGCGCTGGTTGTTTTTCGTCGTGCTGACACTAGCCGCTATTGAGTGGGGATTACGTAAGTTCTACGGCGGGTACTGAGAAGATTATAGCTTCTTTTACGCGTAAACTTTTCTAGTTGAAATCACTGTTTTTACGCTAAAAGCAGAAACCGATAATCTGTATATTCGGAAATTAAATTACCAGCGCTTCTAGTTGATCCTCTAACTGCTGCCGTTTCTCAGCAGAATAAACATCCCAACTCGTTAATTGGCTTATAGATTGATACGTTTCAGATTCTTGCAATGCTTGAACGTCTGCTTGCAGTTGGGTCACAAGCGCCGTTAATCGGGTTCGCGCGCTAAAGCTGGCGATTGGGTGGTTTTAACGAGGTCGGTGGTGAAGTTGTCGGGCATGCTTGTGTAGATTACCGTTTCAACTTTTCTTTACGGTCTTCGAGACTCTGAATCATAAGTTCATTGGGTACTGAAGGTTGTTGCTGCTGCCGTTGGCGAAGCTTTTTTAGCTGTTCGTCTGTCTGGCGGATGCGCTCAGACGAAAACACTTCCAGTCGTTTTTTAACTTCACTTAATGACATGGTTTTACCTGATTAATTTAAGTCCATTACTAATTCAATAATTCCCTTCGGAAATCCCTTGCGATCTGTACCGAATTGATCTTTCCAGTAAGTTACTAATTCCCCGGATTCAGCGGTTGAATTATGTAGTAAAAAATAAGCATCAGTCCGGTACGTTTGAAAAGCATTTTGAGCAAACAACGGTTCAAACAAGTCTTTGTTTTCTCGTAGACTGGAGTCGTCATCTAATAAACTTAGCACATCAATATCATTCGGATTGAGCTTATTAGATGTAAAACTCCCGTTTATCCATAGTGTCCAATTACCGCTATAGGCGACTTGGTTCAACGTATCGCCTAACGATTCAATGTATTCAAGCATGCCTGTATAGATGGCCACCCGTGTGCTAGAAAGCGGGAAAGAGGTCACAAACATCTGTTCAAATTCATCGAGCGAATCAATACGGATAAGCTCGTAAGGGAATAAGTTACCTCGGTTATCGAAATAATACGTCATTCTGGAGTTTTGCCGATAGTAATAGTCTCATTCCCCAATCTTGCTCATTTCGGCGCGGATGGCGCTAAACACGAACCGGATTTCGCCGTATGTTACGCTGCTGCCGAGCCCTTTCATCACTTCGCCCATCGTTGTAGGGCGATACGTATCGAGGTAGGTGCGGATGGTTGCCAGTTTGTCAGCCGAGAGTACGTCCTCCACGGCCAGTTCGCCCGCAGCGATGGCTTTGGCCAGGTGGCCTTCAACGGTAGAAACGGCTAGGCTGCGTTCGGTAGCAATGTCAGCAATGGTTTTGCCCGACTGGAAAAGCGCTACCGTAGCCGCGCCAGAATCGCCCTTGGCGGGTTTCGGTTTCTTTTCTTTGGGAGCCGCCGAACGCGCGGATCGTTCCAGATAGTCCCGAATAACCGCCAGTACGTCCTCGCCAATCTGTTTGACTTTGGTTTTACCAAACCCTTTGATAGCCAGAAGCTCATCTTTGGTGGTTGGGCGAAGACGAGCCAGTTCGACGATGGTTTTTTGAGGCAGAACCATGTAGCCCGACGTATCGTGTTCTCCGGCAAGGTCATTCCGCCACTTTATCAAGGCACCGTATAAGCCCCCTTTTCCTGTTTCGTCGGTATTACGTTCACTTTTCTTTCGACTGGACTGAAAATCCAGTTCGGCCCGGTTGCGAGCCTGCAAATAGGCCAGCCCGTCAAAACCTTCCCGGCAACTTTCAAAACTGCGAAGCTTGCTGAATAACTCTTTCTCCAGCTCGTCCATCACTTCCTGAATAGCTTCGCGAACTTGTTTATTGTCGCAGTCGGTCGGGCATTGCTGGAGCAGCGGCATCAATTCATGGCCCAGTAAGGTCTGGAAATACGTAGCAGCTTTCCGGACACGCTCCTGCAACGCTGCGTTTGTTTCAGGCAAATCGTTGCTGGTAAAGTATGCCGGTAGCTGCTCCAGAAACCGTTGCGTTACGTCCCGGACTTTCGTCCGAAATTCTTCGGACAACTGCGAGATCATAGAACTACACGCTTCGTCCAAACTGCTGGCATGTTCATTGACGATTCGGCGGCATCGGTACAGTAGCGAACCGGTCCGTTCGAACGAAAACAGTTCCTGAACCAACTGTTGCTGATTGGTACGTTTGGCGTCGTACAGGTGCTGTTCGGTGGGCGTTTGTTGCTGAACTTGCACGTGGAAATCTTCCAGCTCCAGCTCGGTTTTAATACTACGTGGCGGAATAGGGGCACGTAACACCAATCCGTCCAGCGTTTTACAGCGACTGAGTGCTACATATACCTGCCCGTGTGCAAACGCAGCCGACGCATCAATAATCGCTTTCTCGAACGTAAGACCCTGACTTTTGTGGATCGTAATGGCCCAGGCAAGTTTCAGCGGAAACTGGGTGAACGTACCGATGGCCTCACTTTTTATTTCTTTCGTCGTGGGATCGATGCTGTAGCGAATATTAGTCCAGGCGGCTGGATACACAGAAATTTCGTCGCCATTCGACTGACTCGTTACGTAGATCACATCGTCGTCCATGCTGGTTATCCGCCCAATTTTACCGTTGTAGTACAGCTTATCGCGGGAAATGTCATTTTTTACAAACATGACCTGCGCACCAACTTTTAGGTCCAGACTAACTTCGGTGGGGTAAGCGTGCGCCGGGAAATCACCTTCAATAACGGCTTCGAACGTAGCAAGTGGCGTTTTTAATGCTTTAAGTTTGGTGATGTTGATCTGCTGCGCCGTTGTGGTATGCGTCGATAACGTAATATAGCCTTCCGCATCGTCGGGCGCGAAATCAGGAACGTAGCGCTGGTTGAGATCAGCTAGCTGCGCCGGAGTGATCGTTTTTTCGCGAATGCCGTTAAGCAAACTAATAAACCGCTCGTCGGATTGTCGATAGATGTGCGTCAGTTCAATTGATACGTAGGGCGTCTGACGTAATGCGTTGCTACTGAAAAAATAGCCGGTTTCGTAATAAGGCTTCAGCAGTTCCCAATCTTCATCTTTAATGACGGGCGGCAATTGCTGCATATCGCCAATCAGCAATAATTGTACGCCACCAAAGGGCTGGGAGCTGTGCCTGTACCGACGAAGAATCTCATCAATTCCGTCCAGAATATCAGCCCGGACCATACTGATTTCGTCAATCACCAACAAATCGAGGGTACGTAGCAGATTGATTTTTTCGCGGTTGAACTTCCGCCCTTCGCGCTGGGTAGATCCTGGAACTAACGGACCGAACGGAAGCTGAAAAAGAGAATGGATCGTTACGCCCCCGGCATTGATGGCTGCTACGCCCGTTGGGGCCACCACCGCAAGACGTTTGGCGCTGAGCTGTTTAACCTGCTGAAGAAAAGTCGTTTTTCCGGTTCCGGCTTTCCCGGTCAGGAATATA
Organism: Spirosoma sp.; assembly: GCF_048594605.1. Lineage (GTDB taxonomy): Bacteria > Bacteroidota > Bacteroidia > Cytophagales > Spirosomataceae > Spirosoma. Next base: position 20,608 of record NZ_JBMDWV010000307.1, read on the forward strand.
TTTCGGTTTGTGTGGAGAACAAAATTGTGGGCCAGGTTAAGTTTTTCGTTTGCGGAAACAGCCATAAAAACAGAATGGTATGAATCCTACAAATGTAATCATACAAAAAACTCTTTTCACGCGCGCACAGCTTTGTTTGGCTGCTCACTCGCGCGCTATCGCAATCATAATAGCGCCAATTCCCATCAGAATAGTGCCAACGATAACCTGCCAGTTAAGTTTTTCTTTAAGAAATACGCCAGCCATAAATACCGCAAGTACGAGTGAAAAATTGGTTAAAGGCGAAACCTGAGAGGCATTGCCCAACTTAAGCGCCCGGAAGGAGAAGAGCGACGACAGGCATGTAACGACTCCGGCAATGATCAGATAGATCCAAACTTTTCGCTCAATACGCGTAACATCAGACAAATTACCCTGACCGATTACAACGCTCCACGAAACCACCAGAATCATGACTGATTGAATGGCAAACGCTACGCTTGAGTCTACTTGTTTAATGCCCACTTTAGAAAGGGTAACGACGGTAGCGGCTGATAAAGCAGCCAGTAGAGCAAATACAATCCACATGAAGTTGATGAATAACGTAGAGTAAAATCAGGACTACAAGTCTCAGTAAAAGACTGTTGAATCATAAAGCGAAAAGTGAAGCAAAATGATTTAAAAATTACTGGGAGTGTTTTAGACGTATAAGCGTTATACTTTTGAATTGGCTGGTCGGGTGTTATTAGCAACTTATACGTACTAACAACGCCCGACTGCCAACTACTAATTATCGACTGCTATGAATATTGGGGATAAAGTCCGGCTTTTACGGGCCAAAGAACAGGGTGTTGTGTCGCGATTTCTGCCCGGCGACATGATTGAGATTGAAATTGAGGATGGATTTCGGATTCCGGTTATGCGTTCAGAGCTGGTGCCGGTTTCGCCGTTAGAAGCGGAACGGCTGCTAAAAAATAATCCATATGCACCACAGAAAACGGTAATACCATCGGCTTCGGCCATTCTGGCCAATCAGGGCATTTACCTGGCCTTTGTACCGGTCAACGACCGTGAGTATACCTTACATCTCATTAACAATACCGACTGGGAATTTCCTTACGTATTAGGTGAGGAATCGGCCGGAGTTGGGGGAGGAGTGCAGTTTCGTGGGGTACATAGCGGTGTTTTGAAGGCTAAATCGCAGCAGAAAATGAACGACTTATATACGCACGCTACGTTCGAAGAATGGCCGACCTTTGTGGTGCAGGGGCTCTGGTTTCGGGCAGGAAAATCGTCGTTGCGGTCTCCCCTTGTAAAACGTTTCAAGGCCAGAGCATCAACGTTTTTTAAGGCTAAAACAACTGTTCCTGTTTTACAGCAGCCCGGCTTTGTGACGCAACTTGATGCCGATTCGCAGGAGGGGCTTCAGCAAACGCCAGCCAGCAATCGTTCCAGTCAGCCAAAACCAGCTACAATTCGGCCAGAGGACTTAAAAACGGAAATGCTCAAGTCTAAATCCGATACGAATGCTGTTTCGATTGAACGGCCATCGTCGGTCGTTGATTTGCACGTAGAAGCCTTATTGCCCAACGGACACGGAAATCGAGGTCCGGCTGATCTGCTGAAACTTCAGCTTGATACGTTTGAAAAGGCGCTGGAAAATGCGATTGCCAGTGGTATGCACGACATTACGTTTATTCATGGCGTAGGGAGCGGTGCGCTACGTACTGAGCTGCACAAGCGGCTGGGTCAGCACCCGAATGTTAAATTCTTTGAGGACGCTCAGAAACAGAAGTTTGGCTATGGTGCCACCAAGATTACGATTAAGTAAGTGGACTTCAGCGGTTTCAGTACGTCAGAATTGGCTGACGTTACTTTTTTGGGTATTTATGCTGATTGGATGTCAGCCATCCAAAAATCGTTTAAACCCGCAGGCTCCTAAAGAAGCCTATAAAATCACTGAGATGGAAGTCCGTAATGAACGTTTTTTGTCGACCGTCCATGTTCCTGTTTCCATTGCGCTGTCGGATATTGAGCGGCAGATTAATGCACAGGTTTCGGGGCTGATTTATGAGGATAAGAGCCTGGAAGATAATAACAGTGACCAGTTTATGACCAAGGTCTGGAAACGGGGCACCATCCTCCTGACTGCTCAGGATAGCCTGTTTCATTTTACTGTTCCTTTGCGTATTTGGGTAAAAGCGGGCGTTTCTGTGCTGGGATTTACCCAGTATAAAGAAACCGAATTCGAGATTGATCTGCGGTTCAAGACGAAGTTTGACCTTGAACGCGACTGGTCTGTGCATACCCACACGCAGGCTGATGGTTATGGATGGGTTCGTCGTCCGACGGTTAACGTGATTGGTCTGAATATTCCCATTACGAACCTGGTTGGTAAAATTATTGATAAAAACCTGGGCACGATTACCAAGTCCATTGATCAGCAGATTCATCGGAACGTTGATCTTCGCACACCGGTTCTGAAAGCCTGGAATACGTTACGCGAGCCTTACCTGCTTTCGGATAAGTACCGAACGTATCTGCAGGTTGTTCCAAAACGGGTACTCATTACACCATTACGTTTCGAGAATCGATTTATTCGGGCTACTATTGGTATTGAAGGCTTTACGTTGACAACCACAGGCGCAAAACCCGAAATTCGACCAGCGGTATCACTCCCGGATCTGACCGTAGTGAATCAGGTAAAAGATGATTTTCAGATCGGCTTATTGAGTGAGGCCAGTTATGCGGAAGCCGCCAAACTGGCTTCTGAAGAGTTTGTTGGAAAAACGTTTTCATTCAGTGAGGATCGGTATAGTATTACCATCACCAGCATGGATCTCTACGGACAGAATGAAAACCTTATTATCAAAGCGGGACTGAAAGGGACTATCAACGGCGATATCTACCTGAAAGGGCGACCGTATTACGATGCGCATGATCAGACAATTTCTCTGAAAAATCTGGAGTACGATATTGATACAAAGAACGTATTGGCCCGGTCGGCGAGCTGGCTGCTAAAGGGCACGTTTGCCCGGACACTGGAAAAACAATTGACAATTCCGGTGGGCTCTCAACTAGCCGATATGCAGAAATTGTTGCAGGAACGGCTTAAAAACAATCAGTTGGCAAAAGGAGTGGTCATTAATGGACGTATCGATGAGATCAAACCCGATCAGGTGTATTTAACCCCCACCGCATTACTAGCGGTAGTAAACGCACGCGGTCGAATTGACATAAAAGTAGACGGCTTACAATAAAAGGTTGTCTATGGCTATTGCTGACAAAGTCCGTACCTTTACAGCCCCAAACAATCCAGGCTGGCTTATCGCGTCCGAGTGATCGGGCGAGGAAAGTCCGGGCAGCGTAGAGCACCCTACTTCCTAACGGGAAGGCGACCGGCTGGGAACGGCCGCTCGACAGACAGGGCAACAGAAAATATACCGCCAGGGATTAATGATTGAATGACTGAATTGTTGAATGATTGAATAGACTTGCGCTAGCTATTTTTAATTCAAAAATTCAAAAATTCAATCATTCAATCATTCAATCATTAATCCCTGGTAAGGGCGAACCGGTGGGGTAAGAGCCTACCGCCCAGTGGGTGACCAATGGGGCACGGTAACCCTTAGGGGCTGAAAGACCAAATAAGCGTCGGATGCGCGGCTGCTCGTCGCCAGCGGTTCGAAAGGACCAACGCCGATGCGGGTAGGTCGAACGAGGTGTCGGGCGATCGGCATCCCAGATAAATGATAAGCCATTTCGTGAATAGCGGAAGGACAGAACCCGGCTTATAGGTCTGGATTGAATGGGATTCTTTTTTGTTGAAAATTCCGTACTGTTTTACGAGTTGGAATAACATTCGCCTTAATTTTTTTCGTACCTTTGCGGCCACGTTTTACAGGGGGGATGCGTCTCTCATCAAAACCAAACAAGCACAAATGGCTGTTAAAATTCGTTTAGCGCGTCGTGGACGCAAGAAAATGGCGATGTACGACATCGTGGTAGCAGAATCAACTTCTCCCCGCGATGGCCGGTTTATCGAAAAAATTGGTACGTACAACCCCAACACCGACCCTTCGACGGTCGTAGTAAAGTCGGAGCGGGCCGTTTACTGGCTCATGGTGGGCGCTCAGCCAACCGACACCGCCCGTTCGGTGCTGTCGCATGAGGGCCTTATGTATCGTAAACATCTGCAAGTTGGCGTCAACAAAGGAGCCATCACGCAGGAGCAGGCCGACGAGAAATTTGCTGCCTGGAAAGATGATAAGCAAAACCGCAAAGCGGGTGCTGCCGATACAAAAGCACAGACTAAAGAGCAGGCTCGTGCTAATCGTCTGGAAGCCGAGAAAAAGGTAAATGACGCGCGTGCCGAGGCTCTCG
>NZ_JBMDWV010000308.1:0-10905 GCF_048594605.1 Spirosoma sp.
GTCGTTGGGATTGGCACTGACCTGCGGAAACAGCAGCACCGTCTGCACTTTAGGATCGTAAATATGGTCAATCGTCTGGAGTTGTTGTCCCATCAGTGGAACGACGGTCATCCAGAAAATTATAAACGTACATAATCTGTGAAATTCAGGCATTCAGGCAAATTTTAAAAGTAAATAGTTAGTACATAAACGACTTTAGTTCGGCGCAAGTATACGGCGCTGATCGTGTGAGAAGAATGGAAACGTTGCTAATTTTGGCAAAATGACCTACTACTCAGCCAAACGTATTTATGGTTAATTACAACCCGAAAGAATGGGGCCGGTTTCTCTTTACATTCAACCGGGCCGATACAGTCCGCAAATTACTCCCGGTTCTCATCGGAGTTGGTTTTTACGCCTTTATTATTGTTCACGCGATCGAATTGCTTGGCCTGGCCGAAAATCCACACCTGAAAAACTTCTCGTTCATGCACACGCTGCTGAGCTTTGTGATTTCCATGCTGCTGGTTTTTCGGACCAATACGGCCTACGACCGTTGGTGGGAAGGGCGTAAACTATGGGGATCGCTGGTCAATAACACCCGAAATATGGCGCTCAAACTCGACCAGTTACTGGAACCCAGTCAGGCCGAATCCCGTCAGTTTTTCCGGAATATGATTCCCAATTTTGCCTTTGCCCTGAAAAATCACCTCCGCCAGGAACCGATTGAGAAAGAATTTACGGAAATCCCTTCGTTCAGCCTGCAGACGCTTCACCTGAATGAGCACATACCCCAACAGATTGCACTGGCTATTTTCGGAAAAATTAACGAACTGCAGCGCCGAAATATCCTGCTTCCGGAGCACCTTGTTATTCTGAACCCGGAAGTTCAGTCGCTGATGGACATATGCGGAGCCTGCGAACGGATTAAAAATACGCCCATTCCGTTTTCCTACAGCTCGTTCATCAAGAAATTCATTTCCATATACTGCCTTACGTTACCACTCGGATACGTGTCCAATCTGCATTATCTGGTCATTCCGCTGGTGGTGTTTGTCTTCTACGTACTGGCCAGCCTTGAAGTTATTGCTGAAGAAATTGAAAATCCGTTTGGCACCGACGCCAACGATCTGCCCCTCGATACCATCTGCAAAGGCATTCATAAAACCGTTACGCAGTCGTTCGACCACAAACTTACCCTCGAACAACCCGAGCAAAACGGATCGCCCAAAGCAGGCTTCCGGTATGATCGATAGCCGTTGGCAAAGGGGCTACGTTCACTCAAATAACCCGATCTGCCCCGCTGGCCGGAAGAGCCCTGTCGTTAGCGTTGGCGCCTGCCGATCGCTGAGGTGTTTCTGGCAGGCAATACGGTGTAGTTGCTTGATGTGATGCGCATAATTCCCTTCGCCCGACATCCGTGTTTTGAACCGGGAATCATTCAGTTGTCCGCCGTGGCAATCGGCAATCTGGTTCAGGATTCGGTCGGCCCGGTCGGGAAAGGTTTGTTGTAGCCAATCGGTGAACAGTGGGCCGAGTGCGCCATTTAGCCGAACGACTGTGTAGGCCGACCAGCAGGCCCCCTGTTCGGCGGCTTGTTCAATCAGTTTAGGAATCTCCTGATCGTTCAGGCTGGGAATGATTGGGGCTGTCATGACGCCCACAGGTATGCCTGCCTGATGCAGCGTACTGATGATTTTGAGCCGTTGTGCTCCCGTAACGGTACGTGGCTCCATCAGTAGCCGCAGCTTTTCGTTAAGGGTCGTCAGGGAAATGGCTACACTCACCAGCTTAAGCCTGGCCATCTGTTGCAAAATATCCAGATCCCGCAAAATCAGCGCATTTTTTGTGATGATCGATACCGGATTTCGGTAACATAAACAAAGCTGAAGCAGCTGTCGGGTAAGCTGATACGTTCGTTCAGCTGGTTGATAGCAGTCCGTATTTCCTGAAAAATGAATCACTTCCGGCTTGTACGAACGCGACTGAAATTGCTTTTCGAGCAGTTCGGGCGCGTTGCGCTTCACCATGATTTTACTTTCAAAATCTAAACCTGCCGAAAATCCCCAGTATTCGTGGGTGGGCCGGGCGTAGCAGTAAATGCAGCCATGCTCGCAGCCCTGATACGGATTGATAGATGCCCAAAAACCCACGTCCGGGCTTTTTGTATGGCTGATGATCTGCTTCGGCGTTTCCTCAAAAAATTGTGTTTTCACCACCGGTTCAGGAAAATCTTCATCGAAAAAACCGGTATTTTCATCAGGTTCATACCGATGAGCCGTATACGAGTTAGCCGTATTGAATTGCGCTCCCCTACCCTTTTTGTAATTGCCCATAACTACGACAAGTAAAATGCAATTATATTTTACTTATACGATAAAACCAATCGTTACTACGCATCCATTAAAATCTTTTTTTGGAGCGGACTCAATAGGACGCAAGAGTTGACTAACTCGCTAATTTGACACAGATTGCATAAAACTCTGAACCTCAACCTTGTCGTTTATGGAGAAATGTCCCAACTGTTCAGCAGATCTGGAAAGTCATTTTCTGCATTGCCCAGCCTGCGGCCAAACGACAGACCTGCCTCGTTTCAGAATCCGTGATATACTTGATGAGTTTGCGCAGGCTATTTTTAGTGTCGATCGGGGTGTATTGTTTCTCATCAGGAATCTGGCAACCCAGCCGGGCGTTACGGCCCGTGAATACGTACTGGAAAAAAAGCGTAGGAAATACTTCAATCCGTTCTCGTTTCTTCTGCTCATACTGGGCCTCAATCTGTCCGTCAATGTGCTTATAAAACCCTACACGGCGGCATTTTCTTCCCGAACAGCCACGGGTCAAAGCAAAAGACCCAACATTCCCCCGGACCAGTTGCGCTACGTTGAGCGTCGGCATCAGGCAACTGTTTTTATTGAAGAAAACATCAATGTCGTCGGGTTAGCGGCTATTCCTCTTTTCGCCTTCATTTTCTGGTTATGCTTCCGCCGTAGCGACATCAATTACGCTGAGCATCTGGTCGCTCAGGTTTTCTTCTCGAGTTTTTTCTCACTGTTCAGCATTGTGTTAACCTTAACGCTGGGTTTGGCGCTGAAGCCGTATTTACCTTTTCTGAACAGAACCCTCCTGCTTTTTCAACTCGTTTACCTGTCGGTTGCCTATTACCAGTTCTTAAACTACAGTAGCCCCGTCAATTACCTGAAAACCAGCGCGGCCACGGTATTGGCGCTGATCAGCTGGATTGTGGTATCGGGCAGTGCTGTATTCTTATACGTAAAATACGGCTTATAAGGTATTTCACCCCTAAATCCCCGGAAGGGGACTTTGCTCGTATTTGGACAAAGTCCCCTTCCGGGGATTTAGGGGTGAAATAGTGAAAGAGTACTACGTTACTGACTACGCTAATTTCTTCTCCCACTCTTCGGCCTGCAGCATGGCGGTTTCCCATTCATCCTGAAGCTGCGCGATTTCGGCTTTGACACGATGATATTCGTCGTTTTTAGCCTGCATCAGTTTATCGTCACCATACGTAGCCGGATCAGCCAGTTCGTCTTCGAGCCGCTTCTTACGTCTCTCCAGCTGATCTATTTTTTGTTCTGCTTCCTCAGCCTGCTGCGTTAATTTTTTGAGCGTACGCTGGCCTTCTCGGCGTTCATCATCACTGGCATGAATTGCGGGGGCGCTTCGCGCAGGAGTTTCCGGGCTTGCTGCTTTTCCGTTAGACGCTCCCTGCGATCCGGGCTCGCTCTGCTTACCCTGCTTTTTTTCTTCCATCCACCACTCGTACTCGTCGTACGTACCCGGATATTCCTTGATCTGTTCGTCTTCGATATACCAGATTTTGTTGGCGATCTGCGAAACGAAATAGCGATCGTGCGAAACCACTACGTAGGTACCTTCGTATTGCTCCAGCGCCTGAATCAGAATATTCACCGACTGCATATCGAGGTGGTTCGTTGGCTCGTCAAGCAGCAGGAAGTTAGCCTGCGAAAGCAGAACTTTTGCCAGGGCCACGCGCGACTTTTCGCCCCCCGACAGCACTTTGATTTTCTTGAACACTTCATCGTTGGAGAACAGAAAACAGCCCAGTACGCCCCGCAGTTCGCCTTCACTTTTAGTTGGGTTAGCCTGTTTTAATTCATCCAGCAACGTATCGTCAACGTGCAGCGATTCCAGCTGGTGCTGTGCATAGAAGCTAAACGAGACGTTATGCCCTAGCTGCCGACGGCCATCATTGACTGGTTCAGAACCGGAAATGATACGTAGTAAGGTCGATTTACCCCGACCGTTCGCGCCAATCAGCGCAACTTTATCGCCCCGCTCGAGCCGGATGTCGGCATGGGTTAGAATGCGTTTAGGCCCGTAATGCTTCGTAATGTCTTCCAGATGAAGGATGTGCCGACCGGGCTGGGTTGAAAACTGAAATTTAAAGTTTACCCGCGCCGACTCGTCAATAACCGCATCGACCAGCTCCATCCGGGCGAGCTGTTTTACACGGCTTTGCGCCTGTTTCGCTTTGGTGGCTTTGGCTTTGAACCGTTCGATGAACCGCTCCGTCTGGCGGATTTTAGCCTGTTGATTTTCATAAGCACCTTTCTGAATTTCATTACGTAGTGCTTTCTCTTCCAGATAGAACGAGTAATTGCCTGGATAATAATTCAGTTTGGCGCCGGATACTTCAACCGTTGCGTCGATAACGTTATCCAGAAACTCACGGTCGTGCGAAACCACAATAACGGCTCCCTCATAGGTCTGGATGTATTTTTCAACCCATTGAATCGACGGCAGATCCAAGTGGTTCGTCGGCTCATCGAGCATCAGCAGCGACGGTTTCTGAAGAAGCAGTTTTGCCAGCATAACGCGCATCCGCCAGCCTCCCGAAAACGTACGCAGCGGTTTCTGAAGATCATCGGTCGAGAAGCCGAGCCCTTCCAGAATTTCTTCGGCCCGCGACTGAACGGTGTATCCATCCAGCGCGTCGAACTCTTCCTGAACCTTGCCCAGTTTATCCACCAGTTCGTCGCGGTAGTTGGTTTCCATCTCGTGGAGCAATTCATCAATCTGCTTCTGCAATTGATTCTGTCGCTCAAAGGCCTGCATGGCTACGGACAAAATGGAATCGTCGGTCTGGTACGATAACAGATCCTGATTCAGGAAACCCAGCGTTACGTCCCCGGCTTTGGAGATCGTACCACCGTCGGCCTGATACTCGCCATTGATGATACGTAGTAGCGTTGATTTGCCCGTTCCGTTGAGACCGATCAGGCCAATTTTCTGATTAGGCTTGATATGGAGCGAGGCATTTTCATAAAGAGCCCGGCTGCCGAGATAATACGAGAGGTTTGTGATGGAAATCATGGACGCAAATTTACCAAAAATAGAACGGTACGTCGCAAAAAGGAGACGTAAAGTATTGCGTCTCTACAAATAGACTTTTATATTTGCTGCCGCACAAGCCTCCTTAGCTCAGCTGGTAGAGCGACGCATTCGTAATGCGTAGGTCGCAGGTTCGAATCCCGTAGGAGGCTCTTTTTTAGAACAAAGGCTAATTCGCTACAGTGTTAAAATCACTAAAAAGCAGCGAATTAGCCTTTTTTTATTGGCCAAAATTTCTCGAAAAGAAATATAGAGACAACGAGGCTGCTTAAATTTTTGTGCGATGGACGTTTTTGCAGCCTCAAACAGCCCAATGGCCCCGACTGTTAATCGGGGCCATTGGATTGCCTTGGTTATACCGGTATTAATTCACTTTCAGAATCCTGACGGTTTGAGATCTAGTTCCACTACTGGCCCTTAATAAGAGGACACCTGGTGGAATGGTTGACACATCAAACCGATAATGTTCGCTGATGCCCGCTCGCTCAGTACGTCTTTGGTCAATAATACGCCCCTTTATGTCGGTTAATGATAGTTGTAACAACCTGGTTTCGACTCCGGTTACCTCAACCTCGACGGCCTCTCTCACCGGGTTACCCAGTGAGTTGACCTGTAGTCTTTCTGTCGGTTCTAAGTTCAAACCCAGCCGGGCCGCTCCCCCACCTCATTGTTTTTACTAACCTTTTGGCCCGACGACCAAGCTTTGTATTCTTTGGTTAAATGCGCGTTCCGGTAAAACAGACGGTCGATCAGAGCCGCGTCGAAGATGAACCATTCATAGACGTTGGTAATGACGCAGTGCCGAATGTCGCTGTTCCTACTACGTTCCCGTTCCTGAAAGTAGTACAGGAGAAGTTCATGAAAGGCTTTCGCGTTAAGGTTCTGGCGGATACTCATTTCGCCTTTGTTGGAGGGCCGTTTGACCTCTGCAGGTAAAATCTTCAGCAGATTGACTAACCACGCCCGCTGGCCTACCCGAAAAATTCGCTGTCCCCATTCGGCGGGGTATCGAGTCAATTCGTACGAAATTACCCGGGCATAAGCTCACATTCACAGCGTTACGTGTGTATGGGCAAATGCGCGTTTTCCTGAGATCGATACTCAACGCTTGTTTATTCACTGCCGGGTTAAAACTTTTCGCTTCAACGCTCACTTATTTCCTCGTAACACCCAAAACACGATGTCAACCGCTTCCCAGTTAAGCCCTAACGAGTTTGATACCCTCAAACATCACATCCAGGATATTCGCATCGCCTTGCTGACCACCCAGGCCCCCGATGGCAGCCTGCGTACCCGGCCTATGGCGACCCATCAACTTGACCCTGATGGCACCATGTGGTTTTTTACCCGTGACGATTCGGCCAAAGTTGTGCATATTCGCCACCACCCCGCTATCGCTCTGGGTTTTTCGAACCCTCAGACCCAGGTCTCGGTATCGACGGCGGGACAGGCCGAGATCGTCAGAGACCAGTCGAAAGTAGATGCCTTATGGGATGAGGGCTTACGGGACTGGTTTCCCGAAGGAAAGGATGATCCTAACCTTGTGCTGCTGCGCATCACCACCAGCCAGGGTGAATACTGGGATTAATCAACTGAGGCCCTGGAATATACACTATATGCCATTCACGAATAAAGTCTGTATCGTTACCGGAGCAACTTCCGGCATTGGCCGGGCCACGGCGGAATGTCTGGCCCAGCAAGGCGGCAAGCTATTGCTCATTGACAAAGATGAAGAAGGAGGCCGGGAACTGGTAAGCACACTACGTGACCAGGGAACCGAGGTCCAGTTTGCCCCGATAGATCTGGCCGATGCAGCGGCTATCGAAACCGCCGTTGGCCAGGCCCTGGCCCGCTGGGGCCGGATTGATGTGCTGATCAACAATGCGGCCATGATGAGTTTTAAGCCCATCGTAGACTTATCCGTTGAGGAGTGGGATCAGGTGCAGGCGGTCAATCTGCGAGCCGTGTTTTTATTCTGTAAGTATTGTATTCCTCATATGCAGGGGGGAGCCATCGTCAATGTCAGCTCGGTACATGCCCACCAATCGACGGCCAATGTCATTCCCTACGCCAGCAGCAAAGGCGGCCTGGAAGCCTTTACGCGGGGTGTAGCTACCGAATATCCTATGGATCAGGTACGTATCAACTGCGTGGCCCCTGGCGCCGTCGATACCCCCATGCTCTGGGAGAATCCTAACGTCAAATCCGGTCAGGAGAAAGTGGAGGGCGTCATCGGTCAGCCTACCGACATTGCGGCTGCGATTTGTTTCTTAGCTTCCGATGAGGCTCGTTTCATCAATGGCACAACCCTGGTTGCCGATGGCGGTCGACTGGCAGTTTTATAGCCGTTTCCTCCCTCAATCCAGCAGCTATATAGAAGGGCCGACTGCTTCAGAATTAGAACTCTTTCTCACCAAACTCATTGCCTGGCAGTTTGGCAGGCTTATTCCGCTGATGCAGCGAGTAACTCAGGTTAAGTAACAGAATATCCTTCTCCTGAATGTAGTTCGTCGTTGTATAAAAATCTACTCCGCGCGTGGTGATTCGCTGCTCATTGCTCTTTAGCCAACCCAGGCCTATGTTCTGCCACTGGAACAGAACCGAGAGCCGATTTTGAATAAAACTTTTTTTGATGGATAGATTCGGTACAAAGAAGCGGGAATCTTCGCCCTGGGCCGTAATCCGCTGAGAGAGATAATTTAGATTGGCCTGGAGCACCCATCCGGCCGCCGGTTGAATCGTAGTATTGGCATTCATCGAATAGGCCCACGCCCGGTTGTTAAACACTACGGTATTCTGAAACAATTGTCCGGAAATTACCGACCGGTAGACCGTACCGCCAACGTAGAGCTTCCAGCGTTTGGTGATCGTCAGATCCGCAGTGAGTTCCAGTCCTAGCCGCTGCGCTCGTCCTGCATTGGTGTAGAGTCGGTTAAGGATCGTATCCGCATACACACTATTGACCCGGTTGACGATGTTCTGCACGTTTTGATGATATAGCGTTGCCTGCCAGGTGCTACGGCCTGCGGTTCGGGTTACACCCAGTTCGCTCAGGTCCACAAATTCAGGCAGCAGAGCCGGATCACCTTGTTCGAGGGTTTCCGAGTGTTCGCGTTCGGGCAGTGGGTTGAGAGCTAGATTGCTGGTACGCTGGACCCGGCGGCTATAGCCCAATCGAAGCAGCCAGTCCTCGCTGGGACGATACGCCAGGTTCAGCGAAGGAAACAAATTGTTCAGGCTCAAGGGATAGCTTTGCCCTTGCGGCTGGATGACCACGTCGCGCCCAGCGGCTTCAAAACGGATACCGGCTGTGTAGTCCCATTGCCTGGCTTTGTGACTGTACTGACTGTAGAGACTATGAATCTGATTGGTAATGCGGGCTTGCCCGGTAAAAGCATCAATCAGGAGCAGCGGTGCCCCTTGCCCATCCTGGTTGAGATACCGATAATCGCCATTGTCACGCTGATAGCGGTACTGATACCCTGCTTCGAGCCGCCCGCCCGCCAGGGGCCAACTCGCATCGAGATTGGCCCGAAGGTTGCCAATGGGTCGATCCGTGGTGGTGAAGGTGTATTGCAGCGTATCCCGGGTGTCGGTTCGACGCACATTCAGATTGCGCGTAAACCCATCCAGATAATCATATTCATAGAGGATTCCGGCACTGAGTGTCGTTTTACTGGTAAAGGTATGGGTGTAATCCAGATTGGCCGTAAAAAACTGACCCCGCTTACGCACCAGGTTTGCGTTGAAATAGTCAATCTGGCTAATCAGTAAGCCGGTTTGCCGATCCGTTTCCCGGTTGTTGTAAACCAGATCGGCCGTCCGGTCTTCGGTACGATGCCCATAATATAAACCCGCCGACCAGACATCCGCTTTTGTGGGCGTAAAGCTTATCGCTAGCCGATTGGTCAGGGTGTAGCGATTAAAACTACGCTCACCGGTACTGGGAAAACGGGTCATGCGATTGCCAAGAACGGTGTACACATCGCCTTCCCGTCGACCGGCCAGATCATTCCGCAGGTATGCCATGCTCAGGGTCCAGTCCCAGCGATTGGTTCGGTAGCTGATCGATGCGTCCGCACTGTAGCGAACCGGATGATGCCCGTTAGCAAACGCGTTCAGACTGGGGAATCCGCCCTGACCGTTGACCAGTACAGACAGGCCTTGATCTACTCCCGATTTGGTGGAGATGGCGATGATACCAGCCTTGCCATCCGGGTCAAATCGGGCCGATGGGGTGGTAATGACATCAATGGCCTCAATGGTGTTGGCCGGTAGCTGATTCAGCAAGGTACCTAAATTGGCCTGCACGGGCTTGCCATTTAACAGCACCAAAAACCCGTTAGCTCCTCGTTGGGTTACTTCGCCTTCCGCGCTGATGCTGATACCCGGTAGGTTTCGTAGCAGATCGGTCGCCGTGCCACCCACGGCAGCGCCAAACTGAGCGGCTCGATACGTTTGGCGGTCGGCTTTTACCATTAAATCTGATCGCTGTCCCGTAACGACTACTTCGTTTAACTGATTTTTGACGGGTTCAAGCAAAAGCGATCCCAGGTTAAGTATTTCGCTCCGTTTCAGGGTGAGGGTAACTAGATGGGCTTTGTAACCGATAAAAAAAGTTTTCAGCACGTACTGACCGGGGGGCACCGGCGTAATGAGAAAGTTGCCTACAGAATCCGAAAGGGCACCGGTTATAGCCACGGAGTCGGCGGGTCGATAGAGCGCTACGCTCGCAAAAGGAATAGGCTTCGTTGTGGAAGCATCTACCAATAAGCCCCGCAGCCCGGACTGTCCAAACAGCAACTGGCTATACCCGAAAAGAATCAGCAAAAAAAGGAGACGATGTGCCATTAAATTTCAATCCTATAGAATTTGTAGGTTGATATAGTCTGATGCAACCCAGCTTGCCCGTATTGCCGCAAAGGTATCTAAGCGTCGTTACACCTGTATCGTCAAGTTTGGCTTGATTTTGGTATTTTTGAAACAAACGTAGCTAATCACCGATTTCTTCAGCCTGATGGATCAACCCGAGTCCGTTCTGTTTCCGATAAAGGATAAACTGAAAAACGAGCAAATTGTCAAGGTGTCTCGTTTTAAGGAACGGGGGGATATAACTTAACTATCCAGTGGGGCCTGTCTAGGCTCATAACATCCATACTCAATATGGCGTTGGTAATGCTAACGGATCACATACGCTGTTGGCTCATTTAGTGCACGAACACTTGCTAACTCGTCTCAACATTAGCCCCCTGATCAAGTTAAGGGCTTAAGTTGATCAATGTACGATGATTCAGATAACTTCCTGGTCAAGCCTGGGCTTGACGGCACTTTTGTTCTTTATAGCTGTTTTTGGCCGCTACATCCTGTTTTCATTAGCCTTTGGGTGGTTCTTTACCGGTCGTCAAGGCCAATACCATCAGCCTAGATCAACGGTACAGACTCGTCCCCCGAAGCCGGGCCAGGAGTGGCGCGAAATTGGCTGGTCGGCGCTCACGTCCCTGATTTTTACTGCCATCGCCGTCGGTGTTATGGTAGCCTATCAACAGGGAT
>NZ_JBMDWV010000309.1:0-3119 GCF_048594605.1 Spirosoma sp.
CCGGCTTATGCAGGCAATCCTGCAAAATATAAGACGTCGATTTGGCATCACCTTTACCAAAGGGAATGGCAAAAGCCAGCAATACGCCTGTTATGGTAGCATGTACTCCTGAATGCAACATAAACCACCACATAAGGGTACCGCCAATAAGGTAAGGAATCAGGTTTCTAACCTTTAATCGGTTAAACAATAACAGTAATCCCCAGGTACCCAGTGCAATCAGAAGATTCGTCCACAATATACCTTTCGAATAGAAGAGGGCAATAACCAATACGGCTCCGAGGTCATCAATGACAGCCAGTGCGGTCAAAAATACCTTGAGGGATACAGGCACACGTTTACCAAGCAGTGATAATACGGCCAGGGCAAAAGCGATATCTGTAGCCATGGGTATACCTGCTCCGGATTGAGTAATGGTTCCGTGATTGTAAAGGATATAAATCCCCGCCGGTAACAACATCCCACCTATAGCGCCAAATATCGGTAGTAGTGCATTTTTGATTTTGCTAAGCTCCCCGATGTACACCTCCCTTTCCAGCTCAAGGCCAATAAGTAAGAAGAAGATAGTCATCAGACCATCATTGATCCAATATTCAACAGATCCGCTTCCCAATTGAGTTTCCCAAAAATGATGGTAAGCTTCACCCCAGACTGAATTAGTGAGCAGGATAGAAAGAATCGTGCAGATGATCAGGATCAAACCTCCTGATTTTTCGCTGTTGATGAAGTTGTTGAACAATCGCGTTATTTTCATGTCTGAGTATAAGTAAGCAAAATAACAATGCAGGCGAATATAGCTTTTTCAAAACAATGTTAATCTAAAAGTCAATAAGGTTATACCTGAATATTACAAGTGAAGCTTGTTTACAAATTATGTTGGTTCCAGGGGGAATGATTATCCCCCGCTGGCGGG
Source organism: Spirosoma sp. (assembly GCF_048594605.1). Taxonomy (GTDB): domain Bacteria; phylum Bacteroidota; class Bacteroidia; order Cytophagales; family Spirosomataceae; genus Spirosoma. The sequence goes on from NZ_JBMDWV010000309.1 coordinate 914, forward strand.
GGTGGCACGCGTTAAGCGTGACGGGGGTGGATCAATGAACATCTTGGAATAACTATTTTTTGCTTCTCTCGCTTTTCTCAATCCAGTTTTCAAGAAAACTTTGTACTGCATTAATATTATGAAGTACTTCATTATCTGTAAACCTAACTACTGTAAACCCTAAGTTTTCTAATGCTTTTTGTCTCCTATCATCATTAACTAAAGCTTCAAAAGAATGATGCGTGTTGCCATCTACCTCAATGATCAGCATTAGCTCCTTACACATAAAATCAGCAATATAATGTAGTACCGGTCTTTGCCTTCTAAATTGGAAACCACGCAACATGCGGGCGCGTAAAACAAATTTTCATAAACAGGCTTCAGCTTTTGTGAAATCTTTACGAAGTTTATTTGCATAAGGTTGCAAAGATTTGTTATAATACAAATTCAGGAATTGGTGTTTCATATATCAAAATTACAAAATCGAAGACGCTCTGGTCCACCCCCTTCGAAATTTTTCTTCCCAAGAGCTTACTAGTCCCCCGCCGGCGGGGGACTAGATTTTCGTTGAATTTAAAATACGGCGCATTTCGCAGCGAAAATCTACGATGCATTCTCGTTTTGGCGGATTAAAATAGATGTTTTGAGATCTTCGCTCTTACACCTTATACATCCGGTTAGCCGAATTAATATACTCCAATGGGTCGAAGGTCTTATCAAAAGACTCCTGTAGCTCCTTCATTTTTATCTCAAGATCTTTAATGCGGGTGCCCAGTTGCGGATCTGCTTTATATTTATCAAAAAGTTCTTTATATTTTAAAAGGTTCTGGCTGATTCTGAATGTTACCTGGCCAAAACGTTGTTTCAATGATTGCACATCATTCATTTGTACATAGGCTTTCTGGCGCCAGTCTTTCGGATTTTTTGCTCGCTCTTCGCGTACAAATTTGGCAGCTTCGTCTCTCAATCGGGTAAGATACTGATACCTTTTCTCCGCATCATTCTCTCTGGAAAAACCAGATTGGAAATCGGCTGGAGATGTTTTGATGATGGCCAGGTTTTCTTTTAATGATTTATCGTATTTGGTTTGCAGGTCCTGCAATTCAGCAGTTATAGATTCCCATTCATTCTCAATGCGGTCATTATCGTAATTAAACTGGCTGATCTTCATGGTGAGGGTCAGCATCTGTTCGCTTTGTTCCTTCAGGGCCTTTTCTTTTTTCCCGATATTATCAATATAAGTAGTCATACTCGAAAACAGGGCGGAAGTAATAGGACCCGTTACCGGTGCACCCTTCGTGAAGTTCCCCGCAAAACTCAGCAGATTGCTGGTTACATTCAAAACCGGGCTTTCGGCCTTTTTATCTTTTACATAGGCTGCGTATTGGTTATACCATTTAGTATAACCGTCGTAGTTCATCGGGTTACCGGTTTCGCTAAGCGCATTAAAAAAGGACTTGGTAGAATTGAATAATAGTAGTGGCTTAATTTCCCTGTCCATAGATACCAGATTGACCATGGCCGACTGATAATTAGCCTGGAAAAGGTTTAATTCATTTTGTTCAATTGCCTTTTGTTTTTCCTCTACCGCTTGTACACGTTCCTGTAATTTATCCGCTTTTTCGCTGGCATTTTTCGATTGAGAGATGGATTTGTCAAGTGTTGACAGACGTTGATCTAATGTGGTTACTGTAGAGTCAAGCGTTTTATTCCTGGTATCAAAGCTCTTTTGTATATCGTTTAGCACTTTATCACGCAGGTTCATTTCATGCTTCATACTGTCGATTTGTGCAAAACAATTTCCTGTAAATAAAAGGCTTACGGCCAGTGCCAGCTGTTTCATACGCAATGTTTTTTTGATAACAAGCATTTAACAAGCAAATAATTCGCCAGTTTTGAAAGCACACAAAAAAATAAAGAGCACCTGAAGATGGATAGTCATCAGGGGCACCCCATTCCAAAGACGAAATAAACTTTTAATCAATTCTTTTCTCCTGCTTGTAGCGTTGAAATTTTGTTATTTTGTTTTACTTGTTTGATCAGAATTACACGAGGCATATGGTTATTGGGAGTAATGGATAAGTAACGCGAATATGTGCTGCCGCTACATTAGGTAGTATGTACAGCTAAGTATACGGCTCGGGAATGTTACGGTTATTAAATCGTTGCACTCAATAATCCTAATTTAAAATGGTCGTAGCCAGGGTGAAAATTTGTAAATAATACT
>NZ_JBMDWV010000031.1:0-23215 GCF_048594605.1 Spirosoma sp.
CAGTAAAAATCCGCTCGATATTGAAGGCTGCCTCACTACGTTAATTCGCTATTTGCCGGGTCATGTTACAACGCGCTCAGCCTTCGATATGGCCCTGTACGATCTGGCGGCCAAAGCGGCTAATATGCCCTTGTATCAATTTCTGGGTGGCTCGAAACGAACGCTCGTTACCGACGAAACGATTTACATCAATACGCCCGAACGCATGGTTGAAGATGCATTACGCATCAAGCAACAAGGCGCCGAAGCCATCAAAGTAAAACTGGGTACCAACCTGCGTGATGACATTAATCGTATTGAAGCGATACGTACCGCCATCGGCGACGAAACTCCCATCCGAACCGATGCCAATCAGGGTTGGGACGTAGTGACGGCGTCGGGTGTGCTACGTGCCATTGGCGGCTGGAACGTGCAGTATTGTGAACAACCCATCAAACGCCACAACATTGCGGGACTGCGGCAAATCCGGCAACGTACGCACGTACCGATTATGGCCGACGAAAGCCTGTTCGATTCCACTGACGCCATCCGACTCGTACGCGAAGAAGCGGTTGATTACTTCAACATCAAACTCTCGAAAAGTGGGGGCATTTTTGAAGCCCTCAAAATCAATGCGATTGCCGAAGCGGCTGGAATTCCGTGTATGATTGGCTGCATGTCGGAATCGCGGCTGGCACTTACGGCTAAGGCTCATTTTGCATCGGCCCGCCAAAATGTTCGTTTCTATGATCTGGACGCTTGTTTTGAACATGCCGATGATCCTATTCACGGCGGTATTACGTACACCAACCATTACCAGATCGACCTGCCCGAAACGCCCGGTATTGGTGCCGAAGTAGACTCTGCTTTTTTAAAGAAATGTGTTAAAATGAATTAGGCAGAAGGCAGAATAGAATAGAGAGAATGCGTATTCCGATTTCGTCTGCTTTCTCCCTTCTGCCTTTTCCTCTCCCGTTTATGCTTATTACCACTGTTCAATCTGAAGCCGACGTGCAGGGAATTTTGACGCTGCAACAGGCCAATCTTCGTAAAAACGTGCCGCCTTCAGTGCAGCTCGATCAGGGGTTTGTTACGGTTGAGCACGACCCGAACGTATTGCTACGTATGAATCAGGCGGCACCGAGCATTATTGCCAAAGATGGTGATACGGTAGTTGGCTATGCCCTTACCATGCTTCCTGAGTTTGGCTCCGACGTACCCGAACTACTACCTCTTTTCAACCTGATTGATACATTGACGTATCAGGAAAAATCAATTCAGACGTATCAGTGGTACGTAATGGGCCAAATTTGTGTAGCGGAAGGGTATCGAGGGCAGCAGCTTTTCGACCGAATGTATCAGCATCATCGGGAAGTATATGGCAACCGGTATCAGTTATTGATTACGGATATTTCAGCCAACAATATGCGCTCACTACGTGCCCATGCCCGCGTCGGGTTCGGATCTATTCATGAATTTTATGACCCGGCAATTGGCGAAACGTGGGTAATCGTTGCGTGGAACTGGAGGTAGTAGAATCCTACGGTTTATGATTTTTAGGTACAATCGCCAGCTTTTCACAATCGCTAATAATGACTGTACGTTTCCTTATACCGATTCTGCTTTTAACCAATACCCTCCTCGCTCAGTCAAACGCACCACAGGCTTTTGCGACACCTAAATCGGTTGCTGAAGCCGGTTTTTCGGCTGAGCGCCTGAAACGACTGGATACGTGGCTGCAAGGTTTGATCGATCAGGGAATTGCGCCAAATGCCGTTACGTTTGTGGCACGCCGGGGAAAAGTTGTGCATCATAAAGCGTTCGGATACAGCAATCTGGAGAAAAAAACACCGATAAAACGCGACGACCTATACCGCATTGCTTCTCAAACAAAAGCGATTACGACTGTTACGTTGATGACACTGTTTGAGGAAGAGAAATTTCTGCTCGACGACCCAATTTCGAAATACATTCCGGCTTTCAAGAATCCGAAAGTGCTGGTCAAATACGATAAAAATGACCCGGTTGGCGGCAACTACGAAACCCGCCTGGCGAAGAGCGATATTACGATTCGGCAACTTATTAGCCACAACGCGGGTATTCCCTATGAGCATCCGCTCGACAAACGTCCAGAATTCAAGATTCCGTTTTTCAATTCAACCGATCCCGACAAACTCGAAGATGTCATCAACAAACTGGCGAAACGTCCGTTGCTACGTGACCCAGGTACGGACTCCACCGGTGCAGGTTTCACCTATGGTCTGAATATTGATGTTATTGGCCGACTGGTTGAAATTCTTTCGGGAAAACCGCTCGACGTAGCAATGCGGGAGCGCGTCCTCGACCCGCTGGGCATGAACGATACGTATTTCTATTTGCCCGACAATAAAGCAAGTCGTCTGGTGGAATTGTACAGCAAAGCAAGTATGGACAAACCGCTAACGTTACACACCAATGATACGTATCGTCACTCGGCTACGTCGGGTGCGAAAACGTTTTTCTCAGGCGGTGCAGGGCTAATTAGTTCGGCAGAAGATTACGCCAGATTTTGTCAGATGCTGCTGAACGGCGGTACGTTCAACAACAAGCGGATTCTGGGACGGAAAACCATTGACATGATGCTACGTAACCAAATCGGGGCTGCCGAAGTCTGGGACCGCAAAGACAAATTCGGGCTTGGGTTTATGCTGATTACCGAAAACTCGCACTATGGTGATCAGGCGTCGCCGGGCTCGTTCAACTGGAGCGGTATGTATTGTTCAGAATTCACGATTGACCCGAAAGAAGACCTGATTCTACTCATTTTCACGAACGTACAGCCGTATGCCTACTACAGCGATTTCGTGAAAAAATTCCGCATCGCCGTTTATCAGGCGTTGGAGTAAACCAGTGTACAGTGGTGCTTTGCTACGTAGTGAATCATAAAACAAACCCGTCATGAATCCGCAAAAAACAGCCGTTGTTCTGATCGAGTATCAACATGATTTTACGTCGCCGGGCGGTACATTACACGAAGCTGTAAAAGGTGTAATGGAATCCACCAATATGCTGCAAAACACGGTCGATCTGGTGCAGAAAGCCCGCAAAGCCGGAGCCGTTATTATTCACTCGCCAATCAGTTTTCAGGAAGGCTATTTCGAAATTACGAAGCATCCGTATGGCATTCTGAAAGGCGTGGTCGATAGCCAATCCTTTCGGAAAGGCTCATGGGGCGTTGAGATTGTCGATGATGTTGCTCCGCAATCCGGCGATATTGTGCTGGAAGGAAAACGTGGTTTAGACGCGTTCGCCAGCACGAATCTGGATTTCATACTACGTAGCAAAGGCATCGAAACCATTGCGCTCGGCGGTTTTCTGACCAATTGCTGCGTGGAATCGACAATGCGGTCCGGCTATGAAAAAGGATTTGAAGTCGTTACGTTGACCGACTGTACGGCTACGTTGAGCGAAGAAGAGCAGAAATTTGCCTGCACGAAGAATTTTCCAATGTTCTCCAAACCCATGACGCATGATCAGTTTCTGGACGAACTAACGGGAGAGGCTGTGCAGGAAGTAGAAACGCGAGGCTACTCGGCCTGATGGACTCTGGCTTACGTTCACTATCTTTAGAGAACGTAAGCCTGTTTAGTTCGTCAACGTTTTTATCATAATGTCCCCGCTTAAAATTGGTCTGGTTGTTGTATTTGGTACGTTGGGAATAGCCTCGTTTACCAGCCTCGAAACGAATACCCCGTCTGCTACGTCGACAAGTGATTCGCTCGCGGCTGGCCGACAGTTGGCGCTACGTTATTGCAGCAGTTGCCATCTTTTTCCCGAACCCGATTTACTCGATAAAAAAACATGGGTTACGGGTGTTCTGCCCAATATGGCCATGCGGCTTGGTCTTGAACTGGCTGGGCAGGATACGCTAAAAGCACTCTCGCCCGAAGAAGAGCAAGCGATTCGTCAGCTAAACGTATACCCTGAAACGGCAGCTATTTCCCGTAGCGACTGGAACAAACTTGTCAGCTATTACGAACGTAGCGCTCCCAACGAACCTCTGCCGCAAAAACCACACGCGTCTATAACCAATCAACTCCCGCTATTTAAGCCAAAAGCCGTAACGCTAAGCGACAAGCCCGTACCGCAAACAACGTTGTTGAAATATGACACAAACAAGGGCCAACTCTATGTTGGTGATGCGCAGAATGCGTTATATGTACTCGACAGATCGTTTCAGCCAAGCGATACGTGGTGGATTGATACGCCCCCGACCGATATAGACTTTCCTAAAAATGCGGCTCCCCGATTGCTTACGATTGGCATTTTTAGCCCATCGGATCAGCATTTGGGCCGACTCATGACGCTTGAACGATCAGCAAAATCCGGCTCCTCTCCCATTAATATCAAAGAATTACCCCGACCAGTTCAGTTTGCCGCCAGCGACCTCAACGCTGACGGAAAAGAGGACGTAGTGGTTTGTGGATTCGGAAATAATGCGGGAAAACTGTTCTGGTACGACGGTTTCGAGCCAACCAAAGAACATGTTCTCAAAGCGTTTCCAGGTGCCCGGCGTGTTGAAATTGCCGATTTTAATCGCGATAAAAAGCCTGACATTATGGTGCTGATGGCACAGGCGCGGGAAGAGATTTCTATTTTTTACAACCAGGGGAACGGTCGATTTTCCGAAAAAACAGTGCTACGTTTCTCACCCGTATTTGGGTCCAGTTATTTCGAATTGGCGGATTTCAACAAGGATGGCTTTCCCGATATTCTGCTGACCAACGGCGATAACTGGGATTATTCGGCCACCAACAAAAATTACCACGGCGTACGCATTTACCTGAACGACCGGAAGGATAATTTTAAGGAAGCCTGGTTTTTTCCGATGTATGGAGCCAGTAAAGCCGTTGCCCGCGATTTCGATAAGGATGGCGATCTGGACTTTGCCGCTACGTCCTTTTACGTGACTCTGGCCCAGCCGGAACAGAATTTTCTTTATTTTTCCAACGAAGGCAAGCTGGCTTTCAAACCCTTCAGTACGCCGGAAGCCGCCAGCGGGAAATGGCTGACAATGGAAGCCGCCGACTTCGATCAGGATGGCGATATTGACGTTGTACTGGGTTCTTATTTTCACACCGTCGGCGAAATGATGCAGCTTCTCACGCAAGGCCTTACATCCTTTCCACAACTATTGGTGCTGGAGAATCAGGGTAAATGACCGGCTGCCAGCCAAACAAAAAGAGGCAAACCAACCGGTCGGCCTCTTTTACGTTTTACCAAATTAAAAACCTAATTTTCAATTCACTGCGTTTATTTCACATCCCAGAAAACCTTGTTTTTGAGGTTATCAGTTGATCGTACAGCTTCATAATTTGCGGTGTTGTACGTGATTTCGTTGCCAGGAATCGTGTACCGAACAGGCGGTAACGTTTGGTTGTTCGCGTTATCAACCTGGAAGCTCAGCACCGGATAATCCAGCCGGCGGATGTCGGCCCAGTTTTCAAAAGGCTGAACCAGGTTGTAATGCAGCCATTTCTGGGTAGCAATCAGCTTCAGTTTGTCAGTATTGTTGGTAGCACTGCTCCAGTTTACACCTGGTCCGGCAATGTAAGCCGTAATGGATGCAGGTGTTGCTGGCGTAGGTATAGTAGCTCCCGTAATACCCGTAGCGTTGGTACGCGCTAAAATTCCATTATAGAATTCAACCGATTGACCAATAGCTGTTTCGTAGGCGGTTTTCGCCGATGCGTCGTTACCCGTTCTCAAATAATACTCCGCTTTAATTAAATTCATTTGCGGGGCATTGATCAGGACGCCGGGGAAGAACTGGTTATGGCTCAGCGTATACCGGTTATAGATAGCCACCTGACCGCCATTGTATAAAGCCGTTTGTGAGGCTTCTGTACCTACCGGATCAATACCAATGTATTTTCCTACCGCATTGGCTCCTGGCTCAAACAGGATTGGCAGACGGGGATCTTTATTGGCATTCATGTTGTCAATGATGGCTTTACCAGCTGTGTTACCAAACCAGTTGCCATCCGTTGACGCGATACCCCCCTGAAAACCCTTCGAGTTAATGTCGGTGTTGATGTCATAAACATTCACCTGGATATTCTGAGCATTGGTTTCGACAATCGGATAGGTAGTCGAGTTGCCTAATATTTCAGCTATCTCCGCATTTGACCGAGCCTTAAAGCTCTCCACATCCGACACCCGGTTTAGCATCCGTACCCGAAGCGAGTTGGCATAACGCTTCCAAAGGGTTATATCGCCCTTGTTTACGAAATCCTGCGTCTGGAACGACTTCTGGTAACCGGCGTTGAGAGTGATCCCGTTCAATTCAGTAGCGATACTTTTCAGATCGTCCAGCATGAACGTATAAATGCTCTCGGCCGTATCGAATTTTGCGTTAGACGCCAGGTAATCGCCCCCATTAGTACTCAACAAACCCGCCTGAGTGAACGGAACAGCTCCGAAAAGATCGACTATTTTTTCGGTGTAATCGTACATATAAACAGCTGCTGCCAGCATGAATATTCTCCGATCTTTCTGCTGATCCGCCGGTATCGATGCATACACTTTCTGCAGCTCACGATATTGAGCCAGGGTATTATAATAGTTATACCACAAATCGCTCACACCTGCAGAACCTGGAACGTACTGCCCTGTTTCGTTAATCCAGCCTGTTGCCTGGTTATACCGGTTCAGGGAAGTTCTCAGGGTAACAAAATAGAGCCCATAACCCGGAAGTACATAATCTCTGTTGGTGTATAGAACCCCCGTAAACTGCTTTTCAACGGTTGTCTGAGAAATTTTGGAAGGGTCGGGATAAGCCTCTGTAAATTCAGCTTCCTTACACGACACATTCGCCAGTAAGAGTCCTGACAAAACCAGGAATGATATTTTTTTCATTTTCATGATTGTGTTAAGATTAGAAACTGGCACGTAACATTACCCCCATTGTCCGGAACGCCGGGCTGTTACCAGCGTTGTTGATGTTTTCGGTCCAGCGGGTACTTGAATTGGTCTGTTCAGCATCGATGTCTTTAATCGTGCGATAGATGAAGAACAGGTTACGACCAAATACTGACAGGGTCAGGTTCTGCGTACCGATTTTGCGGGTAATGCTGGCCGGAATGCGATAGCCCAGCGAAAGCTCCCGCATTTTGATGTACGTATTTTCTTTTACGTACAGTTCGTAGCGTGCATTACCATACTGCGGGCCGCCCCAGTTATACGTAGCGTTGTAGTACGTAGCCTGCGACACGATGTTGGCATTTTTCTCACCAGTAGACAGTACGCCATCCATCAGCATACCATCATTGTAGACGGCTTCGCCATTAGGTCCGGCATTCCCTGTTGTGGCAATACCTTTTCCGTTCGCGTCTTTATAATACCGAAGGCCACCGTGTTCAGCATCCATAGCCGTCAGGCTCTCCTCCGTCAAACCTCTTGAGGTCATCCAGTTAATGCCGGTTGGCATGATATGTCCACCCACACGGAAGTCAGTTACTACGTCCAGCGTAAAGCCTTTGAAGCTAAAGGTGTTTAGCAAACCACCGGTCAGTTTCGGCATTGCATTACCTACTTTAATCCAGTTGTTAGCATCTAACTGATAGAGGCCGTTCGGACCTACTACGTTCTGCCCGTTCGCATCTTTCAGGATTCCGTGGGCGTAGATGTCTCCCATTGGTTGTCCAACAGTCGAACGTAGCTGTGCCGCGTTACCATCGTAATCAGCATGTAACAGTTCGGTCGAATTGTTGGTCAGTTTCTCAACTTAATTGCTGTTACGCGCCAGGTTCAGGGTGAGATCCCAGTTGAAACCATTGAGGCTCTGGGCTTGTATTGGTGATACGTTCAGAGCTAACTCTACACCCTGGTTCCGTAACGTACCGATGTTTGCCAGAATGGTCCGGGCACCCGAACTGGCACCAATCGTCAACGGCAGGATCTGATCGACGATTTGCGCATTATAATACGACAGATCGACACGGAACCGGTTTTTGAATAAGCGGGTTTCCAGACCTACTTCAAATTCGCGCTTCTGTTCAGGGCGAATTTTGTCGTTACCATAGTCGCTGCTGATGGTTGTGTATAATACGGAGCTTCCGCCAGCTTGCTGTAAACTCAGGCTGCCCTGCGAATAGGCATTGTTAGCCCGATAGATTTCTGGGTAGTTACCCACAACGCCCCACGATGCCCGTAGTTTTGCGTAGCTGATAGCCGTTGGCAAGCGGAACAGATCGCTGAATACAAACGAAGAATTGACGGACGGGTAAACGAAAGCGTTGTTGCCCGGTGCCAGTGTTGATGTGCGGTCTCTCCGAACGGTTCCTTCTACGTAAACGATGTCTTTAAAGTTGAAATTCAGCGTTCCCAGCACAGCATCCCGAACCCAGCGCACGCGTGCATTATCAACTCCGATTCTGCCTCCGGTTGGCGTATTTACCGAAGCCGCTACGTCGTAGAAATTCTCCGTACTCAGGCCACCATTGGTTTCACGCTTCATCATCGTGTTGAGTTGCTGGTAGCCATTATAGCCGCCCATTGCCGTAAGTGTAATGTCCTCGTTCAACTTTTTCGTGTACGTCAGCAGCGCTTCGCCGTAGAAGTTGTTGTAGATATTGTTGCTCATACCGAAATAGCCTGAGTAACCAAATGCCAGTGGCCTATCGCTACGTTGGCGGTCTTCGAGCCGTTCCGACGTAAAGTCGGTTCCGAGTCGGCCTCTCAATTTCAGGTTACTCAGAATATCCCAGCTTTGTGTCAGGCTGGCAATAATCCGGTTGCTGTACTCATCATACGTGTTGGCCCGTGTGCTCCATACGTAATCAGCGATATCCGATTTGAAACCGTTCCGAATAATGTTTTCGTTTGGTGTCAGGCTTTGGTTCGTTCCCGTTACGTATTTGTAGCCCAGACTCGTCTGATACGTATTGAAATACCAGTCGGCCGCTTCAAACCGGTTCATCATCCCCGTGAAGTTGTTGATCATACGATCCACCTTGAACGGACGGTTGTGCGTATACTGGTTTACGTAATTGACCATCAGATCCGTTTGCAGCTTTGGATGAAGGTTAAAGCTCGCACTCAGGTTCATGATGTTCTTTTCGTTCTTCGAGTTATAGCTGATCATGCCGTTGTCCTGGCGCGTGTACGAGAAACGAAGGTTTCCTTTGTCCAGCGACTTCGAAATGGCCAGGTTGATCATCGCACTGTTGGCGTTCTGGAACAGATCAGCGTAGCTATTTCCTGATGGTGAATAGGGCCGGATTTTACCGTCGAACGACATAATCGGCTGACCATCGAATTTCGGCCCAAAGTTAACCGTAGCACCCAGCAAACCACGAGTATCGCCTTTGCCGTCGCCATTAGTGTCGTAGTAAATGAAGCCATTAGCATCCTGTCCACCATTCGAATAGTTCAGCATATAACCTGGACCTCTAACATTCTGGTAGCGGGGCAGATAAGCAATATTATCAACGCTATAGCTGGCGCTGAAATCAACACCCAGACCTTTACGGCCTTTACCACTTTTGGTTGTTACGAGTACAACGCCGTTTACAGCTTCAGAACCGTACAGGGCAGCCGCCGAAGCACCTTTCAGAATCGAGATGTTCTCAATATCGGCAGGGTTCAGATCCAGAAGGCCGTTACCACGAATGCGCTGGTCACCCCAGTAGTCGGTGTTTCGGGCTTCGCCGTTCCGAATGGGGATACCATCCATCACGATCAGCGGCTGTGTGTTTCCCGTGATCGACGAAAAACCCCGAATGTTGATACTAACCCCACTGGTAGCACCACCTGGCGTAGCATTGATGGATACGCCCGGTGCTTTTCCGTATAACACGTTGGCAAAGTTTGGCGAGGCTGTTTTAACCAAGGCTTCGTTGTTGACAACGGCAGTAGCATAACCCAGAGCGCGTTCTTCTTTCTTGATACCTAAAGCTGTTACAACAACTTCGTTGATCATGGACGCATCTTCGTCCATCGTAACGTCTACTGCTGACCGATTTTCAACAGCAATTTCTTTTGTTTTGTAACCAATGAAGGAGAAAACCAGTGTTCTGTTACCAGCAGCAGCAATGCTGTATTTACCATCTGCATCGGTTACAGTACCTGACGTAGAGCCTTTCACCACAATGGAAACGCCCGGCAAAGGCTGGCCATCTGTCGTTGTGGTAACCCTGCCCGAAATGGTCTGAGCCAATGCGGGCGTGCTTATTACCAGCAAAAAGGTAATAAGCCGGAGTAAATCTTTTGCCATAAAATAGATTTGATAAAGTTGAAGCACAAGAAGTTTATTACAATATTAATGTAAATTTATTTTACCATTAACCTTGATTTAATATTTTTTTTTAAAAACTTTGCCAAATACTATAATTAATTAAATAAACACGCTGTCCTGGACGAATCGGCAGTTTCCAGGTAGTCTTACTTAGGCTGTCAAGCGAAATAATACGTATACGTTATGAAAATACTTGAAAGTAATTCTTTTAGAAAAATTTCTTTACAGAATAATACCTATCCTTTTTAACAGTTCACCTTAATGCTTTTATTACCCATCTGTACCTCATGAATTCATTAATGGGCCTTCTCGAAGAGGAATCACCTCCCCTGCAATCAGTAGTTGATTACAAGAAAAACCAGAAGCAACGAAAAGTCCTGGCTCATCTGTATACTCACGGTACATGCACGCTGGCTAACCTGGCGAGTCTCCTGCACAATAGCGTTCCTTCAGTAACCAGTTTGGTTGATGAGCTGATCCAGACGAAGTGGGTAACGGCCATTGGTACAGCCGTCGGCAACAACGGGCGACGACCGGTTCTTTTTGGGCTTAATGTGAAGCATCATTACGTAGCGGTTATTGACGTCAGTATTCATGACACGAAGATTCTTTTCATGGATGCGCAACGTAACGTTGTGTTTCAGGACAACTACGATCTGCGGCTGGACGATAATGCTACGTTCCTGACTACGCTTATTCATCATTTCTCGACTACGCTGGCCAATTCTCATATACCGAACGAGGAAGTCATTGCCGTAGGTATTTCGATGCCCGGCCTGATCGACTCGCGTCGTGGACTCAATCTGACCTACAAAAAGCTGAATCAGACAGAAGAACCACTTACGAAATGGTTTTCTGACCAAATCGGCAAGCCTGTTTGTCTGATCAACGATACTAAAGCAACCGTGCTGGGCGAAAGTCGGTTTGGCGGAGCGCAGGGTAAAAAACAGGTGCTCGCTATCAATATCGACTGGGGCGTGGGGCTGGGTATTATCGTCAACGGCGAGGTTTTCCAGGGAGCAAGCGGTTTTGCAGGCGAGTTAGGACACATTCAGGTCGATCCGGAAGGAGAACTCTGTTATTGTGGTAAAATCGGTTGCCTTAATACGTTTACATCCGCTTCGGCGCTTGTGCAACGAGTACAACGCGATATTCTGGCAGGTCAGGTTTCCAAACTGGCGTTTTTCAAAGACCAGGTGGAGCAGATCGATATTGATGAACTCATTAACGCGGCCCATCAGGGCGATTCGTACGCCATCGATATTCTGCACGAAGCCGGTTTTCAGCTAGGGAAAGGGCTTGCCATTGCAATCAACTTGTTCAACCCTGAAGTAATTATTATTGATGGGGTTCTGACGAATGCGGCTGGCTTTATTCTGAATACCATTGAGCAGGCAATCAGTAAATATTGTCTGAGCGACTTCCGCAATGATTTAACCATTGAGCTAACCCAGTTGAATGGCACCGCTAAATGGCTGGGTACACATGCTTACGTCATGGAAGATATTTTCGCGAAATACTAGTAAACAGTTGATAGGCGAACAATAACCCTATAACAACTAACAAGAACCTATTATTGATTTCCTCTACTTCTCCTCAACGTTACGTTATGAAGCAATTACTGACTGCGGGAATTTTCCTGCTGTTTACCTGTGCTGCTCGCGCCCAGTCCGTTTATCCCTTCACGCAGGGATTAGCTATAGGCCCGTGTCATCATTATGGGCGGGAAGCACTGTACACCGATCAGTTGGCTTATTTACTCTATCAAAACAAGCTACAAACTCCCACCGAAAGTAACGCCCTCTCGGCCGACAGTCCACAGGATGTAAAATGGCAGGCTGTTTCAGCCGACAAGGATCATAAATTTCGCGGACGTTCCTTCAATAACGGGTATTTGTATCTGACGTATCAGTCAGACCGGGATCAGGCAGCGCTACTGCATACAACTGGCCATAACATGGTGTATGTAAACGGAGCTCCACATGCGGGCGATCCGTATGCCAGTGGCTGGCTTTACATACCTGTCACGCTTAAAAAGGGACGTAACGAATTTTACGTACGAACCTCACAATTCTCCCGCTATCAGGGCTTAATGACGGAGTTAATCTTCCCGGCCAAACCCGTCAGTCTGAACACCGACGACCCAACGCTACCGAACGTAGTGCTGGGGAATCAGAAAGAACCACTTTGGGGGGCCATCGTCGTGATAAACACCTCATCCAAACCCTTGACAGGCCTGCAAATACAAAGTCAGTTAGCGAGCAAAGTATTGACAGTCAGTGTACCGACAGTAGCCCCTATGACTACGCGCAAGGTTGGCTTTCAAATGAATGTGTCGGGCGTACAGCAGAAAGGTGAAGTAAAAACACAGGTGCGTCTGCTCCAGAGCGGCAAGATCATCGATGAAAAAGAACTAACCCTTACGGCGGTAGAGCCGCTCAGTCATCAGAACCATACGTTTGTCAGTAATATCGACGGTAGCGTTCAGTATTACGGTGTAGCCCCTCAGCAGAAACCCAACGGAAAAGCACCCGCACTGTTCTTATCGGTACATGGCGCGGGCGTGGAAGCCAGTGGCCAGGCCCGCGCGTATCAGCCTAAAGACTGGGGAGTATTGGTTGCCCCGACGAACCGACGCCCGCGCGGTTTCAACTGGGAAGACTGGGGGCGACTCGATGCGCTGGAGGTTTTCAACATCGGTAAAAAACAATATAAGCCTGACACTCAGCGCATTTATCTGACTGGCCACTCGATGGGCGGACATGGCACCTGGTATCTGGGGGCTACGTTCCCCGGCAACTGGGCGGCTATTGCGCCCTGCGCGGGCTATCCTACCCTGGCTGATTATGGCTCGCACGATGGCAAAATTCCAACAGAAGGTGGTACGCCTATGGAGAATCTGCTGCTACGGGCCAGTAACCCCAGCAACGTACTGGCGCTGGCAACCAACTACAAACCGCTGGGTGTGTATGTGCTACACGGTGATGCCGACCGTACTGTATCCGTCGAATACGCTCGTCAGATGCGCAAACTGCTTGCTACGTTCCATCCAGACTTTTCGTATTATGAGTATCCGGGCGGTTCGCACTGGTACGGCAACGAAAGCGTGGACTGGAAACCTTTATTCGATTATTTTCAGGAGCATCGGATTCCGCTCGATAGCGCGGTTAACAGCATCGATTTTTCAACTACAAATCCGGCTATATCGTCATCGATGCGCTGGCTAAGCGTAGAACAGCAGCTTGAGCCACTTCAAATTAGCCGCGTGCAACTGAAGCGCGACAAAAAAGCCAAAACCATCAGCGGTAGCACCCAGAATGTTTATTTGCTAAGCTTCGATCTAAGTGATTTTCAGGCTGGCGAGACCATCACTATTACACTCGACAGTTTAAAAGCTGTCACGCATACAGTTAAAAGCGCTTCTGACAAGTTGTATCTTACCCGGAAAGATCAGTGGGAAGTGGGGTCGAAATCAACTGTCGAGCAAAAAGGCCCTCATCGAAACGGTACGTTCAAAGAGCCGTTTAATAACCGGATGGTGTTTGTATATGGAACCTCCGGCACAGCAGATGAAAACAACTGGGCCTACAATAAAGCTCGCTACGACGCTGAAACCTGGTATTATCGGGGCAACGGAGCTGTCGATATCATTACTGATAAAGAATTTGTTGCCGGCCAGTACCCCAATCGTGGAGTTATCTTATACGGTAATTCAACCACAAACCGAGCGTGGTCGAAGTTGCTCACTACGTGTCCGATTCAGGCAAGCCGGGGCGCACTGACGATCGGCAAGGAACGCTATACAGGCGACAGCATCGGTGCGTATTTTACCTGGCCTCGTTCCGACAGCCCAACCGCTTCGGTCGCCGTTATTACCGGAACGGGTCTTCAGGGCCTAAGAGCAGCGGATGCGAATCAGTATTTTGCGGGCGGCAGTGGTTTTCCAGATTTTATGATTTTTGACCTTACCATGCTTCGCGACGGTATCAAGGGCATCCGCAAAGCCGGTTTCTTCGACAATAATTGGTCACTGACCAACGAGCAAACGGTCAGCCAAACGGAAGCGCCATAGCGGATGGTCATCTGCCGGAATCACTACGTTATCATTTCATAGCTGCAAATAACTATGAGTGATAACGTAGTGATTTGTTTTACAACAGATTCAGACGGTTCATCAATTCGGCTTTATTAGCCCGGCTGATCGGAATCACTTTAGACGCTACCACGAGGTTGCTTTCTTCGATGTCAACAATTTTTTCGAGGTGAATAATGTACGATCGGTGAACGCGCAGAAATTGGGTACCCAGCTTTTCTTCCAGCGATTTCATGGTCGTATAAACCACAAACGTCTGACTGGTCGTCACGATTTTCACATAGTCGCCCATGTTTTCAATGTAAAGAATCGAATCGTACGAAATTCGAATGTACCGTCCCTCGGCCTTCACATAAATAGCCTTCTGATCGCCTGATTGGGAGCGGACATTCTTCGTACGGCTTTCAGCTTCCAATACTTTTTCAACTGCCAATTTGAACCGAGGCAACGAAATAGGCTTTTTCAGATAGTCCGTCACCTGATACTGAAAAGCTTCAAATGCATATTCCGTTTTAGTGGTTGTCAGAATGACCTGAGGAGTCGTCGGCAGACGTTCCAGCAAATCAAATCCAGAAAGTACGGGCATCTCCACATCCAGCCAGATCAGGTCGATTTCCTCTTCGCCCAACACCTTCAGGGCTTGCGTTGCATCCTCACAAACGGCCACCAGATTAAGTGATTCGTGTTGTTCGCACAAACGTTGCAACGATTTACGCGATATTAAGTCGTCGTCGACTACTATACATTTTAGTTGCATAGCTCATTTTTTTGTCAAGTAATTCTGCCATTGAGTATGTAATAAAGGAAGTCGGTTTGGAAACTCAGCCCTAAAGGTTTGCCAAAGTTTTTCAACAACAGCCGGATCGGGCTCTGTTTTTGTTGTTGTTTCCAGTTCGCTCATCACGATTTCCAGATCCGACAATCCAACCATGCCTAAACCAGGCTTCAGCCTATGCGCCAACTGACGAACCTCCTCCCAGCGTTGTTTCTGGATTAACCCGTCTAACGTATCAAAATCTGGTACGACGGTTTCCAGAAACGTCTCAAAGATAATAGCGGCATATTCACTATCATCACCATATAATTCAGCAAGCCGATCATAATCCAGTGACTGAACAGCGGGCGCGTCCCCAACAGCACTAACTTCTGTGTCCATTGGCTGCGTCTCCTCAGCGTATCGTTTCAGAAATACCAGCAATTTGTCAGGAGAAAAAGGTTTCGCCAAAAACCCATTCATTCCTGCCTTCATGGCCATTTCCTTCTGATCCAGCATTGCAGAGGCCGTCAGTGCAATAATTGGTACCTGCTGGTTAAGGTTATCAATAGATCGAATAGCAATCGTTGCTTCGTAGCCATCCATCACCGGCATTTGAATGTCCATCAGCACCAGGTCAAATTTCTGTTTCCGACACTGCTCTACGGCCTGTTGCCCATCATTAGCAATGGTAAAGTCAACACGCCATTTTTTCAACAAGCCGCTAACGTAGCGCTGGTTCATCAGGTTATCTTCTGCTACCAGAATCTTCATGTTTTCAACTTTACCAAGCGTTTCCTTTGCCGAATCGTTTTTCGGCGGATTCTCTTCGGCTATTGCCTGTTTGTATGGTATAGTAAAGGTAAACGTAGTACCCTCTCCTTCTTCACTACGTACCGAAATGGTCCCTTCCTGTAGTTCGATCAGTTCTTTAGTAATGGATAAGCCGAGCCCTGTACCCTTGTGCTTGTGCCCATGTGCACTAACCTGCCGGAATTTTTGAAAAATTCGCTCCAGCTTATCGCCCGGAATTCCGATACCTGTATCCGACACCTGAAATTCTATCCAGGTTCGTTCGGCTTCCTTTTTCCGAATTCGCGCGGTAAGCACAACGGCCCCTTCTTCTGTAAACTTTTCTGCGTTTCCGAGCAGATTTAGCAGAATCTGGTTGAGCATTAGTTCATCTCCGATGAACTTACCCGTGATACGTGCATCCAGCATAACATCCATGCTGATATTCCGTTTCTGGAGCCGCATCTGGAATATTTTCTGAAGGCTACGTAGCAAACCCGTAAGATCGAACGGTTGCCGATTCACTTCCACACGCCCGGCCTCTATTTTGGCCATATCGAGCAGATCGGAGATGAGTGAGTGTAAAAAATCGGCCGACGACCGGATGATATCCATGTATTCCAGTTGCTCCTTACTGGGTCGGGTATCGTACAGCAGGTGCGTCATTCCAATAATGGCATTCAGGGGCGTACGAATTTCGTGACTCATATTAGCCAGAAATTGCTTTTCAGCCTGTCGTGATTCTTCGGCTAGCCGATGGGCCTCCGCTACCTCCATTTCCAGCTGTTTCCGCTCAGTGAGGTTATAATGAATCCCGATCGAACCAACAATGTTTCCGTTCTCATCCATGATGGGCGCCCCGCTTATGAGCATCCAGACAATCTGGCCATTTTTATGCCGTAACGGAATTTCATACGATGAGGATACGCCCTGCCCACGAATACTCTGCTGTGTAACCAGTACTTTTCGTCCCTCGGGAGTAAGCAATAAATCAGAGATATTCTGCCCGATTAATTCTTCAGGTGAGTAACCTACCATCTGTCCAAATCGCTCATAGGCACGAACAATAGTCTGGTTATTATCTACTTCAACCAAACCAAGTTCCATGTTATTCATAATGCCCCGGTACTTCTCCTCGCTTTTGCGAAGTTGTTCGCGGGCTAGGTATTTCTCTGTTACGTCAGTATAGCGCCACAAATGGCCCATGTAATTCCCATCGCGGAACACGGGAATAAAATCGCGCTCTAACCGACGGCCATCGGCCATGCAGACGTCCTCCCCAATCACAACTTGTCGATTTTGCAGAAGTTCTTCAATCCGGTTAAGTGCTTTTTCAGGTTCCTCAAACAAATGTGCTACCAGGCGGAATGAAATGGTAGAGGTTAGCCCGTCCTGAGATATAGGCATGGTATCCAGCCCGAACAATTCGCAAAAACCTCTATTGATCAACACAATAGCCTGATTTTCGTCTTCTATCATGACGGCGGATATCGAGCTGGAAATAACCGTTGTCAGACGAATTTGCGCACTTACCAGCGCTTCTTCGGTTTTCTTACGGTCAGACACATCGCGGGCAACAGCCACTAACTCGCGGGCATTGTCTTCGTTGGTCACCATGCGGACCGTTTGACCGATCCACTTTATATGGCCGTCTTTGCAACGTACCGGAAACTCGCGATACGTGTTTTCCACCCGCTCGCGTAGCATACTCCTGTAAAATTCATGTAGTGCGTTTTGGTATTCCGGCAGTACCAGTGTGAGGTAAGGTTTTCCTAATAGCTCGTCTTCGGTATATCCCAGTATTCGTTCAACGACCGGACTGATAAATGTGAAGGTGCCATCCAGGGGCGTTACTTTATAGATTATATCCTGGACCGACTCAATTAACTGACGATACTCCTGATCGCTACGATGTAACTCACGGACCTTCTCCTGTATCTGTTGAGTTAAGCTTTCGTTCAGAAGTTGAAATTGTTTTTTTGTTTCGTTGAGTTCCGTAATCTTCTCTGCTAATTTTTTTTCAGCGTTCAAACGCGCTTCGCGTTCCTGTTTGACCGACTGAATTAACAGCTCTCTCTCCTCAACTTTCATAGGTTATGTGAGCGACTAAGCTCATAAAGAATATTCAGTGGCACAATTAAGAACTTCTTTAAATAAAAAGTAAACATTATACAAATAGAGATTTGTTTTAAAATATACAATTGTAGGAAATATATTAAACGGCACATTTACTATACACATATTTATCTATAGAGTACATAGAAGCCAATTATGGACAACAGTTGGGCTATTCACTAATTTATCGGCACTTTTTACCAAAAAACGCGGGAATTCTACAGTTCATCGAAAAGCAAGCGAGTTGGCGCAAAGTACCTGCTAAATTCAAACTGTCTAAACACTAACAGCGTACTACGATCATGAAAATTTTACTTTTGCTTCCTGCTCTCTTAGTCCTTGAGTTTATTGTAGCGATACGTTATATCAAATCGGGTTACCAACCGGTAACGACTGAACAAGCGGCCGAAACCGTACAGTACTTCAACGTATATAGGGTATTGGTATTCTCCGTTATGCTCCAGATCATAATCTCCTTATAAGCCTGTCTGTTCAGACACTCAGGCCATCAGTCAGTTCGGCTTAGGGGTTTCGGCGTGAGGGGTATGCAGGAATTTTTTACTCGCCTGTTTATAGTTGAGCAACGACCGGAACATACTGAAAATCAGAGCAGGGAGAACAAAAAAGTCGCGTACCGTTATTTTCTGGAATAGCGAGGCTGGAATCGACAGTAACAAGCTAGCTATTAACAAGCCCAGCAGTCCCCAGGCAAACGCGACCACCTGTCCACCAATCAGTAAACTTAAGAGCGCAAACAAGCCCAGAACGGCCAGAAGTATCATTCTGGGAAGTAACAGGGACTTGACGAACGTATTAAAAGCCTGCACGTTGCCAGTAATCAGTTGCTGAATACCCGTTTTGAAATAAGCTTTGATGAAGTAAAGCTGGGCAGCCACCCACCGCGTTCGTTGCCGCTGGAATACGGCAATATTTTGAACTTTTTCGTCGTAAATAATCGCATTTTGTAAATACCCAATCCGAACTCCGCTTATGACCAATAGCATCTCTAGTTCCTTATCGTAACCGCCGACAGTCTGAATCTGATTTAAGGCACGTTTCATCAACGTTGGCTCAAAAGCCATACCTGACCCGATTAATGAGGCTGAAAACCCCAGTACCCGCTGCCCCGCCCGAAAGATAGTGTTACTTATTTCTTCGTTCATGGCATCGAAAACAGCTACGCTTGTATTGGTATTTTTTGCCGTCCGGTGGCCTTGAACCACTCGCCAGCCCCGACTGAATGCCCGGTTAATATGTTGCAGGAAATCGGGGGCCATATGGTTATCAGCATCAGAAATCACGACGATATCGTACGTATTCTCTGGTAATGAGTTCAAAGCATACGCAATGGATTTTTGAACGGTTGATTGCTCAAAATGAACAGGCACGACCTTGATCGGATGTTGAGCAAGCTTATCCAGGGTTTCAGGCAGAAAAGAGTCTGCAATCACAATTAAGTCGTATCGGTCAGCTGGGTAATCCTGTTGCAGATTAACCACAACAGATCCCAAAATGACAGCGTCTTCTTTGTAAGCCGGAATTAGTACAGCAATACGTCGTAAGTAATCAACAGGGTTTGCGGAAGAGGTATCATCTGCTTTACCTATTCGCCCTGCCACAGCCGACACAAATAAGTAGAGTACATTGAAGGCCAGGAAGCCGCCAACAAGCAGATAAACGATGTTTACAAAAAAGAGCATTACACTAGTAAAGGTTATAAGTTAATGGCAATTTCAAAGGAAAATAAACCATAAAACTATAACTAACCAAATAGCCCACCTTTTAATATATAAATATCCAAAAATTAACTTATCACATCATAATAGGCTAATTTTCGATACTATTAAGTTAAAAAAACGGGTAAATGAAGAACTTTACATTTAATATTATTACCATTTTAGGATTTTTTGTGGTCGGTCAGTTCACCAGCTCACCTGATAAAACAGGTCAGAGTTATGAACGTACTGAATCAACTTATCCGATAGATGCATCGTTACCCGCCCGAATCGAAGCGGAAGCTTACACAGCTATGCAAGGTATCAACACAGAGTCAACTCAGGACGCAGGCGGTGGGCAGAACATCACCCAGATCAGCGATGGCGACTGGCTGGACTATGCGGTGAACGTGCCCCACAACGGCGTGTATACCTTCCGCTTCCGGGTGGCCAACGCCTACAGCGACTACGCCAAGTTTGAGCTGCGGCTGGCCAACGGCACGGTGCTCAGCACGGTGCAGGTGCCCCGTACGGGGGGCTGGCAGGGCTGGCAAACCATCGGCACAACGGCTCACCTGAGTGCGGGTGCTCAAACGCTCCGTATCCAGGTGGTCAAAGGGGACTGGAACTTCAACTGGTTCGAAGCGGCCGAAAGTCGGCCGGTTCCCGCCAGGCTGGAAGCCGAGAGCTTCGACGTGGCCACGGACGTACGGCCTGAAGCCACCAGTGATGAGGGGGGTGGTGACAACCTGGGCTATATCGATGATGGGGACTGGATGGAGTACAACGTCAACGTAGCATCAGCGGGCTTACACACATTCAACTTCAGAATAGCGAATAGTTATGGCAACGGACGTATTGAAATCCGCTCAGAAGCGGGTGCTACTTTAGGTAGTGTGGATGTTCCCCGGACGGGTGGGTGGCAGAGCTGGGCAACCATCAATACGACCGCTACGTTGAGTGCAGGCAGTCAGGCGTTACGTATTCATGCCGTACACGGAACCTTTAATTTCAACTGGTTCAGTATAGTTCAGGGTGGTATTGTGAAGGTTCCTGCTGTTGTTACGTTCGCTAACTTAACGGAAAAAACCACGGACGATGGAGAGTTTGATCTGGTAGCAACGAGCACTAATTCCGAAACGCCTGTTACGTTTACGTCATCTGACCCATCCGTAGTGTCGGTGTCTAACGCTACCGGCGCCTGGAAAGCCACAATTGCCGGAGCAGGAACGGCGACAATTACAGCCTCTCAGGCTTCATCCAACTCGTTTCTGGCAGCCGAGAACGTAGTACGTACGCAGTCGGTTCGGGCATCGTCCATTATCTCCGCTGACAAGAAAATCCCCATTGAGTCAAAACGCTGGTATCAGTTAACCAATGTGAGCAACGGGCTGGAAGGGTTATTTGACGGTATCACGAACGTAACGGTTGAAACAGGCTGGGGAAAAGTTTTACCGCACTATGATGCCTATTATCCGTTGCAGGACGGTGAGTCGATGACGATCGAGAGTATTCGGTTTTACGATTTTGTCGGTGATTTCTCGGCCAATCCGATGACGCTGTCGATTATTAATAGTCAGTGGGAACGTATTCCTATTGCTACGTTCACCGGCAATCTGTACGGAGTGTGGGTTGGGCCTTATCCCGATCGGTCGACGAATGGAAATGCCCGATTCAAGCTGGATCAGGCCATTAGTGGAGCCCGTTATCTGGTGATAAACAGTTGGGGCGCTTTCCCAACGGAGATGGAGCTTTACGGCTCCTATACAGCCCCTACCTATACGCCAACGCCAACACCTGCCAAGGAAGTAAAACTGAAGGGTTTGCTGGGCGTAAATGCCTACGAATGGAATTTTGAAGACGGAAATTCACCATGGCAAATCAACGAAGACAAAATGAATGTCGTAAAAGCCTTTTCTGGTATTCGACATTATATGGACTGGCATAAGCTGGAAGCCGACGAAGGCAGCTATTCTTATAACCCGACCATGAGTGGCGGCTGGAATTACGACGTTATTTATGAACGTTGCAAAGCGGAAGGCATTGAAGTGCTTGCTTGTATCAAAACCCTTCCCGACTGGCTTGTCAATACGTATCCGGAAGATCAGCGTGATGGTGAAAACGTACCACTACGGTATGGTAAGGACTTTTTAGATCCGAACTCATACATTGAACAAGCCAAAGTAGGCTTTCAGTACATAGCTCGTTACGGAAGTAACACGAATGTCAATCCAGCGCTGTTAAGCGTTCATTCGACTCCCCGTTGGCCCGGTGATAATCCAAACACCATCAAAATTGGGATGGGGCTGATCAAATATATTGAATGCGAAAACGAACGGGATAAGTGGTGGAAAGGCCGGAAAGCGTATCAGACGGCTCGCGAATACGCAGCTAACTTATCAGCGTTTTACGACGGGCATAAAAATACAATGGGCCCCGGCGTAGGGGTCAAAAATGCAGACCCGAATATCAAGGTTGTGATTGGCGGCTTAGCCTCGGCTTCCAGTGGCTCCGACTACGTAAAAGGAATGATTGACTGGTGCAAGCAATACCGGGGTTATAAGCCAGATGGTAGCGTCGACTTATGCTGGGACATTATTAACTACCATATGTATTCGGACAATACGTCCTCGTCGCAGAGCGGAAGCTCTACTCGGGGAGCTGCTCCGGAAGTAACGCCAATTTATAAGATTGCCAATGATTTCCGGCAAACCGCGCACCGGCAGTCGTACGATATGCCCGTCTGGATAACCGAAGCCGGTTATGACGTCAATCAGGGCAGCCCGATACGTGCTATCCCTATTGGCAATAAATCGGCATTGGAAACTCAGGGCGACTGGATTTTGCGAACATCTTTATTCTACGCCCGAATGGGAATTGAGAAGCTGTTTTTCTATCAACTCTACGATGATAACAATACGGGTGGCATGTTTGGCACGTCAGGATTGGCTAATGGTGATAACATGACCCGTCGGCCAGCGGCTGATTATCTGTACCAGACGAAAAAGCTCTTCGGCGAATACAGCTACAAGGAAACCATCCATAATGACCCTATTGTCGATCGGTATGAATTGAATGGAAAATCGGCTTACATGCTGGTAGTTCCGGACGAAATCGGACGTACTGCTACGTATACACTGGATCTGGGCAATGCGACCCAGGCACGGATTTACCGGCCTAAAGCGGGCAGCAACGATATGAACGTACAGGTCGTCAATACAACTCAGGGCAAAGTGCAGGTTACAGCTACGGAAACACCTATGTTCGTTGTAGCTGGAGACGTAGCACCGAATGCAAGAAAGGCGGTAGAAGGTGTAAAAAGCCTGGAAGAAGCCGTACGTGTATTTCCGAACCCAGCAACCGATTTTGTTACCGTCGAAGCCGATCGAGCTTCAGACCTACCGCTTAAAGTTAACATTATTGGTGGAAGCACAGGTCAACTCCATCAACAGGTTAAGATTCAGAAGACAGGTGATCGCTTTTCGGACAAA
>NZ_JBMDWV010000310.1:0-1942 GCF_048594605.1 Spirosoma sp.
GCTGACGATGCCGATTCTAGTCAAACGTCGATTTTCCCGGATACAAATAGTGGGTTTACTGTAGGAGAGGAAGTGGTAGAGAATACTGACGAAAAACGGTATAATGTGCTTTTACGTAGGCCCAAACGGGAACGTAAACAACAACTCGCACCAATTCAGGCGGATCTAAAAAATGGGATTACGGATGATAAATACAATTGGCTGACAGCGGTTATCAACGAACGACTTATCCAAAACAGAAGCAAAATTCTGATTTTTATTCGGCGTTATCCTACGGCAAATTACTTGCAGACTCTACTTCAGCAAACCTACAACAGCAGTATTTCAGTAAGTTGCATGGTTGAGCAGGACGAAAAAGGTATGAACAAGCTGAGAAAGGCACCTCAACGGCAAAAGAGTTTAAAAGATTTTTCCCCTTCTGCTCATACTAATTATCAACCAGATCAGGAAATAGACGTACTGATTTGTACTGATGCTGACAGCTTAGGCGTAGACTTACCCGACGTTGACACCATTATCAACTATGACAGCCCGGAAAGTGCGGATGTTTTATTTCAACGCGCTGGCCGAATTATGCGAATGACCGAGAATCCAGATAGAACCGTTTATTTCTACACATTCATTCCATCTATGTACAATGAGCCATACATACTCTCAGAATGCAGAGCGGATATAAAAAAGCGTTTTGACCGATTGATTGATCGCCACAAAAAGTCCACACAAATTATCGGAACCGATGTGTTATCCCATAATCAGGAACTGAATGTACTGTTGGAGGACACTATTGACATAGAGCGTTTTACGCGTGACGAAAACGTCTTAGAAATCATTGGAGGATTGGGGTCTAAAGCTATGCTGGGCCATTCATTAACGCTGGACAAGTATCGGCAAAGAAGCCAACTGCTACCTAATTTTCTTCACAGTGCTGTTACGTACGAAGGAGTTGATAAAAAGCTGTTTTTGCTCTTGCACTATGCTGGAAAAGAGTATCCAACTTTGTATAATCTGACTACTCAGGAATTAGAGTTGCTAAGTGATTTACGTATTTTAGATATAATCAGTTGTTCGGAATCAACCCCAAGAGCATTGGCTAACGTAGCCGAAATCGAACAGGCTTGCCGCCAGGCGGCAGAAGCTTGGTGCAAGCGGTATGATCGAACGGATACACCTAAGCCGGAAAAAGTATGTGCGCTGCTATTGGTGCCTAAGTCATTGCGCAAAGACCATTTGATAAATGAGTTTATTAAGGATAGGTCTGAGCAACAATAGCATTATTGGTAATTTACCCGTCTTTGCTTTCAAAATCATCAGGAACGCCAGCCCGGTCCCGGATGCTTTCCGTACTGAAAAAGAACTCATTAGTCTCGTCAACCAGAATAGTTTTAACAGAAGAACTAAGTTTAGGATTATCGGTAAGGGTCCAGATAAGGATGTGCGTGTCCAATAAATACTTCATCAACTAGGGATAGTCTTTTTCAGGTCTTCTTCCCAACAGCCTTCGTTCTCCAGTATGATACTTTTGTATTTACCCAAAGCTGCTTTCAGATTTGATTTGGGCTTTTATCAGATGAAACTTTGCCGGATTTAGTCGCAGTTTCCATTGCCATATACGTTCGATTCGCTAAGATAACGCTAAAAGATTAGATCTGGTTGCCTTTCCGGCGTTGTTGTAATGCAGCCTCTTAGCGTAACTATAGGGAATACTTTCCCTACTTAAGATCGGATCAACAACTCCACAAACCCCGGCCGCTCACGCTTCTTAGAAGCCTGCTCATACGCATAACCCATTGCGAGTAACGGGCCGTCCTGATACGCTCCGGCGATGAGGGAGAAACCGACCGGGAGGCCGTGAACGGTGCCCATTGGGATGGTTAGGTGGGGGTAACCGGCCATGGCGGCTGGCTGGCAGAAGTAAAAGCCGGTGTCGTAGTCGCCGTTGACG
>NZ_JBMDWV010000311.1:0-9543 GCF_048594605.1 Spirosoma sp.
GGAAATGCGCTTCGACAAAAAAGAATTTAGCGTAACGGCGGGTAAACAGGTTGAAATTGTTCTGGAAAACCCGGATGCCATGCAACATAATCTGGTGATTGGTAAGCCCAAAACTATGGACATTATCGGTACGGCTGCCGATAAGATGATTACCGCAAAAGATGGTGCCGAGAAGAACTACGTTCCGTCCATACCGCAGGTTATTGTAGCAACTCCTTTGGTGAACCCCGATCAGACGTATCGCCTTAAGTTTACAGCTCCGTCAACCCCCGGTGACTATCCATTCGTGTGTACGTTCCCTGGTCACTGGCGCATCATGAACGGTGTTATGAAGGTTGTAAAATCCTCGACTGCTTCGATTAGCAAATAATATCTTACACCACAAAAAAGCCGTCGTCAGAGTATTCCTTTGACGACGGCTTTTTTGTGGTGTAACGTACTAAAAAAGCCCGTTTCAAGCGGGCTTACACGTCATCGTAACGCTCAAATCAAGCATTATCCACGGCTGCTTCAGCTGGGGCCGGGTTACTAATCGAAGTCGGTTTTGGCGCAGGTTTTGGGCGTGGTGTAGTCGTTTTGCTGGTTGTAGCGGGTTTTGGCGCTGGCTTAGATGGCGCAGGAACCGTTTTAGGAGCTGCCTTTGTCGCTGTCTCTGCAACAGTGTCAATGGCTTTGCTGGCCGTGCGTTTTGCGTTTTTCTCGGCCTTCGCTACGTTTTTCTTTGCTTTTTTAGCTTCCTTTTTGACTTTCTTGGCAGGCTTTTCAACTTTCTGTTCTGCCTTATGCATTAACTTCGTTAGCTTCTTAGCCAGTTTGTCCGCCGATTTCTCGATGGACTTTTTCATTTTTTTAGTAGCCTCACCAGCTTCGCTCAGTTTTGCTTCGATTGAATTGACGATCTCTGAAGCCAGCGACTTCTGCTTGGTTTTTAGAGTTTTGTTTGCCATAAGATTGATGGGAAAAATTTACAAATAAATACGAAATTTTCGGGACAATCAAAAATCCAATGTTAAGTTTTCGTTACATTTTTTGAAGGAAATCCCAACAGATTATCCCCGTTGTAACGGCTACATTGAGGGAGTGTTTTGTGCCAAATTGTGGTATCTCAAGCACTACGTCGGCCGCCTGAAGAACTTCGTCCCGAACACCCATTACTTCGTTACCCAACACAAAAGCGTACGGTTTGTTTGGCTCTGGCTGAAAATCGGAGAGTAACGTACTACCTTCGGCCTGCTCTACGGCAGCAACAATCCAGCCATCCGCCTGTAGTTGTTGAACCAGGACTACTACATCGGCTACGTACTGCCAGTCAACGGATTCGGTAGCGCCGAGGGCGGTTTTAGTAATATCGCGGTGGGGTGGCTGGCCGGTAATGCCGCACAGATAGAGTTTTTGCGCCCGAAAGGCATCGGCTGTTCGGAAGACTGATCCGACATTATTCAGGCTACGGATATCGTCCAGAATCAAGCAATAGGGGAATTTCTGAACGTCTTTAAAATCATCGACAGACAGGCGATTAAGATCACTGAGCGAGAGTTTACGAGGGGGCATAAAAATTTTACTGCTATAGAAATATGCAGCAAAGCTATAAAGCAATCCGGCTCGTTACTGCTTCACAAAGCGCGATCTTAACTGCTGCCCATCGGTGGTGAGTACCTCCACTACGTATGCGCCCGTTGGCAAACTCGATACGTCGGCCGTGGCTTGAGCACCCACTTGAGAAGTAAGCTTGCGACCATGCAGATCATACACTCCCACTTGCTGAATGGTTTTTCCGCCAGTCAGTTCCAGCGTTAATGTACCCGTAGTTGGTGAGGGCCAAACCGATAACTTTGTAGCTTGAGGCTCGGGCTGACGAGTGATGGCAATGATGTTGGAGAAGTGTGTACTACCATCTAGATCGACCTGTTTAAGTCGGTAGTAGTTGACTGGATCGGGCGTAGCGATGTCAGTAAAGCTGTAATCGGTACGTTCGGAGGTAGTGCCTTTGCCCGCTACTCGACCAATCGTCTCAAAGTTTTTAGCGTTACTGCTACGTTGGATCTGGAAGTGGTCGTTGTGGGTTTCCCAAGAGGTGGTCCAGCTAAGCTGAGTGCCTATGTTTTCAATCCATCTGCCTGAGAAGGACATTAAGTTGACGGGAAGAGCTGAGTTTGTTGTGTAGATATCGACTTTACCAGAAATATTTGATCCCAAAGTACCAGGTCCGCTCTCGGCAAATAATGCACGCTCTCCTGCTTGCACCGCAGCTAGATCATTTCTTGCTTGAGGGAGCTGAGTCGTAGACCATTGGCCGGTGGCTGTATCGTAAATATCTACTATACTGGAACCTTCACCACCGGCAAAGAAAACTTTAGTGCCTGCACTAGTAGCTATAATACCTGACCGACCCTGGGATAACATAGCTGTGGTCCACTGATTGCTCATAGCATCGTAAATATCCACCGCATTAGACGTGGGATTGCCTCCAGCAAAGAAGGTTTTCGTTCCTACAGTGATTGTTGTTATGGATGATCTTGCCTGTGATAGCGTAGCGGTGGTCCATTGGTCTGTGGCTGTATCATAAATATCTATCCGGTTAGAGACAGTGCCATTCGACGTTGATCCACCAGCAAAGAAGACCTTCGTTCCTACTCCAAGCATGGTTACTTCAGCTCTAGCCTCTGGAACAGTCTTGCTTGCCCATTGACCCGTAAGTATATCATAACTATGAAACTGAGATAGGCTATATCTAGAACCAGCCGTAACCACTACTTTATTTCCTGCCCCTGTTGCCCTTGCAAACGTATAGGCAACAGGCATTTGGACTGCGGACCATTGCTTTGTATTCAAATCGTAGATGTCCATAGCGTAAGAAGGAAAAAAGTACGTAGTTCCCAATACAAAAAAAACTTTTCCTCCTGTAGTAGTAACCGCAATGTTTGATCTACCTTCCGAGAGTTGCGCGGTACTCCATTGGTTTGTATTCGCATCATAAATATCTACATTACTGTACATTTGCGAGCCGCTTGCTGAGAGCCCCCTTTGTCCTCCAGCAAAAAAAGCCAAATTACCTACACTAATAGCAGCTATCGAATGTCTTGCTGCCGATAGTTGAGTCGTCATCCACTGGTTTGTAGCCCCATCATATATATCCACTTGACTACTTTCCAGATCAAACCCTAATTTGTAAGTATAACCTCCGGCAAATAAGGCTTTGTTACCCACGCTGGTAGCGCCCATTCTCCACCGGCCCAGAGAGAGTGTCGTGCTATACCATTGAGCAAGAACCGGAAGGCTAAAAAGAAACGCGAGGAAAAATAAGCAGGTGCGAAAAAGTGGTTTCATGATCAAAATTTGCGGATAGAAAAATGGGTTAACGAACATATGATTTATTGCTTCACAAAGCGCGATCTTAACTGCTGCCCATCGGTGGTGAGTACCTCCACTACGTATGCGCCCGTTGGCAAACCCGCTACGTCGGCCGTGGCTTGAGCACCCACCTGTGAAGTAAGCTTGCGACCATGCAGATCATACACTCCCACTTGCTGAATGGTTTTTCCGCCAGTCAGTTCCAGCGTTAATGTACCCGTAGTTGGTGAGGGCCAAACCGATAGCTTTATCGATTGGTTGTCAGACTGACGCGTGATGGAGATGATGGTAGAGAAGTGGACACTGCCATCTAGATCGACCTGCTTCAAGCGATAGTAGTTGACTGGATCGGGCGTAGCGGCATCGGTAAAGCTGTAGTCACTACGTTCTTTAGTTATGCCTTTGCCAGCTACTCGACCAATCGTCTCAAAAGTTTTGGCGTCGCTGCTGCGTTGGATCTGAAAGTGATCGTTGTTGGTTTCCAGGGAGGTCGTCCAGTTGAGTTGCGCCCCGAGGTTCTCAGTCCATTTGCCGGAGAAGGCGATTAGGTTAACCGGTAAAACATCGTTGAGTGTGTAGATATCGACTTTACCTGTCGCTTGGTCAGCGAATAATACTTTATTTCCTGCAGTAGTACCTCTAAGATCACCTGCAGTTTGTGGTAGTTGCGTGGTTGACCATTGGTTAGTAGAGGCATCATAGATATCGACTACATTAGAATTCGCATACGATGGTGAAGAGACTCCTCCTGCAAAGAAAACCTTAGAGCCCATATTGACCACGGCAAAGCCTCTCCTAGCCTGTGATAGAGTAGCCGTAGTCCATTGGTTTGTAACTACGTCGTAGATATGTATTTGACTAGCGAAGGATGTACCTGCCGCAAATAAGACTTTATAACCAACACTGATAACAGCTGAAGCGGGCTGGGCCTGAGGGATAGTAGCCGTAGTCCATTGGCCTGTAATCACATCATAAATGTCGATTAAACCATTGCCGCCTTCATTCTTTGTAAATAATATTTTATTAGCTGTGCTAGTAGCTAACAGACTACCTTGGAGGTTTGGGAGTTGGGTTACAGACCACTGATTTGTAGTGGCATCATACACATCGACGGTATTGTAGTTAATATAACAGCTACATACATTGTTAAAAACGGCTCCTCCAGCAAATAGAATTTTACCACCAGCACTGGCAGCACCTATATAAAACCGCTCTTGAGAGAGTTGAGCCGTTGACCACTGATTCGTTGTTGTATTGTATATGTCTACTACTTTACTGTAAGAGAGCGTCATTACAGAGGCTCCCCCAGCAAATAGAGCTAAATTTCCGATACCAGCAGCAGCTATCGAGTGTCTTGCAGCTGATAGTTGAGCTGTCGTCCACTGATTAGTGCCACTATCATAAATATCTACTCTATCGTAGCTTACAACTCCTCCCCCCCAAACGCCTACCCTACCTTGCCCTCCAGCAAAAAAAGCTTTATTGCCTGTGTTGGTCGCTGCTAGTCCACTTCTTATTTGGGAAAGAGTTCCACTAGACCATTGAGCCGAAACGAGAAGATTATGGAAACAGATTAAAATGATTAACAAAGCGTTGCGATAAAGTTTTTTCATATGCGACGGCTTGATAGCGAGTCAATAGTTGCCGAAATATATCAAATAATAATTTTTTATCATTTGATAATACATAAATATTATCTCATGTAATATTTGTGTTAGATTTTTGTTCAAGCAACTGCCGAATATCGCGCAACGTATCGCGGATTTCGGTCAGGAGTTCCTGATCAGTGCTGACAGGTTGTTGATTGGTTCGGGCGTCAATTAATTTTTGCCGTTGTTCGAGAATCTGCGTGCGGAACGTTTGAGCGTCGATGATGCCGATCAGCTCCATGTCATTGGCTTGCTTTGAGTTTTGTCCGGCGGTTTCAAATTTCAGGATGCACAGATCAAAATAACGTAGCACTGGTCCGGCGACGAACGTAACGTCCTGAATATTTTCGAGGGGAATCGTCTTTTCTACTTCGACTAGAATTCCTTTCCGGAAATGCAGCGAGCGCTCGGTTAATTCACATTGAAGTTTTTGAAAATAGTGCTTGCTCCACCACTGCCCAACGCCAAGCAGCCAGAAGGGCAGCAGCACAATACCAACCACCGTTACAAGCATTATAAACGCTACGTAGAGCAATAGATACGTCCGGATAATCGGGTTGAAACTAACGTTTAACGGAAGCTCAGGCTTGTGCGGGGCTGTCATGTCGGATGGTTCGTTTAGTATGGTCGATAGTATAGGACGCAGGGGTACGTAACTGATTAACAAATAACGCCCGTCATGCTACGGGCGTATAAGTAAAGCGTAAGCGAGAACCTTATTGATTTATGCGATACAATCCTTTTTCGGTCGCCAACGTCAGTTCACTCCGATCATCGGAAAAAATGGGAGTCCACCTGTCCTTGTCAACACTATCGAATAGGGGGCGTACCCACTTGCCGGAGGTTGTATACAGATAGTTGGTATGGTCAACCTCTACCCACAGATTTCCAGCTTTGTCCAGGGTAAGCCCGTTGACCGACCGACCAGAGTCGTAATATCCTACCGGAATCATCGACAGCTTACGTAGCGACTGGCTATCATATTTCAGCAAAACGCCGTCCCAGTTGCTATTTTTTATCACGAGCCATAGGTGACCGTTCTTGTCCTCAGAAGCTGCCCAGATGTCGTTGCTGATCCCTTTTTTTACGGATACGTACTGGTCCAGTGGCCACGAAGCAAGCTGACGAGTGGCATCGCTGTCGTAAAGCGTAAGGGTTTGGCCGTTTGAACCGATGGAATAGTTCTTGGTCAGGAAGCGCGCCCGTTCGTTAGGAATCGTTTGCTTAACGACCTTTTGTTGCACATCCCAGACGACCAGACCCGTTGAGGTATAGAAGCGAAATTCGTTGGGTTCAGCCTTAATAACGCTGTAAAAATTGCCAATGCCGGATAGGGTAGCATACTCCATCCATTGACCACTTTGGTATTGACGGATTGTGTTCTGTTGCTGCTGGCGCGTAAGGCCCCATAAGCCACCACCCTCATCAAGGAAAAACTCGCTGAAAGCCTCCGGCTCCGTGTGTGCTACATCGAGCATCGTGCCTGCGGTAATGACCGATAAGCGATTACCATTCCCGTTGTAGCCTCTCAGCAAATAACGCGAACCGTATTGAGATACTTGTCCGGGATACTGAAACGAATGCGTTTGGGTTAGAGCGAACGATCGTGTGTTAAGGGTGTCTGCGCGGGGGCCTTTCAAGTACGACGGACTCGGCGGATAATCGATTGGTTCCAGAAGAGAGCTAAGATTACAAGCCGACAGACCGCCTACAATGGCGACGAGCAGTAGGACATAGCGATACGTTCTCATAAACGTTAAGAATAATTTATTTCAATAAAACGACAGCAAGTTACGGACAAAATCATAGGGATGAATGGACTTTCAAACAACACGATAGAGAGATTTTCTGCGAAGCAGCACTGGCGGCATTTGCATTAAATACGCAGTTTCATGCCGAAAAATCACTATTTTTGTTATAACATACTACTTCAGAAATAGTGAAAACCGCCACCGCGACAAAGCCACAAGCAAAGAAAAACGAAACTCCCCTCAACCGCCAATACAACCAGATTAAAGCGAAATATCCCGGTGCGTTGCTGCTCTTCCGTGTCGGTGATTTTTACGAAACCTTTGGCGAAGATGCTGTGCGAGCCAGTAAAATTCTGGGTATTACGTTAACCAAGCGGAACAACGGCGGCTCAAACGAGGAACTGGCTGGTTTTCCCCATCACTCGCTTGATACACACCTGCCAAAACTGGTTCGGGCGGGCGAACGCGTAGCTATCTGCGATCAGTTGGAAGATCCTGCGCTGGCTAAAGGCATTGTGCGAAGGGGCGTTACGGAGTTGGTAACGCCTGGTGTTTCTTTTAATGACAATGTACTGGACACCCGACGTAACAACTATTTGGCGGCTGTTCATTTTGGTAGGGGAGAGGACCAATTTGGCGTATCGTTTCTGGATATTTCGACGGGCGAGTTTCTGGCATCGCAGGGAAACGGTGCTTATGTCGATAAACTGCTGCAAAGCTTCAACCCGTCGGAAGTGTTGTACTGTAAGCGCAACCGGCAGGAATTCGGGATTTTATTCGGGGATAAGTTTCATACTTACACGCTCGAAGATTGGGCTTTTACCTATGATTTCGGCTATAATTTTCTGAAGCAACATTTTCAGACGACTTCGCTCAAAGGCTTCGGTATTGAAGGCTTGCCCGATGGTATTATCGCGGCTGGCGTGATTCTACACTATCTGAACGAAACTGAACATAAAGATCTTCAGCATATTACACGCGTTACGCGGCTGGAAGAAGATCGCTACGTATGGCTCGACCGTTTTACGATTCGTAACCTCGAACTAACGGCTGCTCAGCAGGAAGGGGGCGTTCCACTTATTCAGATTCTCGATCAGACCGTAACGCCAATGGGCGCCCGTTTGCTACGTAAATGGCTTAGCCTGCCGCTTAAAGAAAGAGCGTTGATTGAGGAACGGCTCAATATGGTTGATCTGCTAACTGCTGATATTGACCTGACCGATACGTTGGTCAATCATTTGCGGCAAATCGGCGACCTGGAACGACTGGTTTCAAAAGTTGCCGTTCGACGGATCAGTCCGCGGGAGTTGTTACAGCTTAAACGGTCGCTACAGCACGTACTGCCAATTAAGGAATTGCTCATTACGGAGCTGAGCCAGAATGAGTCGCCTTCCCGGAATGCCGTATCACTGAAAAAATATGCCGATCAACTGAATCCTGTTTCGTTTCTGCTGGACCGTATCGAGGCCGAGCTGCGGGAAGATCCGCCGGCACTCTCCAATCAGGGTGGCATGATTAAACCGGGTATCAACGCTGAACTGGATGAATTGACGGCTATTGCCTACTCAGGCAAAGATTACCTGCTTCAACTTCAGGAACGCGAGGTGGAACGTACCGGAATTAGTTCGCTTAAGGTGGCCTACAACAAAGTATTCGGTTATTACCTCGAAGTAACGCACGCACATAAAAACCGTGTACCTGACGACTGGATTCGAAAGCAAACGCTGGTGAATGCCGAACGGTACATTACCCCTGAACTAAAAGAATACGAAGAGAAAATCCTGAACGCCGAAGAGCAGATTTTTCAGATTGAAGCCCGGATGTTCAATGAAATGATTCTGGCAGCTGGCGAATACGTCGGGGCCATTCAGCAGAATGCCCGCGTTCTGTCGGTGCTGGACGTACTGGCTTCGTTTGCGCGAATAGCTGTCAAAAATAAATACGTTCGGCCCCAGATCACTGAAAGCAAAGTTCTTGACATCAAAGACGGACGGCACCCCGTTATTGAACAGCAATTGCCGCCGGGCGAACCGTATATCCCAAACGACATTTATCTGGACGACGAAACACAGCAGATCATCATCATTACGGGACCGAATATGGCGGGTAAATCGGCATTGCTACGTCAAACAGCCCTGATTGTTCTGATGGCGCAGTCGGGAAGTTTTGTGCCCGCTACGTCAGCAGAAATCGGTATTGTCGACAAGATCTTTACGCGGGTAGGGGCGTCTGACAACCTCTCGCGTGGAGAAAGTACGTTCATGGTTGAGATGACCGAAACCGCCAGTATTCTGAATAACCTGAGTGAGCGTAGCCTGGTGCTGATGGACGAAATTGGCCGGGGAACCAGTACGTACGATGGGGTTTCGATTGCCTGGTCTATCACCGAGTATTTACATAATAAAACCGATTGTCGCCCAAAAACTTTGTTTGCTACGCATTACCACGAACTGAACGATCTGGCTATTGACAATGCGCGTATTAAGAATTATAACGTAGCAGTGAAGGAAATGGGCAACAAAGTGATCTTTTTGCGCAAGCTGAAAGAAGGCGGCTCGGAACACAGCTTCGGGATACACGTAGCACAAATGGCCGGAATGCCTGCTCAGATTGTCAGGCGTGCCAGCGAAATTATGAAACAACTCGAATCCTCACACAAGCGGGAGTCGAATAAAGAGAAGATTCAACAGGCCGTACCTGCCGAGCGCGAACTGGCGCTACGTATCATTGAAGCTGGCGACCCCAAATCTGAAGCCATTAAGGAAAAACTCCGCGCCATTGATGTCAATCGT
>NZ_JBMDWV010000312.1:0-3048 GCF_048594605.1 Spirosoma sp.
CTGTCAGTGGGGCCAACTTTACCCAAAACAAGAAACGCTTTCGTATAAGCAAGAACGCCTTTCGCCCGTGCGTCCAACCTATCCTGGGCTATAATCAGCTGGCGGTTTGGCCCATCGATCGTCAGCAGATAGTTATAAAAAAAATCGCGCCCTATTATGCCATTCACCAGAACCTGCTTTGGCTTTAGGTTGAAATCCTGAACAACCAGCTTAAGTTTGGAATGGGTGATTTGCCCGAGACTAAACTTGTCGACACCTACTAAAAATTCTCGTTTTACGGTTGTCCCAACCGAGTTCTCTTCAAATCCGACTACGTTCAGCCCAAGCTCCTTAGCCAGTCGATTGTCGATACGTGCTGTTGTTGCGGAACCCAAATCCAGCATAAACGTAAAAGGCCCACGTCCGTTAATATATGCTTTCACGTAGAGTAAATTTTCACTACGTATCAGCGGAATATTTTGCGGTAATTTCTGAGCAGACGTTGAGCTGATTAGAATCAGAATAAGAGCAAAAACTGGTAATACAGCCCTATGCACCGTATTGAATGGCATAAATTATTAAACAATAAATGGTTGCTTCCCTCTACCCGCTACTGTACAGCTGTACTTTATTGTTACTGATAACTGAATACTAATCCGTTACGCATCCATTATAGACGTTTTTCCGTATATCATTTTACTATTTACACTTATACTGCACAGCCACATCAGCACCATAGTGTAACGAATAAAAATAAATAAGCACTATGAACTAGCATGAAGAAGTTGATAGCTATCGTTCTGATACTGGGTGTAGTGTTATTCCCCGTTGCATTTCGACTTATTTTTCCTCATTTCTATCAAGTTATTCTGGAATCCTACCCTATTGTGGGCGTAGGCTTACTTCTTTTGCTGGATATTCTCTGGATGTGGGTTGCGCTATTATTTCTCTCTCTGTTATCCCGATTTGCACGCTGGATGCGAACCCGCAGATGATTGTAGCGGACGAGATCGTGGCTTAATCGTACTTTATGTAAAAGGACCGAACCTGAGAACGACCTTTCCCCTCTCCAGATACGTACAGACCTATTCGTGGCGCCCGGTCCCAGCGGGGAAGATAGGCCCCATCCTGTAACGTATCAGTCATAAGCTGAACTTTTCCCTCGTTTGTCTGCCAGCCAAACTCGTAAAACTTACCGAAACGACTTTGCAGTTGTAGACGAATGCTATCTGCATTTTCAGGAATGGAATGAGTCTTTAGTACCGTACGGCTACCGTCCTTAATCTGCCACAATTCCAGCAACCCCTTACGCACGCCCAACCCCAGCGTATTACTGGCATCTCCATACAAACATATGCTTTGTAATATGTCTGCTTGAGGATTGATGTCAGCCGAGAAGGTATACGTTCCTTTCTTGATTAGTAGCCCCAGAAAATTTCCTGTCGAAGTGGCCGGTGCGTTCGCCAGTTGAAGTTGATTATTCGTAACAACAAATTCAGGCTTAGGCAAACTCACATCCCAAACCCAGGGTATATCATCCTTACTTTTACTGAAGTCGACAGCAATATCAAGATCCCGTTTCTGCGGTTGCCTATATGGGGATTCAGCCTGAGCCGGTGTTGTGATGCCATATCGAAAAACTGGCCACTGGGTCTTTTCATTCCAGACCAGTTCACTCAGCACACCCTGACGACCGGTAGATGTAAAATCAACGCCGTTATAGGCATGGTGTAAATAAAAGTAGCGATTATCCGACGTAGTGACTAGCGTTCCGTGCCCTGGACATTTCCAGCTGTCATCGCTCACTAACACCGGATTACCCGCGTATTTTTCCCAGGGTCCCTGCAATTTCTTCGAACGGGCAAAACCAACCTGGTAATTACAGCCAGCCCCACAACAGGCATTTCCCGAGTATGTCATATAAAAGTACGGCCCTCGCTTAAAGATCGCCTGTCCTTCCGCTCCGCCAGCCTCCCAATTACTACGTTCGGCCGTGATTAGCGTAAACTCTTTCCCAATTACTTTACGTCCGTCGGGCGCCAGTTCAGCACCAAGAATTTCAATGGCTTTTCCCTTATCCAGCCCGTATGCTTTCCAGGTGATGTATAGTTTACCAGCGTCTTCAACAATGAAGGGATCGATGGCTTCTGAGGTCCATTCAAGTAGCAATCCATGATCGGTAAATCCCTGTCGAAGGTCACGCGTGGTAGCAACGCCAATG
The DNA here is from genome assembly GCF_048594605.1 of Spirosoma sp. Classification (GTDB taxonomy): domain Bacteria; phylum Bacteroidota; class Bacteroidia; order Cytophagales; family Spirosomataceae; genus Spirosoma. Next base: position 2,201 of record NZ_JBMDWV010000312.1, read on the forward strand.
TATGACCGCTTATCTGATTTTCGGCGGGCGGTATAATAGATATAGAACGTACCGTTCCGATAAAAAAGCTCGGGCGCCCAGTAACTGCCCATTGTCCAGGCTGGCAACGTATTGAAAACAGGGCCAACGTAATCCCAGTTGACTAAATCCTTAGACGTGTAAATTGGATACGCTGGCCCCCATTCCGACGACGTACCCACAGCATAATATGTATCGTTTAGCCGGATAACCGACGGATCAGCAAAATCACCCGCAATAACCGGATTTCGATACGTAACAGTTTCACCAGGCGATTTAGCGAGCTGCCCCATGCTCTGAACAGATACTAGTAAGCCAATAATAACGGGTAATAACTTCTTCATACGTCTGTTTTTATCCAGCTCTTCATTTCCCCTGAAAGTTCTGAACTTTCGCGCAATTTCTAACAGTCTAATTTATCGTTTCAGAGTCATACCACCGTTTCGAGAACGTCCCATCAATACGTTTTACAACCGAATAGGTCCTTAACACAACAGCCACGCTACGCAGCGTGGCTGTTGTGGGCTGTTGTGTTCCATTAAAAAGAAAATGCTTACTGAACCGAAGGTGTCAGCTTTGTGAATGTCAGCTTACCGATCGACGTACCAGTCGCCGATTTAACGGATAATTTGGTCAGTGGTTGATCAGGGAAAAAGACGGCGGTCATAACACTCAGTCCATTGTCGGCAAATAGTTCGGCGGAAGCCACATCCACCAGCAACGTTAGCGAAATGGTTTTGTCGGATGAAAAGCGGGGTGCCGTCATGCGTTTACCAAAATCTTTCTCAAAATCTGTCTTCCCCGATGTTGTTCGGTCGATGTAATACGTA
>NZ_JBMDWV010000313.1:0-4678 GCF_048594605.1 Spirosoma sp.
GTTCGGTAGAGCTGGGTTTTTATCAAACGCTTTTTTGATGTCGGCGAGGAAGGCCGAGCGGATAATGCAGCCACCCCGCCACATCAGGGCAATATCGCCGTAATTCAGGTTCCAGTTGTAATCTTTGGCCGCTTCCATTAACAGATTGTACCCTTGTGCGTACGAGATGATTTTAGCTCCATAAAGCGCCATCTTCAGGTCGTCGATCAACTGGGCTTTGTCGCCCTCAAAGTTAGGTTTTGGACCGCTGATTACTTTGGACGCCTGTGTACGCAGGTCTTTCTGCGCCGACAGAAACCGGGCAAATACCGATTCGCCGATCAGGGTTAATGGAACACCCATCTCCAACGCTGCCGATCCTGTCCATTTTCCGGTTCCTTTTTGGCCGGCAGTGTCCAGAATTTTGTCGACCATGGGTTTGCCGTCTGTGTCTTTATACGCCAGAATATCTGCCGTAATTTCAATCAGGTACGAATCCAGCTCTTCGGTGTTCCACTTTTTGAACACTTCGTGCATTTCATCCGGGCTCATATACAGCAGATCTTTCATGACCTGATACGCTTCACCGATAATCTGCATATCGCCGTACTCGATGCCATTGTGCACCATTTTTACAAAGTGACCAGCGCCATCGCTTCCTACCCAGTCGCAACAGGGAACACCCCCGTCTACTTTTGCGGCTATGGACTGAAAAATATCTTTCACAAACGGCCAAGCTTCAGCACTGCCTCCGGGCATCATCGACGGGCCCATCAAGGCGCCGATTTCTCCGCCGGATACGCCGGTTCCGACGTACAGAAAACCTTTACTCTCTACGTATTTGGTCCGGCGGATGGTATCTACAAAATATGAATTACCGCCATCAATGATAATATCGCCCGGCTCCAGATGGGGGATAATCAGCTCTATAAAGTCATCGACAGGTTGACCGGCTTTTACCAGCAACATCACTTTGCGGGGCCTCTCCAGTGAAGCCACTAATTCTTCAATGGAACGCGTGCCAATGAAGTTTTTCTGGAAGCCTCTGCCGCCGATAAATTTGTCTACCCGCTCCACTGTACGATTGGAAACAGCGACGGTAAACCCTTTACTTTCCATGTTAAGCACGAGGTTTTCCCCCATGACGGCAAGACCAATTAAGCCGATATCTGCAAGCTTTGTCATTATGATGTGATTTGTTAAACTATAACAGACAGGATGGTTGCGTAGGAGCACAGTCGTCTCGTTGCTGCTCCTGTCAATACGTAAAGCATTTTTACTACTTCCAATAACCGTTACGCTGATCAATGGCGCGTAAATATACGTATGTACTGTTCGCTAATTCATGCTGAAACAGGATAGATGAACAGCAGTGAACAGAATTAGTATAGTTCTGTGGCTTTTGATACGTCGATGACCGTTCCGATAAATGGATTGCTACGTATCATTCACTACGTAGTGACCGGAAGAATTCGCGCAGTCTGTCAGGGCACTACGTAGTGATAATCACTCGTTTGAATCGACAAATACCGGCTCGTAGGTTGTTGCTGTTGTTCAGGCGCCAAGGATCTTATTCAACTGATGAAGGTGGCGCTGCGTATGAATTGCCAGAAAAGAAAGCCATTCAAATCGAGTCAGTGTACCAATTTGGGGAAGGCCGTATGCCAGACAAACCGGCGCCAGATCGTTGTGTTGGGCGTACGAAATCAGTAGTTGGGTTTGTGTAGTTAGTCTTCCTACTAATTCGGCTTTCTCAAATGGGCCATCGGCGGGGGCTATCTCGGCGGGAGACTCCATCTTTGTCGAAAAATCTAGAAACACCGCTTTTAATACGCCTATCTTGGCGTCGATTGGCCGATCTGCCAGTTCGGTCTTACCATTCAGAATGGGCATGATATCGTATGCCTTCGACAGATGATCGCCAAGCTGAGCGGCTGTCCAGCTTCCTTGGTACGGCACTTTGTTTAATTCCTCCTCATTCAGCGAGGATAGCTTATCCAGCAATTGCGCAAACGCGCTTTCCAGTTGATGACTAACTGTTTGATTGATAACCTGATCATTAACCATAGTCTGTACCTGTTTTGGTTAAACTTCCACTGACAGTTTAACCCATTACCGAACGGTTTGTTAGGATAAACAATCCTTCTGGAATAGTAACCGGATACCCTGTAACTGTTTCACAATCAGTGAATCGCATGGCACAAAGTTTGGTGATTTACTTACCCATTGTGGATAGGTCCTTGCAAGAGTTTTCGAAACCAGAACCCGTCATTCCTGGAATTGGCAAATCCTTCTGGTCAAACGTTACGTACGAGCCATCGACACGCATGTAGGTAAATTTGATAAAGAATTTTACATTTTTTTTGAAACTGTTAAAATGTTTATTATCAAATAGTTAAACTTATATATACTGCGTGAAGGTCTGCCTTTTCAAGGTAATTCTGAAAAAAGTTTGAACTACTTTAAAGTAAAAGCCAGACCATGTCCGTCATCCCTATCAAAGCCTGAAATTGATGAAGTAAAAGCGTAGGTTTCTCATTGTCCATAGACTTTGCTTCCTGGTAAACGGGTTTTTATAAACCATTTAATTACAAATAACATGAACATCATTTGGAGAGTAGCGGGCGTTGCCCTGGTCGTCGGATTGGCGCTTTTTCTAATAACACTCATCGTGAAAGTCCTGCTGGTAGGGGCTGGATTATTTCTGCTCGCTCGGTTTGTTGGGCCACGGTTGCTTGGGGGTAGGTCGTTTGGGCCATTGGGTCGTGGTGGCTGGCAGCCGTCAACCATTATATCGATTGATAATCCAACGTATCATTCAGGTGTGACCAGAACCAGTCATGAACGGATCATTCCTATCGGCTAAACCAGCAACGAGTAAACAATTAAATTAATCAGTAAACACAAGACAAAACACAACCATGTATAATAAACAAGCATTTGAAACCGGTAATAGAGGTAATTGTGGTGCCTGGGGACGTAGTAAATTTGGTGGCCAATGGGGTGGGCCGATGTTCGGCCGTGGTAAATTCTGGGGGCGTCATGGATTTCAGCAGGTACCGGTGAATATTGAGGAGACAGACATTGAGTATGTTATCTCTTTATTTGCAGCCGCTTTAGCAAAAGAAAACGTAAAACTGTCGGTTAAAGATGACGTACTGACAATTTCGTATCAAGGCACCGAGCCGTCAGATTCCACAGAGAATACATCGGCCGGTAAGTACACGTATCAGGAGTACAGCAACCGTTCGTTTGAACGATCGTTCCAACTCAATAATAAAGTGCTTACGGAGAATATATCGGCTACGTATGCTGATGGTGTTCTGAAAGTGGTTCTTCCTAAGAACCCGGAAACGAATAAGCCTGCGCAAACCATTACGGTCGCGTAGTTAGCAGCGTAATAAGTACAAAAAAGCCAGTACGTAATTTACGTACTGGCTTTTTTGTGGAGTTTTATGGACAACTATTGCCGTTTTATATCACCCCGAATTTCGCCAGCAGGATAAACCGTTGTATGCAGATTCACGTAATAAAAGCCATTTTTCAAGCTATCCACGCGAGCCTGATTCGCCAGGGTGGTTGTTCCAGAAATGGGTGACGTCAAGTTCGCGAAAGGGATTTCTATAGGCCCTGTTCCAGTGGTTGAGTTAGGGGTGATGCGGTGAATATGTCCACCCGTAAGCGATGAAGAAAATGGGCCTGTATACGTAACAGTATAACTCAATACACGCGTTGTTTCGTTTAATTTACCAGCAAACGTACCCGTTGCTGTAGATGTAGTTGAAGTTGGCTTTTCGCTGGCGCCATTTAGCGTAGCCGTAAACGAAGTAGGAGGAGTGGGAGGAGTGACGCCCAGCCCTACCGTATACGGATTCTCGTCGTCAAGGCATGAAGTAAGCGATAAGCCTAGCGCAAACAGCGCTGCAATGGATAGTAAAATGTTTCTTTTGTTCATAAGAAATTGGCATTTATGAGTCAAATATGCAGCATAAACAAATGAATGCAATTCAAGCTGGCAATTTAGAACGATTATCCTTAGGTGCTATTCAGCAGCAAATAAACAGATTTAACGGGTTTGTTGTTAGGTCACTTTATTTAGAATTGCTCTCTATTCGTGGGAATAAAGCGTAATATTTCCAAAACGTGGCAGAATCTTCTAATTTTGACCCGCTAACCGGAATCCATTTTCCAAATTCGTTGGTTGTCTTTATAGTACGTACTTTTCAGTAACCTGTTATTCCTTCTTGCTATGGCTTTTGATTTAGACATGATTCAGCGCGTTTATGCAAACCTCGGCGAACGCGTCGAAGCAGCCCGGCAGGCAGTGGGCAAACCGCTGACTCTGTCGGAGAAAATTTTATACAGTCACCTTTTTGCAGGTACCGGTTCGGCGTCTCGCCCGGCACAGGCATTCGTGCGAGGAAAAGACTATGTGGATTTTGCACCCGACCGGGTGGCTATGCAGGATGCCACAGCGCAAATGGCTCTGTTGCAGTTTATGCAGGCTGGGCGGCCTCAGGTTGCTGTTCCATCAACAGTTCACTGTGATCACCTCATTCAGGCAGAAGTAGGAGCAGTACAGGATTTGGATATTGCCAAGAGTAAGAACAAAGAAGTATATGACTTTCTGTCGTCTATTTCGAATAAATACGGTATTGGCTTCTGGAAGCCCGGTGCAGGTATCATTCACCAGGTTGTG
>NZ_JBMDWV010000314.1:0-9408 GCF_048594605.1 Spirosoma sp.
AATTATTCACCTAAATCAGCAGGCAAGACTTAAAGAAATAGCTTTACAAAAAGCCCAAACGACTCGAAATTTTATCATTGCCGGAGCAGTCATGTTGATAATCCTCTTAGGATTAGTCTACAATCGGTTTCAACTTAAACAAACGAGTCATCAACAATTAGTAGATCGGCAGAAAGTGATTGATCACAAAAATTCCACCCTACAAATTTTGCTGACCGAAAAAGAATGGTTACTCAAGGAAATCCACCATCGGGTAAAGAACAATCTTCAAATTGTCATGAGTTTGTTAAATTCACAGGCAAGCTACTTGTCGGATAAGGCAGCCTTATCCGCCATTCAAGTCAGTCAACATCGGGTGCAGGCAATGGCGTTGATCCATCAGAATCTATATCAATCTGACAACGTCAATCACATTGATATGCGCCAGTACATTCAGGAAATTGTGACCTACCTGCGCGACTTTTACGACTTGCCTCAACCGGTAACCTTCTCTTTAGCCGTACAGGAAACTCACCTGACTATTACCGAGGCCATACCAGTTGGCTTATTGATTAACGAAGCGATTACTAATGCTTTAAAGTATGCCTTTCCTACTGAAAGACCCGGTGAAATAAGGGTCTCGTTTCGTTCTATTGAGTCCAATAAATTTGAACTAACTATAGCTGACAACGGTATTGGGCTCCCACTCAATCCAACTACATCCCATAAACCTTCGTTGGGAATGACACTCATGCATGGATTCAGTATGCAACTAGGCGGTGAGTTGACGATAAAGAATGATAACGGATTACTTGTTCATTTACTTTTTTCAAAAGAGTTGACCGATGGCTAATCAATTGCATGTCTTGCCTAAGAATGAGTACGTGCAAATGAGTTTCAACATCCCTAAGCAGTATGTCTTTAAATCAATTGAATGAGCATCCGATATCCCAGACCATCTTAATCATTGAGGACGAGTTCGCTGTGGCGAACGATTTACGACTCATTTTGGAACGAGCCGGTTATATAGTCAGTGGAATTGCGCTAAGTGTTGCTAAAGCACTAGAGTTGACTAAGCTAAAACGTCCAGATTTCGTACTAGTTGATATTTATTTGAAAGGACCAGAAACAGGTATTGATCTGGCTCGTTACCTCAGTACTCATCAGATTCCGTTTGTGTTCCTTTCGGCGAACACAAATACCAGTGTATTAGAAGAGGCTAAAATGACGAAACCGTTTGGTTTTTTAGTCAAGCCCTTTCGAGAGAAGGATGTGTTGGTAGCACTGGAAATAGCATACTATCGCCATGCGTTAAGCCTTGAAAATCAACGCTGTCAAAGGCAGGAACAACAAATCAATTTGCTCAGTACAATTGCTGAACCAGGTAATTGGGACAATTGGTTGCTTAAGCTACTTGCATATTTTCAGACGCACATACCGTTCGATTTTATTCAAATTACCTTTGACAGGAAGCCGTTTTCTGAATTCCAGAGATCAACTTGTTACATGAGGATCTCACAAGACGAATTTAAGTTTGTTCCAATTTCAGTATTTACGGTCGAAAAAGACCAAACTGAGAAGGAGAAATACCCGCTGCCACAAATCTATAAGAACACGTCGACATCTTTCGCAAATAGTGATAGCGATACTACTCGATACATCCACCATTCAATTAAAGAGCTCATTATCAATACATACGAGTATAAATCCAATCTCAATACATCCATTTATACTGCGAATTGTGGCCAGTTTTTATTCGATTTTTATAGTCAACATGATCAATTTTACCAGGAACAGCATTGGGCACTATTGGACCAATTGAAATCTGCACTAACCCTTGCAGTTGATCAGATACTAGCGTATGACCAAATCATACAGCAGACCGCCCGATTACACGAAGAAAATGTGTCTCTACGCCAAAAGCTGAGTAAGCAGGATGAATAGTTACTTCCTAAAAGTTGATTCGTGATTAATAACAAAACAAATAATAGCCTTGGGAAAAGTTATCAGGCTGTATACAAAATGACCTATTTCATGGCTCACAGTGCAGGATTTAACCTCAGTTGCTATTCACGGCCTATTTAGGATTCAATTTGGAGAACTCCAATTTTTTGGATAATTATTAATTTCCTGGAGCATTTTTTTGTGAATTATCACAACAATGAATATTGAGCAAGGTGTAGAATAGAGTGAATTGAAAATTTTTGTAATTTTTTAATAATGCTTTTCGTAAGCAAGGTATGCGAATTTAATAATGAACACCTACTAGGTAATAAAAGGTATAGTTGTTGTCGTACTAACTTATCCTCTTTTCTCAGTAGCCCAAACTGTAAAGTCTATGCATACTTCCTCAATCGCTGGCCAAAGCTTGCCAGAGCCCTATACAATTTTAATTGTCGAGGACGAGTATATCATCGCAAACGATTTACAGCTCATACTGGAGCAGAATGGGTATGATGTGCTCGGTATTGCTACATCGATGCGCAAAGCAATTAATATGATCAGCCAACACCAGCCGAAGCTGGTGTTATTGGATATTTATCTAAAAGGTCAGGAAACAGGTATTGATTTAGCCCATCAGCTGGAAGAACTAGGCATTCCATTTATTTACATTTCGGCTAATGACAATCCAAGTGTATTAGAGGCCGTAAACGCTACTCAACCAAGTGGATACATTGTTAAACCGTTTAGAGAACAGGATATTTTAACGGCTATTTCGATCAGTCGCTACAAACAAGCCCATAGTGTTGAAGTAAAACTTCGTGAGGAAAAACTATTACAAATAGATCTTTCGGAGGCCCTATCTGTTTCAGAAAACTGGACTGACCGACTCACAACGATTGCTCAGCTATTTCAACCTTATATTCCCTTTGATTTCTTAACGATTCGCTACCAACAGCGGGGAAGAAGTTCAAGTTTTAATTTTTACCGGGTTGGCTATCAGGAATTTAATGTCTTGACTTTAGAGGATATTCTCCAGTTACCCGGTGATAAACGAACCAATGATATTCAGGAACAGATTACCTACTTCCCTGAACAATTTTCTCGCTATTGCTTTGAGAGTTTTGACGAGTTAAAACGGAAGGATCCATTTATTCAAATCCTGGCAAAATCATTTCGATTGGTAAGCGCTATAGTTGCCCCATTACAATTGAGCAATGGTGATCAATTTTTGCTTTGCTTTCTAAGTCGAAATCCTGATGCGTTTAAAGTAACTCATCAGGCGCTCCTTGAACGTCTTGAGCAGCCGTTAGTCTTAACGCTTGAACGCGTTCTTGCCTATGAGGAGGTTGCCCGACTTAGTGAAAAACTAAAGCAGGAAAATTCTTATTTACAGCAGGAAGTTCAGAAATTCACTGATTTTGAGGAGATCATTGGCACCAGTGAGCCCCTGCAAATTGTTTTCAGGCTGGTTAATCAAGTCGCTCATACCGATACGACAGTTCTCCTTTTAGGGGAAAGCGGAACGGGAAAAGAATTAATAGCTAGAGCTGTTCATCAATCTTCTTCGCGAAAAGGGAAACTGCTAATTAAAGTAAATTGTGCTGCGCTTCCTACCAATCTGATCGAAAGTGAACTTTTTGGCCATGAAAAAGGGGCATTTACGGGGGCCTTCGAAAAGCGAATTGGCAAGTTTGAACTGGCTCATGGAGGGACCTTGATGCTGGATGAAATAGGTGAACTACCCCTCGAATTACAGGCCAAGCTTTTACGGGTTCTTCAGGAAAAAGAGATAGATCGAATTGGGGGTAAAATACCCATTAAAACGGATGTTCGGGTGATTGCAGCCACGAACCGAAATCTAGAGGAAGAAGTACGAGCCGGTCGGTTTCGATTGGACCTCTATTACCGATTGTCCACCTACCCAATTATTATTCCTCCACTACGAGATCGATTATCAGACTTGCCTTTACTAGCTACGTATTTCGCCCGAAAAATGGCCCAGAAACAGGGTAAGCCATTTATTGGCTTTGCCGAGAATGTAATGCCTTCCTTACTGAGCTATAATTGGCCGGGGAATATTCGGGAGCTAGAAAATGTGATTGAACAAGCCGTAATTCTCAATTCTGGCCAAAATCCTATTGAGCTAGGTCGATCACTTGGTAAATCGTTATTAGGAGATTCCCAATCTCTCTATCAGCCAACTAACCAGCACATAGTAATTCCTCAGTCTAGTAGAAATGAAAGTTTGCCCGTTGATTTTGAATCCATAATAAAGAACCAGCAGGAGGTGGAAAGGAACTATATATTGACCGTTTTACAACAAACTAACGGCCGAATCCGTGGCAGTGGTGGAGCTGCTGAACTGCTAAACCTTAAACCAACTACGTTGGAATATCGAATGGAAAAAATGGGGATTCGTAAGGTATTGATCATGAATCCTCCTTCACCCGATTGAAACCTATATATCAGATAAAGAAGGGCAACAAATGGAAAAAGGCAGTTGACTATGAGATGGTAGTCTTTTAGTTTTCCTCAGTAAAAATCAGGCTAATCAGCACGCCGGTTTCACTTGTTATGGTTAAGGAAGCGTCCAATTGTTGACTAAAGCCTTTAATAAGCGTCATACCTAATGAACGGCTTTGCGAAACGTCAAAGCCGGGAGGTAGGCCCACACCATTGTCAGCAATAATCAGTTCACAGGAAAGTTCAGCTATTCGCCTGAGCGTTATTGTGATGGTTCCAGACTTATCAACTGGGAATGCGTACTTTAAGGAGTTGGTGATCGCTTCATTGATGATTAGACCAACTGGAATAGCCTGCGTAACCTCTAAATCGATCGATTCTACGTTTAACTCGAACGAATGTTGTTGGTCAAGTTTGTACGAATTACGTAAGTAAACCACAACATCCTGAATAAAGGCTCCCATGTCTATGCGGGCCATGCCTTCAGACTGATAGAGTTTCTGATGAATCATGGCCATTGTCTGCACCCGGTGTTGACTCTCTCGAATGGCCGTAATAGCTGCGTTGTCGACAAGGTAACTAGCCTGGGTATTTAATAAGCTCATTACCACTTGCAGGTTATTTTTCACCCGATGGTGGATCTCCTTTAATAACCATTCTTTTTCGGTTAGTAATTGTTGCAGGCTGCTATTTTTTTGATTGATTTCCTTCTGTCTTGCCTGAAGTTCAATATGTTGAGTTTGTAAGATTTTCTGTTGATCCAGGAGTTGTTTATTGTTGAGTTGCTTCAATCGATACCGGTTATAACTTAAACCCAGTAAGGCTAACAGTAAAATACTTCCCACAATCAACGCATTCCGTTGCGTCTGGTGAGACCTGTTCTGAATCGTTAACAGGTCTATATTTTTTTCTCTAAGTGCAAGTGTTTGTTCCTTCTTTTGGGTTTCATATTCTATAGTCAGCCGGGCAATTTGCTGGCTTTTTTTCTCATTAAAAATTGAATCGGTTAAGTTTTTATACGTTTGGTAATGGTTGATAGCTGCTTTATAATTACCCTGTGCCGAATCTACTTTGAAACGCATTAATTGGATTTCAAGCTGCTGGCTGGGAATTATTCGTTTTTGCGATATGGACAATAGATGATGAAGAAATGGATCTGCTTTTTTAAATTGAGCATTATCTACATAAAACTGACTAATTCGTTGCCAGGCAGAACACTGAAATTGTAAGGCAACCTGTTTACTCCAGGCTACACTAGCGAGGTAGTACTGTTCGGCTTTTTTATACTGTTTTAAGGCGCTGTAGCAGTCCCCATAACTTTGATTGAGCAGAATATTATCTTCATAAGTGACGTATTTGATTTTACCTGAAATCGTCTGTAAAAATCGTAAGGCTTCCTGAGGCTTTCCTAATTTTAGAAAGGTAATTACCATCCGAGTGATAAGCCCAATTTGAATGGTCAATTCACTTTTCTGGCGGCTAATTACCAGTGATTTTTGATAATACATTAAGCTTTTTTCATATTGATTAAGTCCGAAATAAGCATTACCTAATCTGAAATAGGCATAATCTAATTCAGCCGATTGCCCATTTTTCTCCTCGGCTTTTACAACCTGAAGTATGTAAAACAATTTTTGATTTAAATCGCCCTTGGCCTGACTTAAATCTGACAGAAAGTAATTTGTGTTGGAAAGATATCCATACTCGCCCGGCCGATTGTAAACACTTGACATTGCCAGATTACGATAGGCTGCTGTTAATGCTCTGAAACCAATGACATTTTGGATTGCCAGGGCTTGGGCTGCTCTTTGATCTGCGCGCCAGGTTTCTCCGCCATCTAATTGGAAGTGTTCGAAACCCATTTCTAATAAAATCAACAGTTCCAGCGCCTTACTCCTGATTTGACGAGCTAGCGTTAATCCTTTTTCCAACGCTTTCATATTTTCCCGGCAATCATCGCAATAGGTAGTTGTTGCCATTCGCAGCCATACCTTAACCTCCCCTGATCGATCCCCCGCTGTTTGCCGTGCCTGAATTACCTTCATAAAACTGGCCCTCGCTCTTGGCCAGTCTTTTTCAAGGATATAGGCGACTCCTATTAAATTCTGACTCTCCTCTGCCAAAAGGTTATGACCAATTGATTGACTAATCCGTTCTGCCTTTTGGAAAAAGTAAATAGCACTATCGCGCTTGGCATACCGAAGTTGGGTGGGTCGAAGAAGTCGCTTCCCTTGCTCGAGAAATAATCGTATTCGGCTCGAATCACTTAGTTGCTGGGAGATGCGGGCAACTTCTCCATTATTCTGCTGCTCAAGTTGATAGATAGCCTTCAGATATAATGATTTGTCAATTCCATGGTTAAAGTGGATTGTGCGACTTAACATTTCTGCTAATTCAGTAAAGTGACGTGCACTGTCCGACAATGCTTTATCAGCTATCGGACTACTTAAGTAGAATTCGCTTAAGCGGAGTAATGTCCGTACCTTATTTGTATCGGTGACGGTTTTAGTGACCGATCTGAGAAGGCGATCCACCTCTTCTCTTGAAGCAGAAGATTGAGCCTTACCATAACTTATAAATAGGAATAACCATGCTAAACACAACAGAACACCTCTCGATCCACACAAAGGCATATAAATGGAAGATTATACAAATTAGTCTACTAATTGAACAGACAGAATTTGGTGTTCAGTTATTCATAGGCAAATAGGCCTACAAGAATCAAGCCCTGATTGTAGCATTTTCTCAAATGAGTTAAGGGGGGATTTATTATGGATTAATAATGCAAAACAGATTTTGAGAGAATGCCTGTTGATGGCCCTATTAGAGCTTCAAATGATCATTAGAGATCATTTAACTGGTAAAATTTGCTCTGAAAATGCACTAGATAGTTTAAGTAAAGTAGTATACCGCAAGGAGGATTATCCTATCGGAAGAAGAACCGAGAGATTTTTTGAACTATTCCTTGCAAGGCAAAATTGGGCTACTCCAACTTATTGGAGTAACCCAAAGAACTGTAGATCGGTTGGAGATATCTTCTGGCTCCAAAACTCAAATGTTCGCCTAGATTTATGAGGGATCTGGAATTAGTACCCTGTCTCTTTATTGCTATTATTTATAATTCCTATTCGCAGAAAATTTGGAATGGGACAATTAATTAAGCTGGCGAACTAAGGATAACCGTATACTCGAAATTATGTACAATTTTACATTACTAACTTTTTGGAGTTACGCTCAGATTTGGATTTATACGACAGAATAATTAGTCGCCGTCCAAGATAAAATACGTATACAGCGTGTTTTGGGGCATAATGAAGATTTTATTCGATGGCACATGCTTTGATTTAGTAATACCATCTATATGAAGGTAGTCTATTTTTTCATAATGCTTAGGGTAGTAATTTTCAGCATATAGTAATTTGAAAATCCGCCATTCTTATCAATGATTTTAAGGCTTTATTGGGATTGTAGAATATTCTGATTGCGACCAAACCTAAAAAACATGAAGGCTATTTCGGATTGGATTTTAATTGTCGAGGACGACGAAGACGATCGATTGATAATAAATCAGGCTTTCGAATCAGTTTGTCCGGATCTTGCTCGTGTTTTTGCAGTTGACGGTGAAGAAGCACAACTTTTCATACAAGCTCCACCTTTTCCCTTGTTTGTACTCTCCGATTTAAATATGCCTCGTCGAAATGGCCTGGAGCTGCTGCAGCAATTTCGACTCCAATCCGTTTTCAAAACGATCCCATTCGTAATTTGCACAACTTCTTCCTCTAAGGAGGATCGAGATAAATGCTATCATGCTGGCGCTAATGCTTTTGTTTACAAACCGGTTCAATTCGGTCATCTTACGAAGCTAGTGCAAAGTTTGGTTAATCTTTGGGGCCCAAAAGATTGAAAACACTGAGCTTATGGGCTTTTACCAGAAGAAAAGGAGTGCCCTGCGGCCGTCCTCAACAGCCAGCACTTGCCAGGCATACGGGCCAAAGTTTATGATGTCGTCTTTAACCATTCTCTCTTTATCGTATAGGTCAACAAGATGTAGTAACAGTCTGGTTAGTCTACTTTCTTAATCTCAGTCGCACTGAGGGTGATCGTAAATTCACGCCGTTGACTGTTCCAGCAGTGTACCCGCTGACCATATTGACTGATCACCGGGACTGGCCAGTCGATATCAGCATTGGCCGCTTTTAACTCTTGAGCAACCTTCGGATTAATGAGCGTCACTAAGTCGTTCAGCTTGAACTCGGGGTTTGTCTTCATTCAATACTTAATTTCCTACCTTTGTTTGCTGGTAAATGTCTTAAAGACAAGTAAATGAAAGCCTCCAATATCCGTTTTTTTCGCCCACTGAAAACCAACAGACTACGTCCAAGCCCGGAAAGGCCCCAAAGCCAGCTAAACTAATTTTAACCGGTTACGTCTCCACGGCGGGTAAACTCGTTTTACCAGCCAAGACTGTGGATCATATAGGTGTCGATCTAGACAAAACGTCCATTAAAGTAGGCATGGACGAGGGCAAGCGCAAAGCCAAATCGTTGTATTTAGTACCAAGTAGTATAGATGAGGAAACTTTCACATTCAATAAAGCAGCTAAGAGCTATACGTTGGCATTACCTTTTATCTTGAAGAGGAGCGGGGTTGACTTCACTAAAACAAAATACGACTTTACAATTCGTCTCTTCGAATATGAAGGCACGACTGCTTTTGAACTAAAAGTAGATCCTGAAGCAGCGGCTACCAAGGTACCTTACACGGGCAAGCCAAGAGGCCGGAAGCCAAGGCAGGCCTCAGAAGCCGAGTAAAGTTATTGAGCCCTGTTCAAACAGGGCTTTTTTGTGTTTTGTCCATTGAGCGGTAATGCCGTTTCATCACCCGACTCTTTCATCTGTTACCGTTTTAATCCCGATCGCTCACATATTTCACTCAAACTGTCAAGCTGGCAGATTTTACGTTTGGAAAAGCAGTGGGTATTGATTTAGCTTTGGTTTGTCACAAGGCTAGAACGCTCGTTCT
>NZ_JBMDWV010000315.1:0-36405 GCF_048594605.1 Spirosoma sp.
ACAGACGTAACTACCTAACCCGACTCAGTTTTTATGAATGGAAATTACCGGTGGCGAATCATTGCGCTGCTGTTTCTGGCAACGACGATTAACTACGTAGACCGGCAGGCGCTGTCGTTCGTGATGACGGACGACGGATTCAAGCGAACGCTGCTGGGTCTGTCGCCTGCTACGTTGCTGACGGATGAGCATCTGAAACAATTTCGAATTCAGATGGGATTGATCGACTCGGCGTTTAAAGCGACCTACGCCATTGGTTTTCTGTTGATTGGCTGGCTGATTGATCGCATCGGAACGAAAAAAGGTTTTTCGATTGGCATTGCTGTCTGGAGCGTCGCCAGCATTGCATCCAGTTTCGTATCGACAGCCGGGCAGTTTGCGCTAGTGCGGGCAGTGCTAGGTCTTGGCGAAGCGGCCAACTTCCCGTCGGCAATGAAAGCGATTTCCGAGTGGTTTCCCCGACGCGAGCGCTCAACAGCTACCGGTATCCTGAATGCTGGATCGAATATGGGCGTTATTACAACGGCGTTGCTGGTGCCTCTGCTGATGCAGCAATTTGGCTGGCGGGGCGCTTTTCTGATTTCGGCCGTTCTGGGCGTACTGATGTTCGTGATTTGGTGGATAAGCTACGCAAAGCCTGAAGAAACCCCTTCGCTTACTACGGCTGAATATCAGCTCATTGCCGAAGGCCGGGACGTAGCGAGTGCGCCCGAGGCTAAAAGCCGACTGTCGTGGGGGCAACTTGTTCGCTACAAACAAACCTGGGCGTTCTGCTTCGGCAAGATCTTCGCTGATCCGGTCTGGTTTTTTACCTCACCTGGCTACCCGATTTTCTAATCACCAACAACCAGCTCGATCGTAAACTGGACCTGAAAAACTTCGGGATTCCGTTCCTGATTATCTACGTCGTGTCCGACATTGGTAGTATTTTCTTCGGCTGGCTGGCCACTACGTTGATGAAGAATGGCTGGTGTGAAAACCGGGCGCGTAAACTAACCTTGCTCATCTGCGCTATTTCCGTAACACCCATTTACCTGATTCCGTCTGTGCACAGTTATGCTGGCGTGGTAGCGATGCTGGCACTGGCTACGGCGGCACATCAGGGTTGGTCGACAAACGTATATGCGATGTCAACGACACTTTTTCCCGGCGGTACGGTAGCAACAGCAACGGGCATGGGTGGCTTTCTGGGGGGAATGATCAGCATGGGCGTGGCTGCGGCTACCGGCTACGTAGTGGCGACCTTTGGATACAGGCCCATGTTTATTTTCGCCAGTTGTTCCTACCTGATTGGCCTGATTGTCATTCACCTGATTATGCCCGTTCTACGGCCCATTGAGCTAAAAAATGACCAACTGGCAACGGTCGTATAAGTGCCTAACGTAATGAATAATGCCCCCGCTTATATGCAGGCCGGTGTCCTGACTGCACCCCGGTCGATTGAGCTTCAGCAGCGACTTATCCCGGAACCCGGTCCCGGCGAAGTACGCATCAGAATGAAAATGGTTGGTATTTGCGGCTCCGACGTATCACTGTTTCAGGGGCACCGTCCCGACTTGTCGTTTCCCTTGATTACTGGGCATGAAGGACTGGGCTACGTCGATAAACTAGGCGAAGGCGTAAGCTCGCATCAACTCGGCGACCGCGTTGTGATTGAACCTAATTATCCTTGTGGTCAGTGTGATTTTTGCTGGCAGGGACGTAGTAATATTTGCGCAAACAAGCGAATTATTGGCGTACTGGAAACCGGCTGTTTCGCTGAATATGCCGTTGTGCCCGCCCGCTTTGCCTGGCCCGTTCCTGATTCGATCAGCGATGAATATGCCGTGGTTATCGAGCCAACGGCTGTAGCGTTGCATACCCTCTATTCATCACCCGCCCGACCCGGCGATACGATAGCTATAGTAGGTCTGGGGGCAATTGGTCTGCTCGTAACGCATCTGGCTCAGCGAATGGGCTATACCGTTTTAGCCTACGACCGTGTACAGGAGAAAGCGAACCTGGCTGCTACGTTCGGCGCTAAGCCCATTCCTGCTGAGGCCACTACGTCACAGATCGCTACGTATTGGAAAACAGCCAACGTACATACCGTCTTTGAATGTGCGGGTGCTGCTCAGGCTTTTACGCTGGCAGTCGAAGCGGCTCCCCGTGGCGCCTACGTAGTGGTGGCTGGCTTATCTGATAAACCCAGCGCTATTACCGAGTTTAGCATAACCCGGCAAGGCATCACGATTATTACGTCAATCATTTATCAGCATCCAATTGATTTCCGGCGTACCATGAGCCTGATTGAAAGCGGCTTCCTGCAACCGGGACGTATCATTTCCGCGAGAGATCAGTTTGGTAATCTGGCTTCTGCCTTAGAGTTGGCCTGCCAAGGCGAACATGCCAAAATCGTATTATTGATGGGTCTTCAACAGGATTAACAGGATTTGTTTTTGAAGAAGCCCTGTCAATCCTGTTGAAACTAACGATATTTTCTAATACCCGACTGTAAACCGCTTTTGAATGAATTGCGGCTGTTCGATTTCGTTCAGGATTGCTACGGCCAGGTCGGTTACGGAAATCTTGCTTTCGCCTTTTTCGTCAAAAACTGGCTGCTCAGTGCCCATGCGGAACGTAGCGGTACGTTCGCCGGGAACGAGCATGATGGCTGGGCTCAGGAACGTCCAGTCCAGCGTACTGTTCTGACGTAGTACGTTGAGATAATCGCGGGCTGACGTAGCGCCAGCTTTCCATTCAGCCGGAAACTGGGGCGTATCGACCAACTGAACACCCGGAGCAATTTCCAGGCTGCCCGCGCCACCAACAACCAGCAGCCGCTTAACGCCCGAGTGCTCGGTGCCTTTTTCAATCGCTTTACAGCCCTCCAGAAAATCTTGATACAGATTTGGATTTGTCCAGCCAGCGTTGAAAGCGCTGATCACCGCGTCGTGACCCGCTACGAGTTCGGATACGGTATCAGCATCCAGTGCATCACCCTGCTTTACAGTTAGTTTGGGATCAACAGTCGTGATTTTTTCGGGATGACGAACAATCGCCGTTACGTCATGACCGCGTCGTAAGGCCTCGTCCAGAAGTGCTGATCCAACAAAACCCGATGCGCCAATAATTGCAAGTTTCATCTGTGTATTTGGTTAATTAAAAATTATTATTGTAATGAAATTTGTTACAGTTTTAAGTAAAAAAATTAATCGAACCGCCGACTGAAATCTGCCAACGTACTGTCGCCTAATTTTTGAATAAGGGCTTCTTCGGCTTCCTGATAAAGATTATCCAGGTGTTTATTGATTTGTCGACCAACCGGGCAGGCAGGATTCGGCGTATTGCGGGAGATGCCCAGAAAGGGCCCCTGACGCGTTGCCAGAAAAACATCCGACACGCGAATCTGATCTGCTGGTTTCGCCAGGGCGCTACCCCCGTTTTTACCTTCGCGACTGATAACCAGCCCCTTGTTACGTAGGTTTACGACTTCCTTACGTACCAGCACCGGATTGATATTAATGCTACCAGCAATGAATTCAGACGTAAGCCATTCCCCGTTAGCTTTCGCCAGCAGCGTTAGAATATGCATCGATATGGCAAACTGTCCGGTCATTACTGTAATTTTCAATATTACAGTTTAGTCCTCGAAATGATTCCCAATCAGGAGAAATTTTTATTTTTTAAAGAAACAAGTCAGAATAATGGCGAATTGAATCCGCATTGGATTGGCGACCTTTGCCTGGCAAATCAAGTGGCTTCTGCATGAACCGAAATCGATTTATTTATGGACTGTTGATGGTCATCGTAATGCTCATGGGGCTGGCCTCGCGTCAGTTCTTCGGTGATATTCCGTGGGTAAAACTATACGTCGGCGACGCACTGTGGGCGTTGATGGTCTTTTTCGGCTTTGGATTGCTTTTCAAACGTTGGCTTACGAAAAGCGTTACGTTGGCGGCCCTACTTTTTTCGTTTACAATCGAGCTCAGTCAGTTATATCATGCCCCTTGGATTGATGGCCTTCGGGCAACGCGCTTAGGAGCGCTGGTACTGGGCTTTTCGTTTGTCTGGAGCGATTTTCTTTGTTACAGCCTTGGGATTGCACTGGGTGCATTTATCGAATGGAGTATGAGTTCGAGCAAGGGTAGTAGCAGGCAAAACTACCAACGGATTCCCCGAAAGAGCCTATTATAGCTTCAAATCCGCCTGTTAGAAGTTCCCTCTAGCTGAAGCTTCATCCTCCAGTTAGGTTTGCGTGAAATAAACAGCAAAAACAGCAATGAATCAAAAAACATCAGCCGCCTTTGTGGGTGCTTCGTGGCTGGCTCTTGGGGCCGGTATGTTCGGATATTTAATCGGGCTTTGGCGCTCCAGTATGCTCCTGAACGAAAAAGGCTTCTACTTTACGGTCTTAATGTTCGGTCTTTTCGCCGTCGTTTCTGTACAAAAAAGTGTTAGAGACAGGCTGGAAGGCTTCCCCGTTACCGATCTATATTACGGAATCTGCTGGTTTTCGACCATCCTGTCAATTACACTGCTGACCATTGGTTTGTGGAATGCAACCTTATTGCCCAGCGAAAAAGGTTTTTATGCGTTTGCGTTTTTACTGGCTTTGTTTGGCGGCATCGCGGTACAAAAAAACACCCGCGACAACCAGGAATTTCGTAAAAGTGCCTGAGTTAACAGACTAATTAAGAGTTAACCTACTCATCGGCCACAACAATTACGGGCGCAACCACTTCGGGATCATTATCGGGCGACGCTTTCTTTTGCCGGTCGGCGCTCCGATTTAGCGCTTTCCTGGCGGCTTTTTTGAGCGTTACGTCGTACAGATCCGTCCGGCGATCTTTCAGCACCTGCACCGAACCGTGTTCGTGTAATTCTTTGAGCAAGCTCAGATCAACGTCGGCGATAAGCACCATTTCGGTGTTGGGTGTGGCTTCCGCTTTTACGGCGTTGGTCGGGAACTGGAAATCCGAAGGTGTAAAGACCGCCGATTGTGCGTAATTGATGTCCATGTTCTGTACCCGTGGCAGATTCCCGACGCAACCCGAAATCGCTACGTAGCACTCGTTTTCGATAGCCCGGGCCTGTGCACAGTGACGTACCCGTGAGTAGCCATTCTGCGTATCGGTCAGGAACGGGATAAACAAAATCTGCATGCCTTGCTGCGCCAGAATCCGGCTCAGCTCCGGAAACTCGACGTCGTAGCAGATCAGCATCCCAATTTTCCCACAGTCCGTATCGAACGCCCGTATTTCATAGCCGCCTACCATACCGTAGTGTTTCACTTCGTTGGGCGTAATGTGAATCTTGCGGTACTCTTCATACGAACCGTCGCGTCGGCAGAGGTACGCTACGTTGTAAAGCTTTCCGTCTTCGTCGACGAGCGGCATAGAGCCGCCCACGATGTTGACGTTATAGGCAATAGCCAGTTCGCAGAGCTTTTCACGTACCGGCTGGGTAAAGTCAGCCAGCTTTCGGATGGCTACTGGCTCGGGCAGATCGTTGAAGTCGGCCATCAGGGGCGTATTGAAAAACTCCGGCAGCACCATAAAGTCAGCGCGATAATCGCTGACGGCGTTTACGAAAAATTCAACCTGCTCCAGAAAGGAATTTAGATTTTTGAACAAACGCATCTGCCACTGAATCACGCCCAGGCGGATAATGGAGTCTGTATGCGGTTTTTTATCTGCCTCCTTAACGTAGTAAATGTTGATCCATTCCAGCAACGTAGCGTACTCTTTCGACTCGGAGTCGCCGGGCAAATACCCACGTAGCACCTTGCGAACGTGAAAATCGTTCGAGAGCTGGAACGTCAGGGTTGGATCATAAATTTCTTTCTGCTTGACCTTCGCGATGTACTCGCGAGGGGTGAGTTCGTCGCTGTATTTATTGAAGTTTGGAATACGGCCTCCGGCCAGGATTCCCTTCAGATTAAGTTGTTCGCAGAGTTCTTTCCGGGCATCATAAAGTCGACGACCAAGTCGCAGATCGCGGTAATCAGGGTGAACGAATACCTCGATGCCGTAGAGGTAATCCCCTTCATCATTGTGCGTTTTGAACGTATAGCCGCCTGTGATTTCGTAGTACGTATGGTTGTCGCCGAAATCATCGTATTTCACCCGAATGGCTAAGGCAATGGCCACGGCCTTACCGTCGACCTCAACACAAAACTGACCTTCGGGAAAAATGTTGAGCAGTTTAGTAATCGAACTTTTCGGCCAGTAATCGCCACCGATACCGCTATATACCTCAATCATGGTCTCTTTCAGATCATGATAATCGGATTTCTGTAATGTTCTGGTTTGAATATGCATGGTTATTCCTTTGTGTTACGCTGTTGTCTGTAGTACAGAAATAAAAAAGCAGCGCCGACGCCCGTAAAGGCGATCATTCCTTTCATCACGAAACCAATCATTACGAAGAAAATCCCCAGAATTAAATAGAAGTAGGAATTTGCTCCAGATTGGTCTGGTGTTTTTTTCATCAGGTTGTTAACAGCGAAGTAAGTTTGTCAACGTGTTCATCCGTGAAGTCGAGGTGCGTAACAAACCGCACTAAATGTTTCCCAAACGTAATGCCACGAATGCCTTTAGCCTCCAGCTGGTTAACATAATCCGCAGCCAGTATTGTTTCGGGAAGCCGGAAAATAACGATGTTGGTGTCGATGGGCAGGATTTCTTCTACTTCGGGTAACCGCTCCAGGATAGCGCCAATTTTTCGGGCACGGGCATGATCCTGTTTCAGACGATCGACCTGATGATCGAGCGCATAGATTCCGGCTGCGGCCAGAAAACCCGCCTGGCGCCAGCCTCCACCCATTAGCTTACGAAAACGCCGGGCCTGCCGAATGAAATCCGCTTTGCCAAGCAGTAGAGACCCTACCGGACAGCCCAGCCCTTTCGACAGACAGATGCTGATCGAATCAAATAGTTTGCCGTACGCTTCGGTCGGTTCGCCCGTTTCGACCAGCGCGTTGAACAGGCGGGCACCATCCAGGTGAAGCAATAACCCCTGTTCGTGACAAAGCTGGCGGACGGCCGAAATTTCGGGAATGGTGTAATAACACCCTCCACCTTTGTTGACTGTATTTTCAAGCACGACCAGTCGCGATATGGGTTTGTGTGCATCGGCCGGACTGTAAATGTATTCGCGAATCAGATCGGGCGTGAGTTTCCCCCGGTTTCCATGCACCAGACTAACCGATGCCAGTGCATTGACGGATATTCCACCCCCTTCGTACTGATATACATGCGATAGATAATCGCAAATTACATCGTCGCCGGGGCGGGTGTGGGTACGTATCGCGAGCTGGTTGGTCATTGTGCCCGATGCACAAAACAAGGCGGCCTCCATGCCGAACATAGCAGCTGCTTTAGCTTCGAGCGCATTAACGGTTGGGTCGTCGCCCAGTACGTCGTCGCCGAGTGGAGCAGAAAACATTGCCTCGCGCATGGCGGGCGTAGGTTGCGTGATGGTATCACTGCGCAGATCAATAATCATTGAGTAGTACGGACAGGCCGCTGTTACGTGGAAAACCACGGGTTGTATTCAGGTAGCAAATTAACCAGATACACGCCTACTAACAGAGCAAATTCGTTCTTTTTGACCCAATGCAGATGATTTCGCTATTGGTCAAGTCCTGTATGGCCGTTCGACATGAGGGTTGAGCCATACCCGTTGACATGAACTACCTGGTAATTAGTCTTCTGCAATCGTTTCATTTTAAGTGGATTGCAACGTACCGCTCCGGATGGAGTTAGTACGTAGCGCTTACGAGCAGCCAGATCGTCGATAACAAGGCCAAGTCTTGAATCAATATAAATGTTGGCACGGTCAATGTTTCGGGTCAGCAGGTGTTGCTGTTTTTCGCGGTCGAGGATAAACTCATATTGAGCTTCCTGATCTCGAAAAACTTCGGCCCGTACACTGCCGTGCGGTTCAAGCCTGATTTTGACACGCCCGTTTAGAATCGATGCTCGATCACGAAAAAATGTGGGGAAATGCGTTGTATCCGGCTCAATCACTTCTGTGTTGGTGGAAACCTCATCAGTGGCTGACTGGCATTGAACGCAGCAAATACACACCGCAAATCCTGCAATCAGACCAAATAAATAGCTGGGTGAAAACA
The DNA here is from genome assembly GCF_048594605.1 of Spirosoma sp. Taxonomy (GTDB): domain Bacteria; phylum Bacteroidota; class Bacteroidia; order Cytophagales; family Spirosomataceae; genus Spirosoma. The sequence goes on from NZ_JBMDWV010000315.1 coordinate 8,117, forward strand.
ATCTTGGCTCCATCGTCGTATGGTTACGTAGTGAATTTAGATAAGGTGCAGACGAATGTACGGTATTTATAGTTGATAAACTATTTTTGTAGTTTTTTGTGTGTTTGAAATTTTCCTAACTGACCAGCGTAGTGAAAAAGTGAAAGAATTTACTGATTCGTGAAGAGGCTTGTATTTATGTCACTTGCCCGTAATTTTGAGCAACCTTTCCTCAGTAGGGCGTCTTAACCAGTATACCTAAGGTCAAGCTAAACCACCATTTCATCTATGACAAGTAAAACTCCCTGGATTATCCTGCTCATTCTCTGGATGATCGGATCGACCTGGTGGCATGTCTGCAAAATCAAACAATTGTGCCCGGATGGTACTCAATCGAACGTAACGTCGGGTGATTCAACCCTTTTGACAACCCCAATCGGCGCCGATGTATACACCATCGCGGATGGAAATCGTTTCCGGCTCGAACTTCCCGGTCATTTTAGTTTTGCTACGTCGGGGGCCAATGCCAACATGAATACGCTAGGTGGGTCGCTGGAGCCCATGCTTAAGTATTTGAAGAAAAATTCGGAACGGACTTTGGAAATAGTCGGGTATTATTCACCCGCTGAAGTAAATCGAACCGATTTTCCGAACCTGGGGCTGGCACGGGCCGAAGGCATGAAGCAGTATCTGGTGCAGCAGGGACTTTCGGCGGAGTCGATCACCACCAAAGGAGAAGAACGTAATCTTCCTTTCGCTGCTAAAGGCGATTCGCTTTACGGTGGCATTGATTTTGCATTTGGTGGTAAAGAAGCCGAAACGACAGAACCCGTAACGTCGTCTACACCATCTACTACGTCGCTGGTCGTCATGAACGATCCAACATCGGAAAAGGAACTGGCTGAAGCCCAGAAATATACGTCAGTGTTTGAACCGATCGATCTGTATTTTCCGCTGGGTGAGGCCAACTACATCAAGACCGACGAAACGCAAAAGTTTTTTGATGAAGCGGTTAAATACCTATCGGCTCACAAAGACAAAAAACTTTTGCTGACCGGTCATACGGATAATACGGGTCCTGAAGAGTCAAACATGCGTCTGTCGCGTGATCGGGCGAATGACGTAAAAAACAAGCTGCGTAAGTCAGGAATCGATTCCGATCAGATTGATGTCAGCGCCAAAGGCGAAAGCGAGCCAAAAGCCGACAATAAAACGCTGTCGGGGCGGAAAGCCAATCGGCGTGTTACGGTGGTTGTTCGGTAAGTAACGTAGTACGTTCAAGGTTTCAGATTCAATGGTTCAGGAGTTTCTTCAGCTCGAAATACTGACGAATACTAAATTTTCAAAATCATGTTTGAACTAAATCCACTCAACTTACCCGACGCGCAGCTACAGCACATCATTATGCTGGCGGTGGCTGGTTTGCTGGGTTTTATCATTGGTTACGTCTCCCGTCAACGACTGATTAGTGAGCTCGAACGGCAACTGGTCAGCGTTGGGGATGCTGTAGACGATTGTCGACAGATTCGTCTTTCCCCCGATACGTACAATGAAGAATCGATTATTCTGAATCGTATTCGTGCGCGGGCGGGCGAGGTCGATTATACACGTATCGGACTGGCGTCGGCCGATGAGGCTGATGATCTGAAGGAGATTATAGGCATCGGCCCCTTTCTGGAGCGAAAACTTCATGCTATCGGTATTTACACCTTCCGCCAGATCGCCAATTTTACGTCGCAGGATATCGATCAGATAAATGACATTATCGAATTTTTCCCCGGACGTATCGAACGAGATCGGTGGGTCAGTCAGGCGGCAGAGCTGGCGAAAAAGAAATAATATCCTTAAACTACACGTACCTTATGTTTGGATTAGATCCTTTTAGTCAGCCGGTCGCTATCGCCGAAATGGTGTTGTTACTGGCGTTAGCAGCGTTTATTGGCTGGTTGCTGGGGCGGTTGGTTCGGTCGGGGCGCGTCAGTGCGCTACGTTCGGCAATTGCTGGTAAACAGGCCGATCTTGAAAAGTGCCGGGGCGAACTAGCGTCAGGTAGTTTGGCTGACGTAACGGTAAACGAAACCACAACACAAACCTTAACCGTATTTCCGGATACCTCCGAAGCTGAATCGACTATCGAGCCACCTCAGTTTTTTGTCTCGACTGATCCGCTGCTACCTGCCTACTCACACGACGATACGCCCGCGCCTATCATTGCCGAGCCGCTGCCGCCCATTGAGGACATCCTGAATGCTGATGACGTATCGTTACCTCCCATTAGTTCGACCCTTGAATTTCCGCCCATCGAAGACGCCGTATTCGCTAAAGAAGCACCGTCTGTTGTCGCGTCCGCTAATCCGCCCGCTGAAGATCGCGAAACGATTGTGCTGAACCGGATTGCCGCTCGTGCTTCAGAATTGAATTTTGACCGGATTGGCCGCGCCGTGGCTTCGGAGGCCGATGATCTGAAAGATATTGTTGGCGTCGGCCCCTTTCTGGAGCGGAAACTGCACAGTCTGGGAATTTATACATTCCGGCAGATCGCCAATTTCTCAAAGGAAGATATTCGCCAGGTCAACGAAATCATTGAGTTCTTTCCCGGACGTATCGAACGCGACAACTGGGTAGGTCAGGCGAAGGCGTTTTACGAGCGCAAATACGGGAATAAAAACTAACCCTTTTTTCCTCGTCAAGCAATAAAAAATCCCCGCTACGTATCAGCGGGGATTTTTTATTGCTCCTATACTCGAAAAGAAGAAGGCGTCATATTGGTCTGCTTCTTGAAAAAATGATTGAAGTGGGCAGGATCTTCAAACCCCAGCGAGTAACTGATTTCGGATATATTCCAGGAAGTATGCTTCAATAAAGCAATGGCTTCGGTCGAGAGTCGTTCAAAAATATGATCGGTGGTAGTTCGTCCCGTAGTCAGGCGAATGGCCCGATTCAGGTGGTTGACGTGCACAGCCAACTGTTCGGCAAAATCCCGGGCCGAACGTAGTGAAAACCGCTGTGAAGGCGATTCAATCGGAAACTGTCGTTCGAGAAGTTCCGTAAAAACGGCTGTAATGCGCGCGTTGGCGTCCACGTGCTGATAAAGCGTTTCGGCAGGTTCGCTCTTTAACGCGTAGTGGATCAGCTCCGTAATATAATTGCGGATAAGATCATATTTATACACGTAGTCGGAGCCAATCTCATCCAGCATTTTCTGAAATATTCCACTTACGTAGTTATCCTGGCTCTCAGTCAGTACGTATCCGGGCTTGCCTCCGGGCGCAAACATGGGTAACTCGCGTAAGCCTCCCCGGATATGGTTAGTAAAAAAAGCTTCTTTAAAAATGCAGAAACAGCCCGACGAATCATCAGACAGAGGTTCGAATGCGTAGGGAACGTCTGGATTAAAGAATAGCAACGTAGTGCCCGACACTTCAATGCTTTTATCGGCGTAGTGGTAGGCGTGTCGTCCGCGCATGAGCGTAATTTTATAGAACTCTCTGCGACTATACTGTACAGGCGTTTTACCGGCACCCATACAATCTTCCAGTCGGAAGACGTTGAAATGCCCGATATCCTTTTTCAGATTCTCCGGCATCCAGTTGAGTTTTTGCCGATAGAAATCTTCCAGTGTTTGCTGCTCGACCATCATTCTGTAAACTAAATCAATTTCGTTAAAGAACAAGCCAATCTACTTCTTTCCCCTGACTTTTGGATGATAAATAGGCACTTATAAGATTCAAACAATGAAGCGGATAGCGCTTTTATCTAAAGCCTATTACAAAAACGTTGCCAGAAACGTATCGGCCTGGCAACGTTTTTGTGCTTGATCACTTACTCCGCAAAATTTGTTGACGTTGCCTTGTCACGTACTACGTCCATATCACGCTGTACGGATTTAATTTTTGCCTCGGCTAACTCATATGCATCCTGACCCAGAAATAAGTGCAGCGGTGGTTCGGGCTGTTCGGCAATGGCAATTAACACATCAGCCGCTTTTTCCGGATCACCTGGCTGGTTGCCATTGTAGTTATTCTGGTGAGTCGTTTGCGTATCCCGCACAGTCTGATACGCTTCGATAGGATTTTTAGGAACGTTTAGCGAGCTGTCAGTCAGGAAGTTTGTTCGGAAGTATCCCGGATAAACAACGGTGGCATGAATGCCAAATGATTTTACTTCGGCAGCTAGCGATTCCGTAAATCCCTGCATGGTAAACTTGGTAGCGCAATAAATCCCGAATCCTGGAAAGGCTCCTGTGAAGCCGCCAATTGAGGAAATGTTGATAATATGCCCTGACTGCTGTTTCCGCAACTGCGGTAATACGTGCCGGATGACGTTTAACGAGCCAAATACATTAACATCAAAATTTTGTCGAGCTTCGGCGTCGCTGAGTTCTTCCAGCGCGCCAAGCAGTCCGTAACCAGCGTTATTGACAATCACATCAACTCGGCCAAAATGTTGCACTGTCTGACTAATAGCCTGCCCAACGCTCTCCTCATCGAGTAGATTCATGGTCAGTGGGAGAAATACGTCTGTACCGGCGTTTACGGCCTGACTTAATTCGTGCACATTGCGGGAGGTTACCGCTACGTTATAGCCTTCTGCCAGTAATTTTTTCACTAAAGTGAGCCCCAGCCCTTGCGAAGCTCCGGTTACAAACCATACTTTGGTTTCCATAAGCTGTGTGTTTTAACGGTTGTTTTTGTTGTTTGTCGACAGGACAAAGGTACAGGCGCAGCAAGCCCTGCTTCGTGTGCGTTTCAAACGAATACTTGTCGAATTCAAACAATAAAGAGGGGAGAGGAACGACGGGGAGGTATGAGCAGCAACGCTGTTATTTAGATTGCTTTCGGCTGGGGGTACTGCTCAATATAGTTGTGCAGCCTGACTGGTAAAAGTCGCACATAGAACGTAGCACGCACTCGCCACATTGGGGGGAATACCATGAACAGACACGCTGACCGTGCCAGTAGAAATGTTTGTGAAAATTGAAGAGCACTTTGGCTTCTTTCGGTAAGTAGCTGAGCAATAAGGTATGCGCTTTCTCGGCGCTAACTTTCGGGCCAATTGCCCCTACACGTTGTGTAACCCGATGAACGTGCGTATCGACGGGTAAAACGGGTTTCTGAAAATTAAAAAGCAGAAGCAACGTAGCGGTTTTCAAACCGATTCCCGGCAGATCCGTAAGCCACTTCATTGCTTCTTCGGTGTCCATATCCGCCAGAAAATCAATATTTGCCGCACCGGTTTCCTGAAATAAATGCCTTAGCAAATTCTGGATGTACGGCGCTTTCACTTCCGGATAATTGGCCGTTTTGATGGCGTCGATTAACTCCTCAAGTGGCGCGTCACGAACCTGCTCCCAGGTCGGAAATCGTTCGCGCATGGTCCGATAAGCGGTTACTTCGTTCGCGTGAGTCGTCCGATGCGACAGAATGGTGCCGATCAGTTCATGCATTGGGTCGGCCCGGCCATAAACATCTTGGATGCCGTAGTACTCGTTCAAGCGTTCGTGCGCTTCAAGGGTTTTAGTCGCTGAGGAAGGAGCTACCTGCATAGAAAAACCAAGGCAACCGATTCGTATTTGCCTTGGTTTGTAGTTGAACCCATGTAGAATCGTAATGTTTATCGCAAACGTAGTACCGTTTCACTCGGCACTGCGCTAACGTAGCATTACATTCACAAAACCATCTGTTGCGAAGGGGCGTAGTATTTCAAGTCAATACAGTCGCTTGGAATCGAATGCTCGTTCCAGTGGCGATGGATTGCCAGAGCCGCCCCTAAAGCAGTGGCCTGTGCTACAGAAGCAGCAAACACTTCCAGATCGGGGAAGGCCGTAGCCAGTAGATTCATGTAGATCGGATTTTTGCTGAATCCGCCATCCACAAAAATACGTTTGACGGGATTTTGAGCATTCGTTGAATTCGCCAGAACCAGATTTGTCGAAATAAGCTGCTGAGCGATGATGTCGAGAATCAACTGGTGATACGCTTCTTCATACGTAGTGAAATCGGCCAGATTCCGATGTCCGAACAGAGATTCCTGTAGGGGAGGAGCTTTCACTTCGTGAAAATCGCCACCCGTCCGATGATTACGTAGCTGATGAATCAGTTCAGGATCGAATGCAACCGTTTTGTAGTGATTCAGATCGGTCTGGAAATGTTCTGCCAGCCGTTTTGTTTGTTGCTCATGCTCGTATCCTGCAAACAGACGCGACGCCTTGACCGGACGTCCTTTGTAATGCAGGAAGCAAAGACAATCGTATTGCAACTCCTCAACGGTGAGCGGGTTATCATTAAATGGATTTAGACTGATACACCAGGTTCCGGTAGAGATCAGCACAAACGGTTCCTTAAACGAAGCCAAATACGGAATCAAAGCCGCTGAGCTGTCATGTAATCCACCGCCCACTTTCAGTGAGTGCCCCTGCCACGTAACATCCGTCACACTGTCGGATGGGGAGATGGGGCCTAATACCTGATCAAGTCCTTCCGTCAGAACCCAGGAATGGTACTGATTACTGGAAAAGTCCCACAACATGGTATGGCATCCAATGCTCGTTACGTCGGAAACGACCTGCTGTGTAATCAGAAAACTTACGTATTGCGGTAAATGCAGCGCGTACCGAATGTGCTCGAACAACTGTGGCTTATCATACTTTACCCGATACAACATCAGTCCCGAATTGAGACTATCCAGTGCGGGTGATGAAGTTTCGAGGCACATGGCGGCTTCAGTACCGTACTGCCCGTAAAACTGCGCTCGGACAGACGTCGGGAATGGTTTCAGGTAATTGTATAGAAACCCGACCGGTTGATTCGCTTCGTCCAGATATACCAGACTGGCCCCGTAGGTCGAGAAATTTAACGCCCGAACGTTGTAATCCGACAAGGCCAGCACCTGTTCCAGCGACGTTTTGATCCATCGTGTCAGTTTCGCCAGATCTTCACACGGGTAGCCGTCATCGTCGACAGTTTCTTCAAACTGCTCTGTTTGCTGCCAAACGATTTCGTAACGTTCATTAAACAGAAACAGCTTTTTATTCGTCTTCCCAATGTCGAAGATGGCAATGACAGGCGTTTTCATGGAAAAGATAAAGAGAATGATAGAATGATAGAATGGTTGAAGGATTAAGTGATTGAATAAGATCTGCGTCAGCTATCCAATCACTTAATTCTTCAACCATTCTATCATTGTGATTAAAGTCCCGTTGCTATGGTTTTAGCGCCCCGTTCGCCAATGAGTTGCTGACGGACGTTTAAGTGACGATAGAGGGCCAGCGGCTGTACGGCACCGCCCGCCCGACGACGTGCTTCGGCAACCAACGGACGAACATCCGTACGGAAGGCATCCTGTAAAATTTCCTGCGCCTGTGCTACGTCGTTCGCTTCGCGGGCTTCTTCCAGCGCCTGTCGATCGACCAACAGCGCCTGCGCATAAGCGAGCTGAATCGCTTCGACCGATTGCAGTAAATCCTCAAGCGGGTCTTTTACGTTATGGCTGGCGTCGATCATCCACCCCAGGCTGGTAGCGTGGTTCATTCCACGCGCGTCCATACCATCGACTAGTTCGTTGAAAATCAGGAACAGTTGGTATGGCTTGATGCTACCCGCCGTCAGGTCGTCGTCGCCGTATTTGGAGTCGTTGAAATGGAAGCCGCCAAGTTTGCCTTCGTTCAGCAGAATAGCAACAATCTGTTCAATGTTGGCGTTGGGCAAATGGTGACCCAAATCGACCAGTGTGTAGGCTTTTGGACCAAGTTTAGTGGCGTAGAGGAAACTGCTGCCCCAATCGCCGACCGTCATCGAATAGAAGTTGGGTTCGAAGGCTTTGTACTCTACAAACATCTTCCAGTCGCTGGGAAGAGCCGAATAAATTTCACCCAGACTATCGAGCGTACGACCAAAGGCTTTGCGGAAATTTAACTGGCCGGGAAAACAGGAGCCATCGGATAACCAAACCGTCAATGCTTTTGACCCAAGCGCTTCGCCATGACGTATCACCTCAATATTATGGTCAATAGCTTGCTGACGGACGGCCGCATCGACGTGTTGTAAGGAGCCAAATTTGTAGGTAAGCGCCTGATCGGGTTGGTCCTGGAACGTATTGGAATTGACTGCATCGAAAGCCAGTCCGTAGCTTGCCGCCAGTTGTTTGATGGCTTCCGCATCGGTTGGAATGTCCCACGGAATGTGTAACGAAATAGCTCCACTGGCGCGGTTCAGCGCGTGAAGCAAGCCCACGTCAGCAATTTTCTCTTCCAGACTACGGGGCTCTCCACCACCCGCAAAGCGACCGAAGCGCGTACCGCCTGTGCCAAGCGCCCAACTTGGAATGGCAATCTGAAAGTCAATAAGTTTCTGAATAATTGGTTCAGCCGTTGCGACTTCCTGAGTCCAATACGAAAGTTTCCGCTGATGATTTTCCTCTTGACGCTGATTAAAATCGGCTATGGCATTAGGATCAAGTTGCATAAGTAGGGTTAAGATGTGGTGTCGGTTTTGAGAAACCGACACGTCTATAGTTCAGATTGGTAAATGTCGGTTTTGAGAAACCGACACCACGTAGATTTATCATCTTACCTTACAAACGCCATTGCTACACCACCGTCGACGTTCAGTACGTTGCCGGTGGACTTGTTGAGCAGGCCACCCACAAAAGCGAAGCACGCATTGGCGATGTCATCGGGTAGAATAATTTCGTTCAGCAGGGTTCGTTTCGCGTAGTACGCAGGTAGTTCAGCCACCGTAATGCCATACGCTTTGGCACGACCTTCGGCCCAGCCACCAGCCCAGATGTTAGAGTCGGAAATAACGGCATCGGGGTTGACCGTATTGACGCGGATATGATCGGCTCCCAGTTCAGCCGCATTCAGGCGACTTAGGTGAAGCTGAGCCGCTTTGGCTGAACCATACCCTGCATTGTTCGGACCGGCAACAAGTGCGTTTTTCGAAACGATGTTGATCACATCTCCGCCCATATCCTGCTTCCGCATTACGTCGACAGCCGCTTTGGTCACCATAAACTGGCCTTTTACGAGAATGTCGTACAGGCGATCCCATTCTTCAATGGAATGTTCCGCAATGGGCTTGGAAATGCTGATGCCGGCGTTATTTACGATGATATCGACACCTCCGAATGCCAAGGCTGCTGCTTTGAGCGCTTCTTCAATGCTGGCCCAATCTGTTACGTTCAGGGTTGTGGTGGCTACTGAGTCTTTGCCGAAAGCACTGACAAACTCTTCTTTGGCTCCGTCCAGACGCTCCTGGTTGATGTCATTCAGGATAACACAGGCACCTTCCTGCACAAATTTTTTGGCGATAGCTTTACCGATGCCGCCCGCACTACCCGTAATGAGGGCGATTTTGCCGGTCAGTGGTTTCGGTTTCGGCATCCGTTGGAGTTTCGCTTCTTCCAGCAGCCAGTATTCAATATTGAACGCTTCCTGACGGGGCAACGATGTGTACTCCGAAATCGCTTCAGAGCCTTTCATTACGTTGATGGCATTGATGTAAAACTCAGCCGCTACCCGCGCCGTCTGCTTATCCTTAGCGTAAGTGAACATACCAACGCCAGGGTACAGAATCACAACAGGGTTTGAGTCACGGATGGCCGGGCTGTTCGGATGTTTGCAACCTTCATAATAGGCTTTGTACATATCCCGGTAGGCTTCAAACGCTGGATTGAGCTTGGCTTTCAGGGCTGCTACGTCGGTCAGGTCTTCATCGGGGTTCAGTTCCAGAACCAGCGGGCTGATTTTGGTACGTAAAAAGTGGTCAGGGCAGGAAGTTCCCAGCGGAGCGAGTCGTTCGAGGTCATTGGAGTTGATGTATTCCAGAACGCGGGCATCATCTGTGAAGTGACCGATCATCCGATTTTGTCCGGAAGCCAGCCCACGTAGTACGGGAGCTAATTTAGCAGCCTGCGATAGCCGGTCGGCCTGCGGCAGACTTTCCAGTTTCGCTCCGCCGAAAGCGGGACCTTTTTTGCCGTAGTTTTCTTCCAGATATTCGGCGCAACGCTCGATAACTTCCAGCGTATTGACGTAGCTTTCATAAGCTGTATCGCCCCAGGTAAACAAGCCGTGTGACCCAAGCATAATTCCCCGAATACCAGGGTTTTCGTTCAGGCATTGCTCCAGTTGCAGGCCCAGATCGAAGCCCGGTTTCTGCCAGTCGACCCAGCCTAACTGGCCATCGAATAATTCCTGGGTAATACGTTTGCCATCTTTGGCTGCAGCAATGGCAATCGCGGCATCGGGGTGTAGGTGGTCGATGTGTTTAAAGGGCAGGAAACCATGCAGGGGCGTATCGATAGAAGGAGCCTTTGAAGCCAGGTCATAAATAGAATGGTTGAATAACTCCACCATTTCGTCCTCGAACGCTAATCCCCGATAGCGTTTTTTGAGCGCTCGCAGCCGATCTACATACAAAGCAGCCAAACCACTACGTTTCAGCGTACCAATATCCCCCCCGGAGCCTTTCACCCACATTACTTCGGTGAGTTCACCCGTGAGTGGGTCCTCGGCCATAGCTTTGCAGGAGGTGTTGCCACCACCATAGTTAGTCAGGCGTAAATCCGCCCCCAATAGATTCGAGCGATAGATTAATAAACCTACTTCATCGCCCTCTAACTGAGCGGCTTTCGCATCGTCCCAGAGATAGCTAACATGTCGGAATGATTCTGCTTTGGGGGTGTTTGTCGTACTAAGCATATGATTTGGTCTGATTGATATCTTGATTTAGTACCATTATTTTTATAATTCTTAACAAAACTAATTAGCTAAGTTTAATTTACTTTCCTCTACTTACCCTATTCAGATAATATTATGAGATGCACCGTAAAGAATTTACAAGCATCAGTATGTGGGTGACTTTAGCTTTTTGGAACAGCTTACTCGTTAAAAACTTTTGGTAAAATAACACACTCTGTTCATTCGCAAGTTAAAAAATTACCACATAAGCTCTTTTGATACGTATTACGTAGAAAAATGATACGGTATCAATAAAAAAACGTCCTGCAAAATTTTTTGCAGGACGTTTTTTGCCAGACAATTGGTGTGGAAAATAGAAGCTAATACTGTGCTTAATTCAAATTTGATTTGTGACTTGCTAACTGGCGCCGGACCATACTCCAGCGTCGACGCGAAACCGGTAACACATCACCAGTTGATAGATGGACGAGCCCGCCTGTATCAGTACGTTCAAGACGCTCAACGAACTTGCGGTTAACAACGCAATTGCGATGGAGACGAATGAAGAGTTCGGCGGGTAGCTTGGGAGCGTAGTATTTTAACGTACGAGGCATTAACATGCGCCGACCATCTACCCAATTTAACCAACTGTAATTTGCGAGTGCCTGTAGATACACTAAATCATCTACGGCAAAAACCTGACGACCTGACTCACGCAGATAGAGTTTTAATGGAGGCCATTCTGTAGGCGCGGTGCGGACTGAATAACTGAGGAAAGTCATGAGCGTTTAGTAGTTGGTTTGTAATGACATTACAATACTAAACTGACAGTGTGACTAGGTCTTGCTCTTTCGTAACACAAGCTATAAAATTTGTAACATGAAGTAATTATAACCTAAACTAGCGCCAAATTTTAGTCATATAGTGGCAAAAAGTACAACAAATATTAAGTTTTATGCAAAAATGGCTTCCAAATGACTAAAGAATGGGGTTGTTCACGATCATTATTCTGATAACATTTCCTGCCGATTTTTATCAATGTATTCTGACGGTGTCAAATGAAATTGATCTTTAAACACCTTCGAAAAGTAGGCTGGCGTATCGAACCCGGCGCGATCGGCTGCTTCAGATACGGACACTCCGGTCAAAAGCAGTTCGGCGGCACGCTTCAGGCGGATTGTCCGTATCAACTCAACCGGGCTAAGACCTGTCATTGCTTTTACTTTTCGGTTGAGATGCATGCGACTCATATCCAGGCTCAGGGCCAGCGGTTCAACACCGAATGACGGGTCGTCCAAGCGGGCTTCGAGTATGGCATACACCTGATTCATGAACGTATCTTCAGGCGCCTGGCTGGCTGTTGGTAAATTGCCTTCACGCAGGAGTTGAGTGCGGTAATGCTGGCGGGCACGTTGTTGATGCTCAAGTCTGTTTCGCACCCGCTCGCGTAATTCATCAACCTGAAATGGTTTAGGAATATAATCATCGGCACCCGCTTTTAAACCTTCCAATCGGCTTTCAGAGGCTGTTTTGGCCGTTAGCAGAAAAATTGGGATATGATTTGTTACTGGATTTGCTTTAAGTTGACGGCAGAGTTCGTATCCGTTCAATTCGGGCATGATCACATCGCTAATGATAAGATCGGGGCCATCAGCTATCGCTGCTTCTACTCCCGCCCGGCCATTGTTGACTCGCGTAACGCGCCACTCAGTCATTAGAATAGAACGTACATAGTCGGCAATGTCATTATTGTCTTCAACCAGCAGAATCCACGGGGTTTCCTGCGTAATTGACCGATTTTTTATTGAGCGCTGTTCGCTGACAGACTCAGATGAAGCAATACGGCCAATTGAAGCTAGATTAAGATCAGTCTGGGCTTTCTGGCAGGGGAGCTCCACAGTAAACGTAGTACCTTTTATCGCATCACTTTTCACAGAAATAGTCCCCTTCATCATTTCGATCAGTTCTTTGACCAGGGCAAGACCGATACCTGAACCACTTCCATTTCCTTCAGGTGCTGGATCGGCCTGATAAAACCGGTCAAAGACGTGCGGGAGGTTATAATCCGGAATGGGTGTGCCGGTGTTGTGGACAGTCAGGCGAATCAGATCGACGGGGGCACTGCTGTCGACAGATGGTAGTGAAGGTTCAGCCAGCGTTGAAACAGTTATACAGCCTCCTTCGTCCGTGAATTTGAGTGCATTTGACAGCAGATTCGTCAAAACTTTTTCCACCTTGTCCGAGTCAAACCAATACATTGGCTGACTGAGCTGGTTGATTAACTTGAATTCAACGTGTTTTCGCTGAACTTCTTCGGTAAATACCAACATCGTTCGGTCGATAAACTCTGGCAGATCGGCAGGGGTAGGCGTAACTGTAAGACTACCTGCCTCCAGTTTTGCCAGATCGAGTAGTTCATTAATAAGCCGCAGAAGCCGATTGGCATTTCGATAAACTACAGCCAGACGATTATTGAATAGTGAGTTAGAGCTTTCCTTTAATATCTCCTCTAAAGGCGTGATAATCAGGGTTAAAGGTGTGCGGAACTCATGTGTAATGTTAGCAAAAAAGCGGGATTTTACCTCATCAAGGTGTTTCAGCTGAACAGCTTCCTGTTCACGTAACGCCATCTGGTTGCGTTGTTGTATACGCCGAATGCGAACCCGAACGTATAAGACAAGAATACCCAGCAGCAATAGCGCATAAGCCGAATAGGCCCACCACGTTGCCCATAAAGGAGGCTCAATTATTATCTGGAGTTGATGACTGTGCGGGCTCCAGATCCCCGATGTATTCGACACATTGACAACAAACGTATACGTTTTTGGGGGCAGGTTTGTATACGTAGCAGTTGCCTGATTGCCACTATAAATCCAGTCGTTATCCAAACCAATCAGTTTATACCGATACTGGTTTTTGCGACTCTGATTAAACTGAAGGGCGGCAAAATCGATGGATAAAAAGTTTTGTTCGTGGGTTAACTCAATTTCGCGGGTTTCATTAATATCCCGCTGTATCGGTGAATCTGGAGAGAAAGTGCTCACCAGTTGATTGTTGATACGTAGTGCAGTCAGGGCCGCAATTGGCTGAAAGGGATCTTTACGAACCCGTTTGGGGTCAAAAATCGTGTAACCGTTGATTCCGCCAAAGATCAATCTCCCATCGGGTAACGTTACGTCATGAAGCAGCTTAAATTCGTCGCTAGGAAGGCCATCGTCTGCTGTGTAGTTTCTGACTTCGTGCGTTTCGACATCAAACCGGCTGAGCCCCCGGTTTGTGCTTAACCAGAGATGCCCATTTTTATCCGGTCTGATTCCGTAAATGACATTGTTCGGTAATCCCTGGCTCATCGTGAATTGCCGAATATGACCCGTTAGCTTGTCCAGTAAACAAAGCCCCCGCCCAAACGTACCGATCCAGAGGTAATTGTAATGCACAGGATCCTGGGCCAGGCACAACAGAGCGTCGTCGGGTAGCATTCCTGGACCCTGTCTCCCGCTCTGCCAGCGAATCAATCGCTTTGTTGAAAGATCGGCCTGGAGTAAACCGTGGTTTTTAGTAGCCAGATAAACCCTGCCTCCGTCAACAATCATGGCGTTAATCACGTAGGGATTATTGGCTGGTAGAGGGAGGGGGAAGGCCGTAAAATTTTTCTGATTAACGTTGTAACGAACAACAGCCTGATTGCGTGGTCCAAGTAATCCCCATATCTCACCCTGATTACCAACCGTAATTGTGGTCAGGCGAAAAGGTGACCCGGCTGGTAACCAGCGTGTTTCAATTCCGGTTGGTTGGACCGGAAGAAACGTTTGCTGGCGGGCATCGTACCAATAGGGGCTAGTGTTCGGACTGCTGATCCACAACGTATTATTACGATCAAATTGATAGTGTATATCGTAGGCCGATTGCTGTTGAATAACCGCCGGAATGGCAGAAAGCGGGATATTATATTGTTGGGTTAGCCAGTCAGTGTGAAAATTCCGGACATATGGCCATGTTTGGAATAAGCTCTTGTTAAGATCATACTTGATAACACCATCGCCGTTAAGACCAAGCCAGAGTACATTCGTTCGATCGACCAGCACCGAAAGCACCGAAAACCGAGCCAGTTTTGAGCTGGCGGTATTAACAAGATTACCAGGAGGGCCAATTGGCGTCAGACCTGTCTGGTCATTAAACCGATTTTGATTAATATAATCGACACCTCGGGAGTCTTGAGTGAACAGGGGCAAATCGGCTGGATTGCCGGGTAAAGAGATCAGCTTCCGAACGCGTCCGGTAGCAGGATCGAAGATGGCACAGCTGCCTGGAAACCCAAGCATCAGCTCACCGTTCGATCGCTTGTGAATGCTATACACTTCATTTTGGGGCAACCCCTGAGCCGTTCGAAAACCGGTAAAATTTCCCGTGGCAATATCGTATCGAAACAAGCCGTCCTTAGCCGCCAGCCAAAGATGAGTGCCTTGACCAAAAAGCAATGCGTGGAACTCCCGCTGAACCGTGTCGCCGAGCATTTCCCAGTGTCGGTGCGAAATCGTACCGTTTGCATTCAAGCGAAAAAAACCATTTGATTTGGTAATCACCCAAACATTTCCGCTAGAATCGGGGTAGATACCCTGAAGCTGGTCGCGACCGAGTACTTGCCGGAATTGACTTGAGTTGGAGAGGTGTTTTGCCTGCTCGGTAACCGGGTCGAAATAATCTATGTTATTGTTTTCGGTACGTACCCAGATTTTTCCCTGATGATTTTCTTTGATCTCATGAAGACTACTGAATGATAACGACTTCGCCTGCTGTGGATCATGCGTGTAGATGCGAAAACGAATACCATCATACCGGCACAGACCATCGCGCGTGGAAAACCACAGAAAGCCGCGTCGATCCTGAAGCATCGAGTTGACGAATCCCTGGGGTAAACCATTACGCACAGTGAGATACTCAGGCTCAGGTGTAGCAGCTCTGGAGGAAAGCATTCCACCAAGTAACCCAATAACTAACCACCCGGCAAGTCGATGCATAAACTGAGCGAGAAAATGGCGCTTCGATCCGTAACAGGTCGAAATTAAGAAGTTAAATTCGCTCTCTTTCCTGGATTTATCAATTTTACGGTAGTTTTTTTTAGTGAAAGGCAGAAATAAATGCTTGCTCCTTCGCCCCACAACCCGTCTATTCATCATGCATTTATATTTTGAAACTCAGGTAAATCAACCGATTTCAAGGGTTTGGACTGGTTTTAACCAAGCTTTATTTAAAGAGCTTAACCCACCATTCCCTCCTGTTAAAATAATACGCTTTGATGGATGCTTACAGGGAGACGTAGTGCATATTGAGCTGAATTTCTTTGTCTTTCGACAGGATTGGATTAGTCTGATCGTTGAGCAACAAACACAGGTCAACGAAATATTTTTTGTTGACCAGGGCACTAAACTGCCATTTTTTCTCCGCTACTGGCAGCACCGTCACCGATTGCTACGTACTCCGACCGACGTAACAGGTGAACAGACGATCATTATTGACGACATTACGTTCCGAACCCCGTTTTTGCTGACCGATTACCTTTTATATCCAATCCTGTGGCTGCAATTTGCATACCGTAAACCCATTTATCGGCGTTGGTTTAGCCGACTTTAAGCCATGCGTAACTGGTCTTTGGATTTATTGTGAGTTTTGTCAACTAAGGTGTAGCCATAATTAGAAGATATCCGTAGAAAAGTAGGTGAATCGTTATATTTACCCATATATGATTCTAAATGGACGGTTTATGGCCGTTTAATCTACATATATGAGCTTTCCCAACTGGTCGGATTCCGTTACTTTTGTCAATTCGGTTCTTAATTTCACTTCATGAAACTTCCCAACCTGACAACACGCATTTTTCTGGGCATGGTGCTCGGTATTGCCATTGGTTACTTTTTTCCGGATACCGGTTCGGGATTTTCGGGCACTGACCTAAATATTTTATCCAAGATTTTCCTGCGGCTCATCAAAATGATTATTGGGCCTCTTGTTTTTGCTACGTTGGTTGTCGGTATTGCCAAGCTGGGTGATTTTGGTACGGTTGGGCGGATTGGTTTGAAAACACTAGCCTATTTTTACTTTGCTACGATCTTGTCGCTGGTTGTTGGCTTACTGGTGGTAAACATCATGAAGCCGGGTGAAGTGATGAGTTTGCCATTGCCCGCCAAAGGAACCGATACAGGAGTAGAAGCCAAAAAGCTGACCTTTGACGGCTTTATTGAGCACATCGTCCCGACAAGTTTTATTGAAGCGCTGGCGACGAATGAGATTCTCCAGATTGTTGTATTCAGTATTTTCTTTGGTATTGCGGTCGGGTCGATCGGCGCGCAGGGGAAAATTATGATTAAGGCGCTGGATGCTCTGTCGCATATCATGTTTAAGGTCACTAGCTACGTGATGTCATTTGCTCCCTTTGGCGTGCTAGGAGCTATTTCGGCCGTTGTGGCCAAGCAGGGGCTGGGAATTTTATCCGGCTATCTGTATCTGATTTTCTGCTTTTTCGGCGGCCTGCTTTTTTTTATTTTCGTCGTGCTGGCGCTGATCTGTTTAGTGGTACGTATCCCGTACATTGCTTTGCTGAAAGAAATACGTTCGGCGGTAATTCTCTCGTTCAGCACGGCTAGCTCCGAAGCGTCATTTCCGCAAACCATCGAGGCACTACGTCGTTTCGGCTGTTCGGAACGTATCATTTCATTCGTGCTACCATTAGGGTATTCGTTTAATCTCGACGGGTCAATGCTTTACATGACCTTCGCCACGGCTTTTATTGCCCAGGCCTACCATGTACCGCTCAGTATAGAACAGCAGATCACAATGATGCTGACGTTGATGATTACCTCCAAAGGAATAGCGGGTGTACCCCGGGCATCGCTGGTGGTCATTGCCGGAACGATGTCGCTTTTTGATTTACCAATCGAAGGGCTGGCTTTATTGTTAGGGATCGATCAGGTACTCGATATGGGCCGTTCGGCCACAAGCGTTGCCGGAAATGCCGTAGCCACCTGCGTGATTTCAAAATGGGAAGGTGAGTTCAGGACGCAGCCCATTCAGACGGACGAGGTTACCGTTTCTTAAAAGCAGTTTAAAGTTATAAGTGATGGCCACAATCAGATAGGTTGTGGCTTTTTTATAACCGCCTGTATAATGCATTCGCAGTTCATCCGTAAATTGGTTGCCGTTGCGCCGAATAATGCCGTAGCTTGGTAGAGTAAAGGCAACAGATCGTTTAACCTCGACTAAATGAATATTCTTGAAACCCACCACATTGTTAAACAATACGCCCAGCATCGCGCCTTGGATGACGTAAGTCTTTCGGTACCACAAGGGAGTATTTTTGGCTTGCTGGGACCCAACGGTGCTGGAAAAACATCGCTCATTCGAATCATCAATCAGATTACCGCTCCTGATTCGGGCGAAGTTCTGCTGGCGGGCGAACACCTCAAACCTGACCATATCAAACGTATTGGCTACCTGCCTGAAGAACGGGGCCTTTACAAAAAGATGAAGGTAGGAGAGCAGTTACTGTACCTGGCGCAACTCAAAGGCCTGACGGAGAAACAGGCTATGGACAAGCTAAAGACCTGGTTTGTTAAGTTTGATATCAAGACGTGGTGGAACAAACACATCGAAGATCTATCCAAAGGCATGCAGCAGAAAGTGCAGTTTGTAGCAACGGTCCTGCATGAACCTGATCTGATTATTCTGGACGAGCCTTTCTCGGGCTTTGATCCGATCAACGCCAACCTCATCAAAGACGAAATTCTGGAACTGCGCGACAGCGGCAAAACGGTTATTTTCTCGACCCACCGCATGGAATCCGTGGAGGAGCTTTGCGATTATATTGCGCTCATTAACCGGTCGCACAAGGTACTCGACGGACCCAAGCGTGCTATCAAAGAGCAATTTAAAACCCATACGTATCATGTCGAATATCAGGGAGAGTTGGACGAGCTGCCAGCGGCATTCGAGGTATTGACGACACGGATAACGGATGATGGTTTTCTGCGAGCCGACATTAAAATTCCGCCCGATGCTTCCGTGAACGATCTGATCCGTCACCTGCTCAACCACGTATCTATCCGATCTTTCGGGGAGAACATACCCAGTATGAATGATATTTTTATTAAAACCGTAGGCGAGAATAATGATTGAGCGATTGAGTTGTTGAATGAAAGATATTTTTCGTAGCAAAAGCGTCTGATTCCACAATTCAATCACTCAATCACTCAATCACTCAATCATTAAAAATATGAACACAATCTTTCTCATCATAAAGCGCGAGTACCTGGTTCGGGTCCGTAAAAAGTCATTCATTGTTATGACGATACTGGGCCCTGTGCTGATTTTTGGCTTCTATGCCATTATCGGTTGGGCTGCCATCAGCTCAATCAATCAGAAAAAAATTGCTGTGGTCGATGAGAGTGGTCGATTTGTTGGTAAGTTCAAAAACGATGATGAAACCGTATTTTCTTTCCCGAACGAGTCGTTGGCTGATGCTAAGAAAACGTTTGTAAAACAGGGATACAATGCCCTGGTATTCATTCCAAAAGACGTTATCGAATACCCGAAAACCGTTCAGATTTTTGCTGAGAAGAGCGTTAGTCTGGCCCTGCAAAATCATATTGAACGGGCTATTTCAAAAGAAATCGAAGCCATTAAGCTGGAGCAGGCCGGTATTACGCAGCGAATTATTGAAGATGCCAAAGTGAATGTTGATGCTCAGACCATCAGCATGAGTGATGCAGGTGAAAAAAATAGCAATGGTATTGCAACGACCATTATCAGCGGCTTCTGCGCGATCCTGATCTACATTTCCGTACTTATTTATGGTACGCAGGTAATGCGGGGCGTTATGGAAGAAAAAACCAACCGGATCGTTGAGGTGATTATCTCGTCGGTGAAGCCGTTTCAGCTGATGATGGGTAAAATTATTGGCGTGGCACTGGTTGGTTTAACCCAGTTTATGCTCTGGATTATCTTAAGCGTCGGGCTGATAACGGTTGGGTCGAAGGTTATGGGGACACCCAAAGAAACGGCTCAGTCGGCAATGACAACCCGAATGAATGGAATGCCTGGGCAACAGGAAGTTCAGCAAAAAATGGCGAAAGCAAAAAATCCTGTCTCCGACGTAATGAGCGCCATTGAGACGCTTAATATTCCGATGATAGTAGCGTGCTTTCTGTTCTATTTTCTGGGCGGATATTTGCTCTACAGTGCCTTGTTTGGCGCTGTTGGTGCCGCCGTTGACAGCGAGACCGAAACGCAGCAATTTATGTTTCCGATTATGATGCCCATCATTGCCGCCATTGCTTTTGCACAAATTGCCGTTCGTGACCCTGATGGCCCGCTGGCATTCTGGACATCCGTGATTCCCTTTACGTCGCCTGTCGTCATGATGGTACGTATCCCATTCGGTGTACCCGGCTGGCAGTTAGCCCTTTCGATGCTGCTATTAGTGTTAGGCTTTGTTGGCACCACCTGGCTAGCCGCCCGTATTTATCGTGTCGGCATCCTGATGTACGGTAAGAAAACCTCCTTCCGCGAACTCTCGAAATGGGTGTTTTATAAGGGGTAAATGGCATAGGGGTAAGGGCATAGGGTGAAAAATATGGCGACTACCCTATGCCCTTACCCCCATCCCCCATCCCCCATGCGCTCAAAACCCAATATCAATCACCAAGGGCTGTACCAGCCACTGCCGCGTAGTGACGTTGTAAATAGTGCGGAAACCGGCTTCAAAGGAATTGCGCAAACGTAGCGTGTTGAACACAAACGATACATCGAGTCCGGTTGTCTGATACGTATGACGCTGTGTTTCGTAGCCACGCAAACGGCCATACACATCGCGGACTTCCACATTGCTCTGGCCCTGAGCGGTATCGAAAAAACCGGCTGCTTTAATGCGCTGGATGTACAGCCACCTTCCCAGCGACCAGTGCATATCGGCTACGGGAAGTCGGTACTCTACGCTTCCTGCCTGAATCTGATCGTCGCTAACATAAGCCTGTCCGCGTGGGTAAAACACAACGGCACTGAATTGATACGTTCCCCGAACCTGTTGCTGATAGCCCGCCCGCAAACGTAGCGAATGGTGTTTCGCCAGGCCCGGAAAAAATAGATTCCCCTGGACGCCCCACTGTTCGGCTGTGAGCCGTCCACCAAAGGGCGTATGACGATATGTAGCCGAGATCGTTTGGCCCCAAACGGGGGCTACATCGCGTTTGCTTTGCCGGAGTAGGTGAGAGTAACTGGCGCTGTATGTCAATGCGTTAAGCGATCCCTGACTGCCAACCTCCGTTACAAATCGATAAGGCAGATCATACCCTGTTACGTGCAGATAATTATAATAGGCCGATAGGTTGACGCTCTGGACGTATTTTGAATTCGTTAATTGAAGCGGTAGCCGAACTCCCGCCGTCAGTTGATTGTACCGCCAGCGATCCGTGCGCAGGCTGTCGAGTGGCAAAGCTCTATCAACATAAAGCGATGTCTGTCGATTTCCGGACTGAAAGCTAAGGTCAAAAACGGGGAACAGTCCCTGGTAACTTAATAAGGCGTAGGCGTTTCCAACCCGTTCGGCCTGGTTGTACGTATACCCGACACTTATCTGCGTTGTGCTTAACAAATCCTGCGAGCTTACGCCTACCGATAAAGCCTGGCCCGTGCTGCTGAACGTAGGTCCCCATCCGTAGATATTAAGCGCGTGGGCCAGTCGCCGAAATCGATTCGGGGTGTAAGGCGTGATACGTAACGAATCATTGGCCAGAATTTGTCGGCCCTGGGCAGCTCCGGGTTCCAGTTTGGCTAATGGTCCAAAATAACGTAGCGACTGCTCCTGAGCTGGTGCCGTTACAGGTTGCCAACTGTCTGGATTAAGGGGCATATCGGCGATGCGCGAACCCGTAGCGGCAAAATCTTCAAAAGCAAGCCGATTTCCTGATGGTGATACTGTAGCGTGATAAGCCCCCATTGGCCGCGACGTTAGCTGGAACACCCGCTTCGTCCGAACATCGACAGCGTACAGGTTATCAATGCCGGATCGGGGCGAGTTATACAATACGTACTGATTCCAGGGTTGCGGATTGCTGATATTTTCATTCGCAAAAGGGAGCAGGTCGGACCGGTTATCTTTATCAATATCAATTTGTTGAATTGTTTTCTGCCCGTCTTTAAGCACAACGGTTACAATACTTCGATTATCAGCCAGCCAGCGAGGATGCTGGTAAAACACATTGTCCGGGTTCGCGATTTCCTTCAGTTGCTTACCCGTCTGTGCATCGAGTACAAGCAGGCGAGTTTTGTAACGATCTGTATTTTCGACAACAATTAATTTTGAATTGTCTGGCGAAAGGGCAACAGCCGTATAGCGGGCGCGGTGCGTCAGACGACTAAGTTTTCCGGTTTTGAGATCGAGCAATCGAATGTTGGAATAGATGCGGGCTCCCCAGCGTGGATCGTACCCGAATTCTATCCAGCAGGCTTTGGCCGACGTAGCGGATAAAAAGCCAGGATCGTTGGGGAAGCCTTGTACAAAAATCTGCTTTTCTGCTTTTCCTTTTTCCAGAACGACCAACCGCGGGGTATCGCCCAAGCCACTTTTTACACAAAGCACAGACGAGTCTGTCAGGAATTGAGGGCGCGTGTAATTCGTAAAAACTGACCGTCGTGGATTCGACCGTCGTGGATTCAGCCGCTGTTGAGTGGGTGTTGGGGCGCTCTGCTTTTCTACGCTGACAGAATAATAGTCTGCGGGCGTAATAGGCAAACTTTGCTGTTGTTTCTGCCAGGTTTCGGTTAAGTCGTTCATGGCCTGACGATATAAATCCTCTGTCCGCAGCTTCGTTACGTCTTTAATGCTGGCTGATAAGGCAAACGGCCATGGAAACCGCCGATAATTTCGATTCAGTATCTGACTCCACACATCAGGGCCGTAGGTACGCTTAAGATATGTAGTTAAAAAATAACCTAATACGTAGTGATCGGGTACATTGTCCCGGTAAGATCCGCAAACGGCTTTCGGATAATCGAATTGATAACCGGAAAGCAGATTGGCGCGCATACTTAAATTGAAGTTGGGAATACGTCCGCGCCCGGTGCTGCTAAGTAGTGTTTCAGTACTAACGGCATCACCTTCGGCAAACCAGTCGGGTACGGTCAGGAGCGAAAGGCCTAATCCTGTATTCCCCAGTAGCGTGTACAAAACCCGGCCATAACCCTGTAGCGCTTTATCGTTCTGAACGACGTGCCGGTATTCGTGAACGGCCAGCAAATCAAGCCAGTTAAAGGTGCCCAGTAGAGCTGGATCTTGCGGAGTCACAGCGAAGAATTCTGACCGGCGCGGGTACAACGTAACAAAACCGTTACTATTGGTCGTCTGATTTTGAAGAACTACCGAGATCGGCCGCGGTTTTTTGCCGAGTGAAGCGCTGGCGGGCTCATATAGACTTTCGAGTCGGTTAGCTGTTCGCTGAGCCGTTGAATCGAAACCCTGCGGATATAATACCCGGAAATGAGGAGAGGTTAGCCGATACCAACGTAAGCTGGCCGGGTTTTGACTTAAGATAGGCAGGGTCTGAGCCGTTGCACAAAACCTAATCAGCAGGAAAAAAACGGGAAGGAAGCGTCGTTGAAACATACTGTATCAATGATACGGAGTTTTAACGGAAAAATAACGTTCCCGCTGCTTTACGGATATGTGCCAGGGCGGTTAAGAAATTTCTCCTGAAAAATTTACGCAGTGTCGAAACGATCAGAGGTATTTCAGGATAAACTTTACCAGCTTTTTGGCTTTTTCAGAATAGGGGGGGTAGAGGAATTTGGTAACTCCAAAGTCGCGGTGCATAATTCCCCGCTGATTGGAAAACTCCTGAAAACTGAAAAAACCGTTCGATTTACCCAGCCCGCTGTTGTTTACCCCCCCGAATGGAAGCTCAACATTGCCAAAATGAATCATGGTATCATTCACTACGGTATTGCCCGCTGAAGTTCGGTCCAGAATATACTGAGTGCTCTGGCGGTTACGACTCTGGATATAAAGCGCCAGTGGTTTCTCGCGCTGGTTGATGATACGTATCGCATCATCGAGTGTAGAAAAAGTCAGTACGGGTAATACAGGTCCGAAAATTTCTTCCTGCATCACACTCATCTTATCCGTTACGCCTTCCAGTACGGTCGGCTCAATGAAGTTCTGGCTGGCATCCGTAGTTCCGCCAAACGCAACCGTAGCACCTTTGGCAACCGCATCATCCAGCAACGCATGAATCCGCTCGAAATGCCGACTGTTTACGATACGGGCATAATGCTCAGAAGTTGCCACAGATTGGCCATTCGGATTGTACATAGCTGTCAGCCTGTCGCGAAAGGCCTGCATGAAGGGCTGTTTAACCGATTCATGAACGAGCAGATAATCGGGGGCAATGCAGGTCTGTCCGTTATTAATAAATTTACCCCAGGCCAGCTGAGCGGCCGCCGACTGAATCGTTGCTGAGGCATCGACAATCGCGGGCGATTTTCCGCCTAGCTCCAGCGTAACAGAGGCAAGGTGCTTGGCGGCAGCCGTCATTACTAATCGCCCCACCGCCGGGCTTCCCGTAAAGAAAATATGATTGAAAGGCAATTCCAGCAGAGCCTGTGCTACGTTTGCATCGCCTTCGAAAATCGCCACTTCCTTATCCGGAAATAGTTCCGTGATCATTCGTTTAATAAGTCCTGACGTGTGGGGCGTTAGTTCGGAAGGCTTTGCGATCGCTACGTTCCCCGCGGCAATGGCTGATACTAATGGTTTGATTGTCAGGATGAACGGGTAGTTCCAGGGGGCAAGGATGAGCACGTTCCCTTTTGGTTCGTATCGTATGTAACTTTTTGTGCCCGTCAGAACTAAAGGCGTTGGTACTTGCTGGGGTTGCATCCACTTCTTTAGCTGACGAATGGTGTGTTTGATTTCGGAATGGAGCGCCAGGAGTTCGCCGATAATGACCTCAGCCGCCGGTTTGCGAAAATCAGCGTACATGGCTTGCTCAATATCCGCTTCATGGCTGGTAACCCAGGTCTGGATGCGACGAATTCGTTCGATACGTTGATCGGCAGTTGTCAGGGCCATCTCCGGCGCATATTGACGCTGAGCGTCGAACACGCGCTGTAACTCATCACGTAAATCGGTTTTGGAGTGGGAAGCTGTCATACTTTATTTAATGTTCAGCAGTTGGGCCTTCAGGTTCTGTCTTGAGTCGAGTGATCAGCGAACAACCTGAACTTTGACGCATTTTCCTTGAAAGTTTTTCGCCTAAAAGTACAAAAAAGCGAGTGAATCGTTGGGTATTGGCATTTAAAAGGCGAATCGTCTATATTAGCTGAAACTTTAGTAAACCTTACACTGGATGACGCTCGTCAGTGACAACATCCGCTACCTGCGTAAATTGAACGGTTTAACGCAGGAGCAATTTTCTCGAAAAATAAACATAAAGCGATCATTATTAGGTGCTTACGAAGAAGGTCGCGCTAATCCGAATCAGCAGAATATACAAGCCATTGCAAAGGCGTTCAATACAACAGTCGAACTGCTAACCCGGCAGGATCTTCGCAAATTGCGCGAAACGCCGAGTTTAAGCATTCCTCTGGGGCAGTCAAACAAGTCAAATGATACGTATAGTGCCCGAAATGAACGGCATTTTGAGCCCAGCATACGGTCAGACGGAAAACTGACATCGGACGACGATCCATTTCAGCATCCAGATTTTCCCGATATTTTTGCTCAGCCTGTGGCCCCTACGCCCGAGCCACAACCTTTATCGTCGGTTCTGAACAAATACTACAAAACGCAGGAAGAACCGCGTCGCACTACGCAACCGCAGCCGCCTGTCCCACCGGTTATTACGTCTCCGGTACGCCCGGGGCAAGAGCGACCCTCTGCCGAACACTTGTTTGGACTGTCGCCCGATTCACGGCCAGCCACTTCAAACCCACCTGCCCGCCAACCGGAATCGTTGACGTTCAATAATGTGTACGAAGAGCCGACTTCGTCGACCCGGCAGAGTCAGGTTACACATTCGATGGCGCCTACCATTCCCGTGGTGATGCAGCGTCAGTTTACGGAATACACCCAGCGTCATCAACAGGCTGACTTTCTGCATCGTCTGCCAGCCATGCATTTGCCGACACTGCCCGATGGCCATTACCGAGCGTTTGAAGCTGGCGACGAATTTGTCTTTCCCGGTGCGCTGTTAGTGGGGCGCTTTGTGCGGAACTGGTTTGATATTGTCGACGGGGCGCAGTACATCTTGCTCCTTCAGCGAATGGATGGCTTCAATGGCGGAATTCAATATCGTCGGGTATATAATCAGGTGAAAGCCAAAGGTACGTTGCTGTTAACAGCCGATCACCGGGATATTCCTAACCGCGAAGTTCCGTTAAAGGAGGTAATCGAAGTTTGGGAAATCTGCGCTTTTGTGAGTCAGCAACTGCCTCCCCCCACACCCAATACGGATCGGTTGCGACAATTAGTTGATGAGTTGAAAATTGAAGTCGAACGTTTGTAGTGGTGGCACGTCGCTACGTTTGTCAGTACTTTTATAAGCAGCTAAAGCCAGGCAGCAGACCATTACCTCACTATTTTTACTTAATTGTAGCCACTTTTTATAAAATTTTAGTAATAGGAGTTAGAACAGAGTAGGGTATGGCTTTTATCTTGGCGAACGAGCCGTAGTCGAAAGTAAACGCTGTTCTATTCAACTTTTTGTTCCTTCCTCTTATTCTACTTTTACAGGGGTTTTAGTTTCAGGACTCATACTGAAACTAAAACCCCGTCCCATTTTTATAAAGCAGCTAAGCCGTACTTTTGTCGCTGTTATGCGTTATTTTCTTCAACTGGCGTATCGGGGAACAAATTATCACGGCTGGCAACGGCAACCGAACGGACTGAGCGTACAGGAAGTGCTCGAAAAAGCCCTCACAACGATTTTGCGTCAACCGATTACAATCGTAGGGAGCGGTCGGACAGACGCGGGCGTTCATGCGGGCGAGCAATTTGCCCATTTTGAGACGGATGCTACGTTACCTGCCCATTTACTACGTTCGCTGAACAGTTTGATCCCACCCGATATTGCGGTTTATAGTTGTTTTCCGGTACGCTTCGATGATCACGCCCGCTACACGGCTACGTTCCGATATTATCAGTACCAGATCAGCCGGCGGAAAGATCCATTTCGGGAAGGACTTGTGTATGTCTTTACACCTGATTTAAACGTAACACGGATGAACGAAGCGGCTGAGCGACTTTTGCACCACACTGACTTCGAGAGCTTTAGTAAGGTAAAGACGGATGTGTTAACGTTCGATTGCCGAATCGATTGGGCTTACTGGCAGGAAAAACCGAACGGCGACTTAATTTTTCATATTCGTGCCAATCGCTTTTTGCACGGCATGGTACGGGCCATCGTCGGAACGCTGCTGGCAGTAGGGCAGGAACGATTAAGTATTGCTGATTTTGAGAATATTATTCTGGCGCGAGATCGTCGGAAAGCCGGACGGGCGGCCCCCGCTGAAGGACTATCATTGGTCGAGGTGGGGTACCCGGAGGAGGTGTTTTACAATAGAGTGTGAATGATGAACGATGAGTGATGAGTTTTTTGTAAAATCACTTATCGTTCATCATTCATCATTTCTTTCGTTATCTTTCATCAAAAAAGAATTCTTTTGAAAATAGGAACCATCATATTGGCAGCTGGCGATTCGGCGCGCATGGGCGGTGAGCCAAAACAACTGCTGACGTACAAAGGCCAGTCGCTAATTCGTCGCATAACAGAGAGTGCAATGGCCTTGCAAAGCGGTCCAGTTGTTGTCGTGTTAGGAGCTCACCGAACCCGAATTGTACCCGAACTAACAGGTTTGCCCGTTACGTTGATCGATAATCCAAGCTGGCCAACGGGGCAGGCTTCGTCACTCAAGACGGGATTGGCAGCTTTATATATTACCCACAAGGACATAGATGCCGTACTGGTGCTTCACATCGATCAGCCGTTGGTGTCGCTGGGTTTATTGCTGCATATGCTCGAAGTGCATAAGGATGAAGAAAAAGGAATCGTTGCCTGCCGATACGGTACGCAAATAGGTGTTCCTGCGCTTTTCAGCCGCGATTATATCGATGAATTGCTTCAGTTGGACGGTGACAAAGGGTTACAATGGGTAATTGTGCGCCACCGCGACGATTGCTCCGAAGTTCCGTTCGAAGCAGGAGCCATTGACCTGAATTCCAAACGAGACGTCGAACTGTTTCAGCAGGCGCAGATGCTGGCTCAGCAATAAAAACTTTCGGAAGTTAGCTTTGGTGTTCGAAACCGCAGAGGCACAGAGAACACAAAGCATTCTATAAAAACTCTGTGTTCTCTGTGGCTGAAAAATGCAGAAACTTAATACCGCGCACGACTTACAAACACGGCTTTCTTCTGTTATTCAGACGGTTCAGCAGGAATTTGCTACGTTATCAGACGAACAGCTACGCTGGAAACCCGCTCCCGATCGCTGGAGCATTGTGGAATGTCTGCAGCATCTGAACCTGGCCGAACGCTTTTACATTCGGAATATTCAGCATAAAGTGGATAAGCTCGGTTTGTTACAA
>NZ_JBMDWV010000316.1:0-5769 GCF_048594605.1 Spirosoma sp.
CGGGAACGTATCATTTTATCGACAGAACCAACCACGGGGGTTGCCTGTAAAGCGCGTCTGGACATGGTTTATACCAGCCCGAAGCGTCGGAATGCGTTGGTAGTTGATTTAAAAACGACATCGGCCCGAACGCAGGCGCAATTTCTGGAGTCATGCTATAACTATGACTATGATCGCCAGGCGGCTTTTTATATTGATAGCTTACGTAACGCCGACAGCCAGGAATGGGCCAATACGCGCCAGTTCCGGTTTGTGTTTATTGGCGTTATGAAACAACGTCCACATCGATTGTTTGCCGTCGACGCTACGTCAATTCCGGGGTTCATTGAGTACGGCCGGAAGAAGTATCGTTTCTGGCTACGTAAATGGCGTGAAGAGCAGGAAATGAACGTTAGTACAGCTCCAGCCTGGAGTATGAGTGCTTAAAAATAGCATGGGGCGTGGGACATAGGGTGAGACTCAAGGTAACGACCCTATGCCCCATGCCCTCCACCAAGAACTTTAACCAACAAATCGTTATGAACGCTTCGATAATCAATTTAAGTCCAACGCCACTCCGCTTTGACTGGGGAACCGATGGATTAGTGCTCTGGATTGAAGAGTTGGATGGAGTCGATAGCTTATCGGGTCAGATGAGCGAGGTAATGGATCGAATCGCCTTTGCCATTGAATTACAAACCGGCTGGGATCACCGCACCGATAAGGATACGATGCATCCGCTTTACGGCTATCGACTGCTGCTACGTGATGCGTCGGGCTGCTGGAACGCCGTTCAGACCGACGAAACGGGTCATTTTGCGGGGCTGACTCCTTTGCAGGAAATGGATTACGAGATCGCTTATGAAAAAGTGATGTGGATGGATTAACGTAACGCTGTTTATAGAAAAAGCCGCTGGAGCACTCTGCTATCCAGCGGCTTTCTTTTTGGCGTCTGTGCAACCCTTCCTCATAAGCCCGCATCTTTAAAGAAATAACCGTAAAAACATCATGAAGACCTTTGCTACGTTCCTGTTTTTCTCCCTTGTTTCGCTGTCGTCAGTGATGGCCCAAACGATGGTTGATGCCAAAGAAATCATTGCTAAAATCAACCGAAAAGAGTCCGTATCGTACCAGAACGCGACCATCACAGGCGACCTTGATCTGACCAATCTGGCGAATCGGAAAGAAGTCAGGGATGGGAACTGGGGCGACACACCGCATTATCTGAGTGTTGTTGATGTGCCCTTATCGTTCAAAAACTGCACCTTCAAGGGAAAGTTTCTGGCATATCGAACAGAAAATGAAGAAGGAAAAATTCTGAAAACGGACAATATCGTTCACAACGCAAATTTTTCAGAAGCCGTTACGGTTGAGAATTGCCAATTTGAAGGCGACGCTACGTTCAAGTATTCTCACTTTAGCCAGCGGGCTATTTTTACGGAAAACACCTTCCGCAACGTAGCACTGTTCAAGTATGCTGAATTCCGTAACGCGGCTGATTTCAGCGGTTCAAACTTCCACGGTTACGCCGATTTCAAATACACGAAATTCGATGAATCGTCGGCCTTCCAGAACGCCCGATTTGATCGGCATGCCGATTTTAAGTACACGAAATTTGACGAAAGTGTTAATTTTCAGAAGGCTAGTTTTTCGGGTAATACCGATTTCAAATACACAAAATTCCCACGCGGCACCAGATTCGATGATGCGCGTTTCAGCGGCTTTACCGACTTCAAATACACAACCCTCGACGGTGAGAAGTTCTCGCCAAGAGGCCGGTAGTGGAGCATAGGGCATGGGGACAAGGGCGGAGGGGAAACGCAACAGGCTTTTTCCTCTGCCCTTACCCCCATGCCCTATTCCTCATCACACCGTCTGCGAAAACAACCGCGTCTGCGCCGGGCCGACGTTCTGTTGAGCGTAATTCAGTCGCTCATCAAACGCCATACAAATGTTGCGCAGAAAGGGTCGACCTTCGGGACGTACCGACATGCCTTCTGTATCATAATTCAGTAGCCCATCCAGCCAGAACGCTTTCAGGCGGGCGCTCAGTATTTCCCACTCCCGTTTCGACCAACTTCCCAGGTGCCACCGAGTTTCGCCCTGACACATAATATTCATAATCTGCTGACGAAGAAACTGGTCCTGATCGTCGAGAACATGTCCACGCAACAACGGTAACTCGCCAGCCAGGACCCGGTTCATGTACGTATCGAGGTTTTTTTCGTTTTGGGCAAAGGCCGTCCAGACATCCCCGATAGACGACGCTCCCAACCCGATTAATACCCGTGTCTGGGCAGTGGTGTAGCCCATAAAATTCCGGTGTAACGTACCGGCTTCCAGCGCTTTATAGAGCGAATCATGCGGACGCGCAAAATGGTCCATTCCAATCTCTACGTACCCCGCCAGCTCCAGCAAATCCCGCCCGGTTTCGTATAGCACACGTTTCCGATCGCCCGTCGGTAAATCCCGCTCCTGAAAACCCCGCTGGCCATTTATACCCTCAATCCATGGTACGTGAGCGTAGGAATAAAATGCAACCCGATCAGGACGTAACACCAGCGTTTTATGAATCGTATCGCTAATGGAATCGGGCGTCTGAAATGGCAAGCCAAACACTATATCGTGGCTGATGGATGTATAGCCGATCTGCCGCGCCCAGTCGGTAACCTGCCGCACAGCCTCAAACGGCTGAATACGGTGAATAGCCCGCTGTACAATTGGATCGTAATCCTGTACGCCAAAACTCACGCGTCGGAAACCAAAGCTGTACAATACCTGCAAATGCGCCTGCGTGGTGTTGTTAGGATGACCTTCCCAGCCGTAATCCGGCGATTCGACGGGCGTAGCGTGCGCGAAAATTCCGGTTAGTAACCGTTCAATCTGAGCGGGCGAAAAAAAGCTCGGCGTTCCTCCGCCGAAATGCAGCTCAGCGATACGTGGACGCTCGGGTAGCAAATCGCAATACAGCTTCCATTCGGCCAGAACAGCGTCGATGTAAGGACCCTCGACAGTATGGTTGCGGGTAATTCGTTTGTTGCAGCCGCAGAACGTGCATAAGCTATCGCAGTAGGGCAAATGCATGTACAGACTGATACCAGACGTAGCATTACTGATCGAAAAGGCCCGCCGTAAGTGGCGAATCCAGGCCGTTTCACTAAACGTAGCCTGATCCCAGAACGGTACGGTTGGGTAACTGGTATAGCGCGGGCCGGGAACGTTGTATTTTTGAATGAGCGTGTTCATGGTTATCGGCGTAGGGCACAGGGTAAAAGCGGAATCTTTCTGCCCCCTGCCCTACGCCCTCTGCTACTATACAAAGTTGGCCTATCCGGGAGCGCTACGTATTGAGCCTTATCAGTCTGATACCTGATGATTGTCAGGAGTTACTACATAGCGTCGTGCCAACTTGCTGTCAAATTCTGCGCTATGAATACGGCTACGATTTCTCCGGCAGTCTGTTACCACTGCGGTACGTCCTGCTCCGATACAACCCTTGTTTTCGACGATAAACACTTCTGCTGCGATGGCTGCAAAACCGTTTACAGCATCCTGAGCCAGCATCAGCTTTGTCAATATTATACCATCGATGCAGAAAGCGATACGTTAGGCACGCGGGAGCATCAGCCCGTCGAGAGGGGGCAGACACGGCTGGATTTTCTCGATCATCCGGAAATTGTGGCCCAACTGCTTGAGTTCTCAAATGATTCCATAGCAAAGGTTACGTTCTACATTCCAACAATTCATTGCAGCTCCTGCCTATGGCTGCTCGAACATCTGTACCGTATTAATCCCGGTATTCAACAGTCGCGGGTCGATTTTCTGAAAAAACAGGTTCACATTACGTATCAGCCGGGCAAACTGACGCTTAGAGACGTAGTGGAACTGCTCAACTCCATCGGCTACGAGCCGCTGATCAGTTTCAACGACGTAGTGAAAGAGCAGCAGAAACCGTCATATCGGTCGCTTTTGTACCGGGTGGCGGTGGCTGGCTTTTGCTCCGGGAATATTATGCTGTTTAGCTTCCCGGACTACGTTGGCCTCGACGATCCTTCGTTCAAAAACCTTTTTGGGCTGTTCAACCTGCTCCTGGCTCTGCCGGTTGTGTTTTATTCGGGCTCCGGTTATTTCGCGTCTGTCTGGAAAAGCCTGAAAAAAGGTGTTATCAACATTGATCTGCCTATTCTGCTGGGCATCCTGGTCGCCTTTTCCAGAGGAAGTTACGAAGTGCTATTCCTCAACGGTGCTGGCTACTTCGACTCACTAACGGGCCTGATTTTCTTTTTGTTATGCGGCAAATGGTTCCAGCAGCGCACGCACGAATTTCTATCCTTCGAACGGGATTATAAATCGTATTTTCCCCTGGCCGTAACGGTGTTGGGAAGGGAGCCTGGGGCAGAGGGTGTGGAGCATGGGGGCCGTAGCATGGAAGTTGGTGGAGATGGTTACTTACCCTCTGCCCCACGTCCCACGCCAACCGAGCAATCCCTGCCACTGGCGCAACTTCGCAAAGGCGATCGAATCAGGATACGTAGCAACGAACTTATTCCAGCCGATGGACTGCTGTACAAAGGCAAAGCCCTGATCGATTACAGCTTCGTAACGGGAGAATCGGAACCCGAAGCGAAGGAACCGGGCGCTTTGGTGTACGCTGGTGGTAAGCAAGTTGGGGAAGCCATCGAATTGGAAGTGGTACGTGACGTATCGCAAAGTTACCTGACGCAGCTCTGGAACAACGACGCGTTTCGCAAAGGCAATACGTCGCGCCTGGAAACCTTTGCCGATGCCGTCGGGAAATATTTTACCCTGTCGGTCATTACGTTAGCCACAGTGGCGGGCTTATACTGGTACGTTCATGACCCATCACGCGCCATTAATGCCTTCACAGCCGTGTTGATTATTGCCTGTCCGTGTGCGTTGTCGCTGTCGTATCCGTTTGCGCTGGGTAATGGGTTGCGTAAGCTGAGCCGCTACAAATTCTATCTCAAAAATGCGGAAGTCATTGAACAGATGGCCAAATGCGACACGATTGTATTTGATAAAACCGGTACGTTGACCACTACGTTTGAAACCGCCGTACACGAATCGTTTGCCCAGCCGCTGACTAATTACGAAAGATCACTGGTAACCTCGCTGACAAAGCAATCAACCCACCCGCTTAGCCGTAAACTGACGCACCATTTGTCGGCGAGCCTGCCGCTGCCCGTCGAAGGATTCACCGAGCCGGCGGGTCACGGCATTCAGGGCATTGTTGACGGCTGGGTTGTAAAAGTTGGATCGCGCTCGTTTGTCAGCACGCGGCCGGAAGAAATACAAAGCCTTTCCGATTCGGATGGCGCAGCCGTGCACATAGTCATTGAACAGCAATACAGGGGGTGTTTTTCCTTTCCAAATCAATACCGTCCCGGCCTCGACAGGATGCTTAACGATCTGAAAGCAACGCACAAACTGTATCTCCTTTCTGGGGATAACGCTACGTCGCAACCGGAATTAGGCCGATGGTTCGAGTCGCAAAACAAGCAGTTCAATAGCAAGCAGCAGCAAAAGCTCGACGTAGTACAGCAACTCCAGTCCGCCGGGCATCGGGTCGTGATGATTGGCGACGGTTTGAACGACGCGGGCGCTTTAAAACAGGCGGACGCTGGTATTGCCATTACCGACGCAACTATCCAGTTCACCCCCGCCAGCGACGCCATTCTGGAAGCCACTTCCCTGCGAAACCTGCCCAATCTGCTACGTTACTGCCGCTTCGGAATGGGTCTGATTCGCTTTAGTTTTATTATCTCGTTA
>NZ_JBMDWV010000317.1:0-4489 GCF_048594605.1 Spirosoma sp.
CCGCTGCTGTTGGTCAGTACATGTACCGTATTGAGGTAGAAGATACGAGCGGGCAGAAAACTGTTCGTACAGGAGCCGTGTTGTTATTACGTTAGCCGTCAGACGATACCGGTCCGCCGGATGATCGTTAGTGGCTGACGCGTACTGTTGGCTATGGACTAACTACGATCAACTGACAATTAATTACTATAATTTATGAACATGATGGACATGTTCGGGAAGATGAAGGAAGTTCAATCCCGAATGAAAGACGCTCAGGAAACCCTTAGCAACGTAACAGAAACGGGTGAATCGGGAGCCGGGCTGGTAAAAGTAACGGTCAATGGCCTGAAAAATGTGCTGAAAATTGAGATTGACCCCGATCTGATTCGCCCTGACGATCGCGAAATGTTACAGGATTTAATCGTGGCGGCTACCAACAAAGCGATGGGCAATATAGAAGGCAAAGCCCGTGAGCATCTGCGTCAGGCTACCGAAGGATTATTACCGAATATTCCGGGCTTGAATCTGGATGGACTGATGTAATATAAAGAGTTTGTAAGTTTGTGCCGAATCGCCGTCGGACTGCCGAAGCAGGTGGTTTGTAGTTCACCATAAGCATCGTATGTTAAACTACAAACCCACAAACAATGAATGGAGTTGGATATTCTTGCCATAGTTATTCTTAATTACAACGGTCAACCGTTTTTAGCGAAATTTTTGCCGACGGTGCTTGCCAATGCTGATGGGCATCCGGTCTACGTAGCGGATAGTGCCTCCTCGGATTCGTCGGTTTCTTTTCTACGTACCCATTTCCCCGAAGTTCGCGTTATTGAACTGCCCCGTAATGAGGGCTACGCAGGTGGCTATAACAAGGCGCTCGACTACATCCGTACCCATTACGGTGGCGCTACGTATTACGTACTGCCTAATTCAGACATCGAAGTGACGCCGGGATGGATCGCGCCAGTTCTGTCGTTGATGACATCAAATAAGCAGATTGTCGCCTGTCAACCTAAAATTCGTTCTTATAGCGAGCGTGACTTGTTTGAGCATGCAGGTGCGGCCGGTGGTTATGTTGATTGGTTAGGATACATATTTTGCCGGGGACGCGTTTTCGCTACGTTCGAAACGGATCACGGACAGTACAACGACAATCGGCAGGTGTTCTGGGCAACGGGCGCCTGTTTGTTTTTACGCGCCGATGTATTTCATCAGGCTGGTGGTTTTGATACGTCTTTCTTCGCTCACATGGAAGAAATTGATCTGTGCTGGCGTTTCCAGCGATTAGGCTACGAGGTCTGGACATGTGGTCAGTCGACGGTTTATCATGTTGGCGGGGGCACACTTCACAAATCAAACCCGCACAAAACCTATCTGAATTACCGCAATAGCCTGTTTATGCTTTATAAAAACTGGCCTGCCAATGGCTGGCTATGGCCGAAAATTCTGCTTCGTCTGATTCTGGACGGAGCTTCATCCGCCTTGTTTATGCAAGTAGGCGAGTGGAGCGATGTTTGGGCGATTGTGCGAGCACACTTTGCTTTTTATGAGCAGTTGCCTACGCTGCACCGTCAGCGGAAATACCTTCAAAAACAACAGATAACAAACGTTCAGCTATATCCGAAGAGTATCGTGTGGCAGTACTTTATGAAAGGTAAGAAAACCTTTGGAGAGATAGCAGGCAAGTAAATATCCCTAATGAAAGAATGGACAATGAGTGTCAATCGCTGACTACTCATTGTCCATTCTTTCATTAGGGATATTTACTGATTTATAATTCCCAGACTGTAGGATGAGCATGGCGCCGTAAATGCTTACTCATTTCCATCCAGAATGCCATAATCAAATAAAGAATAACGGGTGAGCCAAGAGTCAGGAAAGACGTATAGATGAAATATAAGCGAATACTACTGGCCGAGATATTCATTTTCTCTCCTAAGCGTGAACAGACGCCAAAGGCCTGACTTTCAACGAAGAATCGAATCTTGTTCATGTTTTTTAGTTGCGAAGCGCATGGATAAACGTTGAATAGAATCGAAGTAAATAAACGTATGATTTAAACAGAATGTTTGCCGTTTACAAACATTACCAGTATAAATCTAGTGAAAATACCTAAAAAATAGTGTAAAACGTACTGAAGTCAGAACATTTTTACTTTCTTTGTGCTGTAACGGGATTGGCGGCCTGGAATTGCCTCCGGTACATTATTTTTAACTAAATTTTCTTGATTCTCAATTAAGTTGCTGGTAGCTAAATTGTCCCGGTATCTCTTTCGTGAATCGTTGTTAATAATAGACCCTCTTTAATGTTTAATTGTTTAATTGTTTACGTTTTATGCAAACTGGTGTAGTAAAATTCTTTAACGAAAGTAAGGGTTACGGATTCATTGTTGAAGACGATACCAACCGGGACATCTTCGTCCACATTACCGGCCTGAACGGCATTACCATTCGTGAAAAAGACCGGGTACAGTTTGAAGTAGTTGACGGCAAGAAAGGACTCAATGCAGTAAAAGTGCAAAAAATAGATTAGTAATCTACAGCGTCAGATTAAGGGATTATAACCCCACCCGGCTACCAGGTGGGGTTTTTGCGCGTACAATTACTGTCCGATCCAGCTCTTTACGTCATCAAGAGTGGGCATTTTGGCTTCCAGCTTAAGTTTCTTGCGTACTCCTCCCAAATCATTGAATAATTTATTCGGATTAGCGGTACGTATCTGATCTACTGTCAGGAAACCTAATTTCTGAACGGCGGGAACCCATTCTGCCGGAATACCCGCTTCCACAAAGTCTTTTTCTTCCGACTGCTCCTGTTTCTTCTCGGGGCGCATCTGGGGGAAAAACAAAACATCCTGAATAGAAGGCTGATTGGTCATGATCATCGTCAGTCGATCAATTCCCAAACCTACACCAGCCGTGGGCGGCATGCCGTACTCAAGCGCACGTAGGAAATCTTCATCCAGCGCCATCGCTTCTTCGTCGCCACGCTCTGCCAGACGTAACTGCTCTTCAAAGCGTTCGCGTTGATCGAGCGGATCGTTCAACTCCGAATAGGCATTGGCAATTTCTTTGCCGTTACATATTGCCTCAAAGCGTTCTACCAGACCAGGTTTGCTACGGTGCTTTTTGGTCAGTGGCGACATTTCTACGGGGTAGTCTGTAATAAAAGTTGGTTGAATCAGGTTCGGTTCGCAGGCGTCGCCAAATAATTCGTCAATCAGTTTGGACTTGCCCATCGTGCTGTCGACTTTGATGCCACGACTTTCAGCCACCTGACGTAATTCGTCTTCTTCCATGCCTGATACGTCGACGCCGGTATATTCCTGAATGGCTTCGAACATCGTGAGCCGTTTCCAGGGGCGTTTAAAGTCAATGACATTCTCGCCAACGGTCACCTTTGTCGTTCCCGCTACGTCCAGCGCTACTTTCTCGACCATCTCTTCGATGGTGTCCATCATCCAGATGTAATCTTTGTAGGCAACGTAAAATTCGACCTGTGTAAATTCCGGATTGTGTGTGCGATCCATGCCCTCGTTCCGGAAATCTTTAGCAAATTCAAATACGCCGTCATAACCGCCAACAATCAACCGCTTCAGATACAGCTCATTAGCGATACGCATATACAGCGTCATGTCCAGCGAATTGTGGTGCGTACGGAATGGCCGGGCTGTTGCGCCACCGTGAATCGGCTGCAAAATGGGGGTCTCAACTTCCAGATAACCTTTCTGACTCAGGAACTGCCGGATGGAGTTAACCAGCTTTGTTCGCTTTACAAATACGTCGCGCACTTGCGGATTCACGATCAGGTCGACGTAGCGCTGGCGATAGCGCTGTTCAGGATCAGTGAATGCATCGTAAGTTTCTTTTTCACCTTTTTCATTCACAACTTCTTTCACCACTGGCAATGGACGTAACGCTTTGTTGAGAATCGTAAATTCTTTCACATAGACCGACAATTCGCCCGTTTTGGTCGAGAAAATATGCCCCCGCACGCCAACGATATCGCCAATGTCCAGCAGCTTTTTAAAGACGGTGTTGTAGAGCGTTTTGTCCTCACCGGGGCAAATATCATCGCGGCGAAAATAAAGCTGTATGCGTCCCGTCGAATCCTGTAACTCGGCAAAAGATGCGCTTCCGCTGATGCGGATGATCATCAGCCGACCGGCAAGCTGAACATTGCCCCAGCGTTCATCGCCCGAAAAGTCCTGTTCAGGTGCTACGTCCGTTCCCGGACCGTCAGGCTGAAAAGCCGAGCGAATGTCGGCCACGGTGGTGGTTACGTCAACTAGTTGGGCGGGATAGGGATCAATGCCCATCCGCATTAATTCTTCGCGCTTTTGTCGGCGATTTATTTCCTGTTCACTCAGTTGCATGATTATCAATAAGTTGGTCAGCTTATACCTTGACCAGTATTTAAGGGCGCAAAAATACGAAAACTCTGATCAGACGTTATCAAAAACGCGTTGAGATTGTCGGGTGTAAGTAAATGTTACAACAGAATGTTTA
>NZ_JBMDWV010000318.1:0-5141 GCF_048594605.1 Spirosoma sp.
ATAAATCATAAGCGGTCATGCGGTCAGGTTTTAGCCATACCCGCATGGAATATTCGCGAGCCCCCATGATGGTAGCCACGCCAACGCCGTCAATTCGTTTTAGCTCGGCCAGTACGTTAATATCGGCGAAGTTGTAAATAAACTTTTCGTCGGCGGTGGGGTCATCACTTAAAATATTGAGGTACAGTAGCATACTGTTCACCTCTTTTTCAGTGGACACCCCTGCTTTGGTCACCTCCGTAGGCAATTCGTCCAGCACGGTCGTTACGCGGTTCTGAACGCTCATGGCCGCCAGATCCGGGTCAGTACCCACTTTGAAAAACACCTGAATAACCGTTGAGCCGTCGTTTCCGGATACGGAATTCATGTACACCATGTTTGGCACCCCGTTGATGGCCCGCTCAAGCGGCATAGCCACCGCCTTCGTCGCAACCTCAGCGTTCGCACCCGTATATTTGGCGGTTACAATTACCGACGGTGGTACAATGTCAGGAAACTGCGTAACCGGGAGGCCCATCAATGCCAGGAACCCCAGCAACGTTATCAGCACTGAAATAACGGCCGACAGTAAAGGACGCTTAATAAATAAATCGAACATGAGTAGAGAGAGTTAATGTCGCTCAATGTTCCAGGATTTCTGAGTTACGAATGGCAGAAATCCTGAATGATAAACGAATCACTGTCGAGCCAGATCGTTACGTGTACTATCGGCCGAAAGAGCTTGCGGAATAATCTGATCCCCATCGCGAATATTCTGAATGCCTTCATAAACCACACGTTCACCCGGTTTTAAGCCTGAGCGGACAATGTAATTTAGCCCAACCCGAGCCTGAGGCACAAAACTTCTTGATCTTACCTTGTTGGAAGCATCGACCACATACACATAATTCTTGTCTAGCACTTCAAACACAGCCTTCTGAGGAACCAGAAAAGCATCGCTTACTACGATGGGAAGGCGAATTTTGCCGGATGAACCGTGTTTCAGCAATTTTTGTGGGTTCGGAAACCGCGCCCGAAACGCGATCGTTCCGGACTCTTCCTCAAACACACTTTCCATGGTTTCGATACGTCCTTTCTGAGGATAGGGGGTTTCGTCAGCCAGCATCATTTCAACCTCCTGGCCGTTTTTACCTACTAAGTCGCGGTGTTTTTTGAGGAAGCCCAGATATTCCTTTTCCGATACGTCGAAGTAAGCAAACACCTCATGAATATCAGAAACTTCCGTTAGCAGAGCACCTTCCTCGATAAGGCTTCCAATTTTGTAGGGAATACGGTTGATAACGCCATCGAATGGCGCACGGATGCTAGCGTGAGCCAGCCGGAGGGCAGCGGTCGATTTAGCCGACTGCGCTTCCTCAATCTGCGCACGAGCCGCGTCAAGTTTGGCTTTGGCTAACTCCAGTTCAGACGGTGAAACAATTTTTTTGTCGACGAGCAGTTTTACCCGATCGACCTCGACCTCCGCAGTTTTTGCCCCTGCAATAGCGCTTCGTAAAGTAGCCTGTGCTTTTTCCAGGCCTACCCGGTACTCAGCCGCGTTCAGACTAAACAACAACTGCCCCTGCCGAACGGACTGTCCCTCATCGACATATATTTTTTCCAGAAATCCTGAAACGCGTGCCCGGATCTCGACATTCCGAACGGCTTCCAGCGTAGTAACATAATCCCGCTGCACAGTCGTTGGCCGTTGGCTCAACTGAACAACAGGTACTTTAAGTTTTTCAGGCTGGTCAGTATTTGTTTCTTTATCTTTTGTAGCACACCCAACCAGCATTGCGCAAGTTAGCAGGGTAGACAGACTCACCGTTTTTTTCATACTTTTTAGGCATCAATTGCCGCTGTGATTGTATGTAGTAATTTTTCCTGAATGCTGATTAGCCCTTGTCAATAGAAGGGCTTTGATAAGGTAAAAGGGCGACTGCCGAAGCAACCCTATAACGCTAGAGATCATGCTCAAAATGAAGCGTATTTTGGCGAGAATGCTAACAAAATACGTCATGCCAGCTTAAAATTGGCTTAAGCAAAACTTAGAAACTCCTTAGTAAAATAGGTCCACCAGAAACCGCAGCATTACTCTCGTTAGTGACGCAGATACGCCTACCTTAGTAATGAGTTGGAATAGCTTGTAAGCCGTTGAATAACATCCAGTCGCTTGAGTGCTGAATCTGGTAGTATACTCACCCAGAATCAGGCATTTAGCTGTGGTGGCGGAGCACTAATTTCCGGAAAATGTGCAAGGTTATGCTCAGGGCGGAAAGGCACGTTACCTGTTATCAGGTAAAGAATAGAAAGTCGTAAAGGGGCAAAGCTAAACAGGTTTGTAAAGTCATAATCCTGCTCCAGCTCTGTCAGTTCGGGTGCATCGAAAGGGCTATCCGGCTGGTTATCTTCCATGCCAATATAGTCTTTCAATAAAAAATCACAACCTTCAACTTTCTGAACCCAGGACTTTTGGCTAAGCGAATCTGACTGGCTGATAGACTCACTCCGGACAATATTGCTTAAGTTGATGACGTAGATAGTCACCAGAAAGCAAAGGAACTGATACACAAAAAATTTATATTGTCGGCTGTCCATATCGTTCAGAAACCAAATGTAATCCAGCTAAACCACAAACTCAACCTATTTTGTATCAGTTAGTTGGAAAACTTGGATAAAGCTAACTCTATCAGGAATAGATTAAATTTTCATTAAAAATGTTTGAAAATCCTATCACTTTTTTAAGAATCACAGGTGAGCATCCATACCTAAGCTCTATACAAGTCTGGTACGAGGGCTCCTTTCCAATAGAGGAACGACGAAATTTTAGTGAGTTGCTGCAACTCCTCTCCTATCCGGATATGTGTTTATGCGCCCTGGTTGTAGCGGACCGGCTCGTCGGATTTATGATTTACTGGCAATGGAACGACCTCGCATTTATTGAACATTTTGCCATTGATCCGGCGCAGCGGGGCAAACAGGTTGGCCAGCAAGCGCTCAGATATTTGTTACGTAATCCGTTTCGCTACGTGGTGCTGGAAGTCGAGCTACCCAACGACGAAATAAGCCGTCGACGCATTCAATTCTACGAACGACAAGGTTTTGCGTTACTGCCGTTTGATTACGTTCAACCGCCTTACCAACCCGAAAAACCTGCTGTCCCGATGCGGTTAATGTCGGTGCCGCCCCTGGCTGATGAAGCAGACTTTAATAAACTCAGCACTATACTTAAGGAACGAGTTTATGAACGTTTCTACATAAAAAACCGGCCAACTATTTGACTCAAATAGTTGGCCGGATAAAAAAGTAAGCAGATCGATTTACTGCTACACAGTGTTACGCGTTTTGCTTCATGCGAATGATGTTAAGCGCAGCACCTGCCTTGAACCACTCAATTTGCCCTTCGTTATACGTATGATTAACGGGGAATTCATCCGTTGTCCCATCAGCATGATGTAACACAATTGTAAGCGGGCGTCCCGGAGCAAATTCAGTAAGACCATTAATGTCGATAACATCGTCTTCCAGAATTTTATCATAATCTGCCGGGTTAGCGAATGTCAGGGCCAGCATGCCCTGCTTTTTCAGGTTCGTTTCGTGGATACGAGCAAACGAACGTACCAGAATAGCCCGCACACCCAAGAAACGAGGCTCCATAGCAGCATGCTCACGAGATGATCCTTCACCATAGTTTTCGTCTCCAACTACAATTGATCCAATTCCAGCAGCTTTATAGGCACGTTGTACGGCAGGAACTTCACCATATTCGCCCGTCAGCTGATTTTTTACGCTGTTGGTCTTCTCGTTGTAGAAGTTCACCGCGCCGATCAGCATGTTGTTCGAGATGTTGTCCAGATGTCCACGATACTTCAACCATGGTCCAGCCATCGAGATATGGTCCGTAGTGCACTTACCTTTCGCTTTGATCAGCAGTTTCAACCCTTTAATGTCGGTACCTTCCCAGGCCGGGAATGGAGCCAAAAGCTGCAGCCGGTCAGATGTTGGGCTAACGATAACCTGCACGCCAGATCCATCCGCAGCAGGCGCCTGATAACCGGCATCCTCCACGGCGTATCCTTTCACAGGCTGTTCAATACCCTGTGGCTCATCCAGTTTTACCAGCTCACCATTTTCGTTCGTTAACGTATCGGTCATTGGGTTGAACGTCAGATCACCAGCGATGGCCAGAGCGGTCACGATTTCGGGAGAAGCCACAAACGCGTGAGTGCTCGCATTACCGTCGTTCCGTTTCGCGAAGTTCCGGTTGAACGACGTAATGATTGAGTTTTTACGGCTTGGGTCATCCATATGCCGTGCCCATTGGCCGATACAGGGTCCACAGGCGTTTGCCAGCACAACTCCACCGATTTCCTCAAACGTATCAAGCAGCCCATCGCGTTCAGCCGTAAACCGTACGAGTTCAGAACCGGGCGTTACAGTAAATTCGGCTTTGGTTTTTAGATGCTTGGCCGTTGCCTGTGCCGCTACCGACGCCGAACGGGTCATGTCTTCGTAGCTGGAGTTGGTGCACGAGCCGATTAGACCGACTTCAAGTTTTTCAGGCCAGCCATTCTCTTTTACCGCTTTGGCAAAGTTAGATAACGGCCAAGCCAGATCGGGCGTGAACGGACCGTTGATATGCGGCTCCAGCTCCGACAGATTGATTTCGATCAGTTGATCGTAGTACGATGCGGGATCAGCATACACTTCATCGTCTGAACGGAGGTGCCGTTTTACCGCTTCAGCAGCATCGGCTACGTCGGCCCGGTTGGTAGCTTTCAGGTAGTTGGCCATCTTCTCATCGTAAGCAAAAATCGACGTAGTAGCCCCGATTTCAGCCCCCATGTTACAGATGGTTCCTTTACCCGTTGCAGATAGGCTTTCAGCGCCTTCCCCAAAATATTCAACGATGCAGCCAGTACCGCCTTTTACGGTCAGTATACCTGCAACACGTAGTATTACGTCTTTAGCCGAAGCCCATCCACTCAGCTTGCCGGTCAGCTTCACGCCAATCAGTTTTGGCATTTTCAGTTCCCAGGCTAGGCCAGCCATTACGTCGCAGGCATCGGCGCCACCGACACCGATGGCAATCATGCCCAGACCACCCGCGTTTGGCGTGTGCGAATCCGTACCGATCATCATGCCGCCGGGGAATGCATAGT
>NZ_JBMDWV010000319.1:0-15330 GCF_048594605.1 Spirosoma sp.
GGGTTTCCAAGTCTCCTTCGGCGGGTTTGCGTACATAAGCCATGCTATGGGCGCCCCGTTTGATGGGATTGAAATAGGGACCTTCGATATGAATGCCGGGTACGCCCAATGGGTTTTCGCTACGTACCGTTGCTACGGCCGCCATCGACTGCTGCATAACCGCGAGTGACGTTGAATGAATGGTAGGCAGGAGCGTAGTTGTGCCGTTGCGTAGGTGAGAATCGTAAATGTGCCGTACTGTGTCGGGAGTTGGAACGTCGTTAAGGAAAAGGTTTGATCCGCCGTAAAGTTGAAGGTCAACCAGCCCCGGAATCAAGTAGTCGCCATTTAAGTCGGTAACGACTTGATTATCAGTAGAAGTTTCTGTGGTCGTGACGTCCAGAATCCGGCCATTGGCGATACGTACCGACGCATTGGAAATCCACTCTTCGCCCGTAAAGAGCGTGGCATTGATAAACTGATTCATATGATAAAAACGGTTTTTGAACCGCGTAATGGACTAATGATGGCCGGAATGTAGCCGATTTTTCGTTGTTTTGCGAACAATTTTGTGTCCGTTACAATCTGTTTATCTTTTGAACGCTGTTCGTTTACTTCCCCCCGCCACGCTGACTCAGCCCGGTATTGTTCAGGCCACAATTCCGCTGGCTTCTTCCAAAAGTGAAAGCAATCGTGCGCTCATCATCGACGCCCTGACGGGCTTCCAATGCCAACTGCAAAATCTCTCCACCGCCCGCGATACGCAGACCATGATCCGGCTGCTGAAAGCTGACGACGAAATAGCCGATGTATTGGATGCCGGAACAACTATGCGTTTTCTGACCGCATATTTTGCTGTGACGGGTAAGCACAAAACAATGACGGGTACGCCCCGTATGTGCGAACGGCCGATTGGA
This sequence comes from Spirosoma sp., assembly GCF_048594605.1. Taxonomy (GTDB): domain Bacteria; phylum Bacteroidota; class Bacteroidia; order Cytophagales; family Spirosomataceae; genus Spirosoma. Next base: position 897 of record NZ_JBMDWV010000319.1, read on the forward strand.
ATTCTGGTCGATGCGTTACGCACTCTCGGTGCTGATATTACGTATCTGAACAAAGATGGATATCCCCCGATGAAAATTAATGGATTCAACCCTTCATCAGCCAATCGGATCAGTATTCGCGGTGATGTCAGCAGCCAATATATTTCGGCCCTGCTGATGATTGCCCCTATGTTACCCAATGGGTTGACTTTAGAATTGACCGGATCGGTGGGTTCCCGGCCATATATCGAAATGACATTGGAACAGATGATTTATTTCGGGGCGGATGTGCAGGCCGATTGGGAGGCTAAGACGATTACCGTAGCGCCAAAACCCTACGTACCGAAACCTTATACTATTGAATCCGATTGGTCGGGGGCGAGTTACTGGTACAGTGTGGCGGCTTTGGCAAAAGATGAGACGGCTGAAATCAATTTACTGGGTCTGAAGGCAAAATCTTTGCAGGGCGATAGCGCTATTGTCGACATCATGCGGGCTTTGGGTGTTGACAGTACGTTCACTGACACGGGAGTTCGCCTAACCAAACGCCCAGCCGATGCGTCACTAGCCTGGGATTTTACGGATTGTCCGGATTTAGCGCAGACGGTGGCTGTCTGTGCGGCTGTGAAGGACGTAACGCTGACATTGACCGGAATAGAAAGTCTTAAGATTAAGGAAACCGACCGTGTAGCCGCTTTGCAGGCTGAGTTACAGAACATTGGCGCCGAACTGGTTGAACTTGAGCCTAACCATCGTTACGAAGTTCACCAGCTTAGTGATAAACCGAAAAAGCCCGCTACGATCGCTACGTATGATGATCACCGCATGGCAATGGCCTTTGCTCCCGTAGCCATGCAGGAAGAAATCATTATTGAAGAGCCGGGCGTAGTGGCTAAATCCTATCCTAGTTTCTGGGAGGATATGGCCCGGGTTGCTACGGTTGAAGCCGTGAAATAAGTTAACTTGCGCATACATCAGCCCTGCCGAATGAATAAAACATTTCATTCGGCAGGGCTGATTGCATTTTAGCTCAGGCCGTATCCGTTAAGCAATCGGTATTCTTTCTTCGTAGAACCCTCCGATGCCTATATAAATGACTCGTTTGTTGGAGCCTGTCAGAATGGCGTCGTAAAAGCGTACACCGGCCTGGGCAATTGCGTCCATAAAGCCGGAGTAATCTGATTTTCCCTGTTGATTCTCCCGGATTGAACGTATCGTTCCGTTCTGATCAAAGGTGGTAGCTATAGCTCTGGGTTCAATTACGTTCGGGTGCAGGAGCGTTGCTCCGTCAGCGAACCGGTAAAGAATATTTCCGGACGATACCTCAACGGTATAGGATTGCACACCCGCATCAGCGAGCTTCTGAGCCAGGTCGGGGTAATTTTTAGCAGTAGTGTAGGCTTGTTGAATCGTTTCTTCGATTGACATCTTCGTGTTGTTTTTCAGAACACAAATATCAGCAGTGCAGCTTAAATGAGCTTGTGCAAAACCGTTTTTCGAGCCGTTGCTACGTATCCAGACAGGCCAACTGGCCGCGATACTGAAAACCTATTACCAGCGATGTGTCGGGCAGAATTTGATAGGTCTGCTCATCAGCACTTTCCGAAATGACAAACCACTTGACGTAAGATTTTAATCGGTCGGATGGTACGTAATGCTGAAATCGCATAGGTTATTGCCGGCTTAGTTCATGTTGTCGCCCATAAATATAGCGCAGAGCGATGCCAAAGCTCCAGCCTGTACCATTGGCGGTTATAAACGATTGTTGCTCTGATGCGTTATTGACCGTATAAATTATTTCAGAGCGAAGCGCATCGCCAAATCCCCAGTATTTACGAACGAACGTCCCTAGTTCCAGAAAAGAAGACAAACGGACTGCGTAGTCAATGCCCGCTTCGGCCAGACCTGTAATACGATTCGCTGTTGTTGTCGTATTCGTCAGACGTAACGTATCAGTACGGCTTCCGCGATTCCGGGAAATGTAGCCAATTAACCGGAAGTCGTCCATCGGTGCATTTCCGTTGGGAACAAGCCAGGCTCCGGCTGTTAGCCAGAATCCGGTTCCGTTTTCGGTCCGCTTTCCTGAGCCGATACGTCGTTTTATACGTAGTGGAATACCGTTGCCGCTATTTTTATAATCAAACGTAAGTGGATCCGCGCCATTAGCAATTCTGATCGGGAGGTGAATTGGGGCATTGACGTAGCCCGTTTCTACTGCCCATGCGTTGCGGTACGTATAACCGAACAGTGCGCCCCAGGCCGCTTTAACCTGAGTGGGGTTGCTGACCAGTCCGTTTAAGGTGTTGGTTAATGTACTGGCATCGCTGCGAAAACTACCTTCTGCGCTTACATACCAGGTCTGTGTTTCTGTGACGCGCTGCCATAACTCACTCCCCATTTCATTTATACCTGTAAGACGCCCCCGCTTCGGCTGGCGCAGAGTACGGTTATCTTCGGGATCGGCTGTCAGTATAGCTCGGCGTTGCAAAGGATTCCTGTAATAAGCCGTATCAACCTCGGTTTCCTGCGCCAGCGCCGATGATAAGACGAAGCAGAACAACAGACAGAAAAGCGAGAGATGTTTCATAAGACAGTGCTTGTCTGATAGGATGGTTAAGGCAATAGTATATGAATTACGCAGGTTTAGCCGGTTGTGTTGCTATTTATGATAAATTCAGTCTCGTAGCATTTTCAGGATAAATGTTGGTATCATTTACGTATACCATTAATTTTAGCTGAGCTTGCGTCCTGGCGTACCTACTTTTCGTAACAGGCGGTTAAAATTAACGCCTTTTAATAAGTTGCGATTCGTAGTATTTGATTCAGTGAGCGAGGCAAATTCTTAGGCTATTTCTCAATTAGAATGACTAGTACAATTATTATTACCATATGCACTTTGTTACTTATTGCTTATGGATTCGACATTACGTCTCCAAAGACAAAAGTGCCTTCAGTTATACTTCTGATTGTACTAGGGTGGATTGTACGGCAAATATCTTTTTATTGGGAAATTGCCGTGCCAAATTTAATGCCAATTTTACCCATACTTGGCACCGTTGGATTAATACTTATTGTGCTGGAAGGATCGCTGGAATTAGAATTAAATCGGTCTAAAATCAAGCTGATTAATAAATCACTATGGGTAGCTTTACTTCCGGTATTTATTCTCGCGTTTTTGCTTGATTTTGCTTTTCAATATTTTGGTTATCCCTCGTTTAAAGATAACCTCGCCAATATTATTCCACTTTGTATCATAAGCAGCGCTATTGCTATACCAAGTGCCAGATTTCTAACTTCTTCTGATCGCGAATTTGTCGTTTACGAGAGTAGTCTGTCTGATATTATTGGCATATTATTCTTTAATTTTATTACGCTTAATACAACCATTGACGTCTTTTCATTTGGTCATTTTATAAGAGATTTTACGCTGATGGTTATCATCTCATTTATGGCTACCATTGGGCTTGCTTTTTTACTGAAAAACATAGGGCATCATGTGAAGTTTGTGCCTATTATTTTATTGGTAATCCTTATTTATTCAGTTTCAAAAATTTATCATTTACCCTCCTTAGTTTTTATTCTTATTCTGGGTATTTTTCTGGGTAATCTTGATGAACTAAAGTCGCTTAAATGGATTGCTAAGCTGAATCCGGATAGTTTAAACCGGGAAGTAAACAGGCTTAAGGAGCTGACAGCCGAGATGACTTTTTTAATCAGGACGCTATTCTTTCTCCTTTTTGGCTATTTATTGGAAACGCCTGATATTCTGAACGAAAAAACGGCCTTATGGGCACTGGGGATCGTAATTGCCATTTACGCGATCAGAGCCATCCACCTTAAATTATTTGGGTTTAAATTGTATCCACTGCTATATATCGCACCACGGGGGCTGATTACAATTCTGCTCTATTTGTCAATTCCGGTTACCCAGCAGATTGATCTGGTCAGTAAGTCACTCATTATTCAGGTAATTATCTTAACGGCTTTAGTTATGATGGTTGGTTTGATGACTATGCCCAAGGTGCGGGATGAAGTAGAAACACTTGACGAAAAGATCGCCCAGGATTCTGAAGAGCCCTCCCTGTAGATGCGTAACGTCAACTCACTTTTTCGTAATTGGTCACTTGATTTGCGTAGTTCGTCAGCGACTGGCTGACTCGTTCGGCGGACCTTTGTCATGTACTAATTGATAGACAAAGGTTATGAAAACGACTTCCTCTAAAAATACCTTTCATACGCTTGTTTTGGGCGCAACCGGAAGCATTGGTTATGCTGTCACGGAAAATCTGCTCGCTCGCCAACTACCCGTTACCATCCTGGTTCGCAATCGGGCCAAAGCCGAAGCGCTGTTCTCCCATCGGCCAACGCTTACAATTGTGGAGGGAGATGCGCACAACGTATCACTACTTAATCAGCTTTCGATCGATAAAGACTTTATTTTTCACGGTATTAATTACCCCTACAACAAATGGTTTGGGAATATGGATACCGTTACGCAAAAAGTAATTGACGCGGCAGCACAGAACCATGCCACCATCGTTTTTGCCGGGAACGTGTACAATTTCGGAAATACAAAAGAACCCATTCGTGAAGATAGCCGCCCAAACCCCTGTACTCGCAAAGGGCAGTTACGTGTCGAGATCGAGGCTATGCTGGAACAGGCGGCCAAGGCCGGAAAATGTCGTGTACTGAATGTTCGCTTGCCTGATTTCTGGGGGCCGAACGTATTGAATGAGGGGGTAAAACCGATTTTCGAAAATGCGCTGAACGGCAAAGCCCTGCCCTGGATCATAAATGCTGATATTCCACATCAGGCTGTTTATACGAAAGATGCCGCCGAACTTATTGGGCGATTAATGATCTGGAGTCAAGGAGAACAACGTATCGAGCCTCCTTATGAAGTTTATAATTACGGCGGTACAACGGTTTCCTCTATGCGGGCCTGGTTTGACGAGATTTGTGCCCTAACGGGTAAGTCGCTGAAAATGCAGGTGTACAATCGCTTTCAAATCAGTGTATTGGGCATATTCATGCCGGTGCTTCGCGAGTTGAAGGAGATGCTTTACCTGTACGAGAATACAATTGTGCTTGAGGACAAAAAAGTGCTGCGCTTGTTTCCGGATTTCCGTCCAACACCCATGACCCAGGCATTGACAGAAACATTGACCTGGTTTGCCCAACATCAGTTGAAGCGTTCATTTACGCCCATAAATACTACAGGTAAGCGAGCGCTGACTACTGATTAATTCTTTTCTACGTTACGTTAATTTATCTACAAAAATCTGATAATCAGATGAAAAATTTATTGAAGTCTGAAGAACTGATCCAGTTTCTGGGAGCCATTTATCTGTTCTCGCGCCTACATTTTGCCTGGTGGTGGTTTCCTGCGCTGATTCTCCTGCCTGACCTTAGTATGATCGGTTATGCCGTCAATCCAGCCCTCGGAGCGGTTACTTACAACGTAGTACATCACAAAGGCCTGGGGGTTTTGATTGGACTGCTGGGTTTAATGACCAATAACCAGAATCTGCTGTTGGCAGGCATAATTCTCTTTGCCCATTCGAGCATGGATCGTATGTTTGGGTATGGTTTGAAATATCCTGACAGCTTCAAACACACGAGTTTAGGAGACCTGTAATTGGTCGATGTGAGCGTTTAGCCCGCTACTTCTCCAGAACAGAATCCTCGCTAAGTTTCTCCTGCTGAAAAGCCATATCATGCGCTTTACGTGCCCGCTCACGGGTTTCACGGGCTTTCTCGAAAAACTCTTCAGACGCTTTCTGATTGCCGCCTTCGGCAAACTGCTTGCCCGACTGTTCGAGCAGAATGACTGTTTCTTCCAGGCTCCGGACGGCTTTCCAGAACGACTCTTCCACCACCTTTGTCGTTTCGGCCAACAACGAGCTTGCCGTGAATGCGTGACCCGTATGACACCGATACCGAATGAGCATCCCTTCTTTAATGCTGATCAATGAACCATTGCACTCCGGGCAGGTGAGTGGGGTGAGTTCACCCAGATTGAGAATACCCAGTTCGAAGGCGTTGTCCTGAGCCGCAATGTTTATCTCGGTTTCGATCAGATTCAGTTCTTTTTCCGATAGTTCCGGTTTACTGGAAACATCCTCGTTGCTCAATTGGGTGAGTAAGGCTGCCATGTCTTTTACAGGCAACTGATAGTCTACATCCACATTGTCCAGTACGTTATCGGGCATACTGGGGTACATGGCATCCTGTGGTTCCTGAACCACCGTAATACCACCCAGGCGCTTGATTGACCACATTCCTGACGTACCGTCGTTGAGCATACCTGTCAGCACGACGCCAATAACGCGTGGCCCATACGTATACGCAGCGGAGCGAAAGAGGGCATCGATAGAAGGGCGAAACCTGTTTTCTTTGGGTCCCTTTTTTACAATCACCTGATCAAATTCGACCAGCAGGTGATGGTCTGGTGGCGCTACATAAATATGACCCTGCTGAACCAGTTCTCCGTCTTTTGGATGCGTAGCAGGCAACGGCCCTGCTGAGGTCAGAATATCGGGCAGAAAGCTGGGCGAATGCGGTGATACGTGCATAACCACAAAAATGGCCGCTTTCAGATCGGGCGGTAGGCTAGCGACCAGATCTTTTAAGGCGTAAACGCCACCGGCCGACGCACCAACAACAATAATATCTCGTTTTGCCATCTTTGCAGTTAAGGATTACCTTTATACATGGGTTTCGTAACAAGTTCTCTATCTACCCTAAACCACAGTATTGCTGCTTAGTTCAGGCTGGGCTTATCGAATATGGCAAAAAGCAAAGAACCATCTGATTCGGATGAGTCTAAATCTCATCTAAACGTTCCAATAGTTGCTATTGGAGCTTCGGCCGGTGGTCAGGAAGCGGTAGAAGAATTACTGAAAAACCTATCGCCCACCACGGGGCTGGCTTACGTATATATCCAGCACCTCGATCCGACGCAGGAAAGCCACCTGGCTGCTATTTTAGGTCGTGCTACGTCTATGCCCGTGCTGGAAGCCGAGCATTTGATGCAGGTAGAACCTAATCATCTGTATATCATTCCGCACGACCGCGATCTGGAGGTATTGGATGGTGTACTGACGCTGGTACCACGTAAAAGCAGGTCAGTCATTCATATGCCCATCGACCAGTTTTTTCTGTCGCTGGCCGGACGGCAGAAGAATGGTGCCATCGCCATTGTACTATCGGGAACAGCCTCCGACGGTACGTTAGGGCTGCGAGCCATCAAAGCGGCTGTGGGAATTACGTTTGCGCAGGACGAAACGGCTAAGTTTCAGAGTATGCCCCGATCAGCGATTGCCGAAGGCGTTGTAGACCGGATACTGCCTCCGGTCGAAATTGCCCGTGAGCTGGAGCGATTGAGCAAGCAAACAGACATTTTTCAGCAAACGACACTGACCGAATCGCAGGAGGCCGAAAGCCTGGAGACTCTGATGAATGAGCCAACGGCAGGGACTAACGAAGATTTACGGAATATTATTCAGTTGCTGCGCCGGGCTACGGGCGTCGACTTTACCCATTACAAAGTAACAACCATCCGCCGACGTATTATTCGACGGACGCTGCTCTATAAACTGGAATCACTGCGCGAATACACCGATTATCTGCGTAAGAATCCCGAAGAAGCCGGTTTGTTGTACGATGACCTGCTGATTAACGTAACAACATTTTTCCGAGATGCCGAAACTATGGACTATCTCCAGAAAGTATTGTTGCCGCAACTGATTCGGGAAAAATCGGCGCAGGAGTCGCTACGTATCTGGGTACCTGCCTGCTCAACTGGTCAGGAAGCTTACTCACTGGCTATGCTGCTGCTGGAAGTAATGGGCGAACGGGCACTTAGCCGAACCATTCAGATTTTTGCTACGGATCTGAGCGAATCGGCCGTGGCCAAAGCGCGTCTGGGTAGCTACACGCGCGGTGAGGTGATGGACGTATCGGCCCGGCGGCTACAACGGTTTTTCACAAAAGTAGACGATCACTATCGTATCAATAAGTCGGTACGAGACCTGTGCGTATTTGCTCCGCATAACTTACTGAAAGATCCGCCGTTCTCCCGACTTGATCTGGTCAGTTGCCGGAATCTACTCATCTATCTGGATACTACCCTCCAGCGCAAGGCCATTGTTACGTTCCATTACGCGTTGAATCCCAACGGTTATTTGATCCTGGGAAAATCGGAAACAGTTGGTACGTCGGCGCAGCTGTTTTCGCAACTGGAAAAAAACTACAAGGTCTTTGCCCGAAAAAACGATGTTGATAGCCGGGCAACCTTTACCCTGACCCCCCGCACGCCGGAAGGCGACCGGTTATCCAGCCGCCATTCATTAATGCCAAGAAATATAGTATCGCCGGGCAATACAGCATCAGAGAATTTTTCATCGGCAGGTCAGGATCGTTTGGGTGCAGCTTCAGATTTAGAAAAAGTGGTTGATAATCTGTTGCTCAGTCAGTACGTACCGGCCAGCGTGGTCGTCAATCAGGATCTGGAGATTCTTCAGTTTCGGGGCTCAACGGGCCTCTTTCTGGAACCGGCACCCGGCAAAGCCAGCCTGAATCTACTTAAGATGGCCCGGCCGTCGTTGGTGTTTGAGTTACGGAATGCAGTCCATAAAGTCCAGAAATCGAACGAGCCGGTGCGCAAGAGTGGTCTGGAAATCAGGGTAAAGAATAAAATTCACTACGTAGCGATCGAAGCCGTTCCGCTCAATACCGTTGGGGAAGAGCGGCTATTCCTGATCATTTTTGAGGAAGTTGACCCGCCCGTTGCCTCTACCACCCACACGGCCGACGCCCGTAATCGACGTATCAAAGAACTGGAAAGCGAGTTAGCCAATCTGCGGGAAGATATGCGCTCCATTATTGAGGAGCAGGAAGCCAGCAACGAAGAACTGCAATCGGCTAATGAGGAAATCATTAGCAGCAATGAAGAATTGCAGAGTATTAATGAAGAACTCGAAACCAGTAAGGAAGAGATTGAGTCGACAAACGAAGAACTGCTGACAATCAATCAGGAGTTGCAGGTACGTAACGACCAGCTCTCAGAAGCGTACCGGTTTGCTGAAGATATATTTGGTACCATTCGTGAAGCTACGCTGGTACTCGATGCCGATCTGCGGATTAAAAGCGCCAATCAGGCGTTTTATCGATTGTTTCAGTTAAGAGAAGATGAAGCCGAACGGCGGCTCATCTATGAATTAGGGAATCGCCAGTGGGACGTTCCTGAGTTGCGGCTCATGCTGACCGATATCATTACGTCGGATGTGCAATTTCAGGGGTACGAGCTAACCTACTTATCATCGGAAATCGGTCAGAAACATTTATCGCTCAATGCCCGACGGGTAGTACGGCAGCAGGATTCTATTCTGTTGGCCATAGAAGATATAACGGAACATCGCCGGGCGGAGCGACTGCTGGCCGAGCGCGAAGCCTGGTTTCATAACATTGCCGATAGCGTACCCTCGCTCATCTGGGTGACCGACGCTAATGGGAACGTTACGTTCCTGAACAAAGTCTGGCTCTCCTATACGGGGCGGACCCTCGAAGATGTTAGAACGCATGGTATCGGGCTATCCTTGCATTCCGACGATCAGGCGGCTTATCAGCGTCAGCATCAACTACACGTGAAGTCGCGGGAAGCCTTTACGACTGAATATCGCCTGCGCCGACACGACGGCGATTACCGATGGATGCTGGAAAAGGCTCAGCCAATGTTCGGCGCTGATGGGGCATTCAGTGGGTATATTGGTAGCTCGGCTGATGTGCATCTGCAAAAAGAAATTAACCAGGAACTGGACCGGCACGTACAGGAGCGCACGGCGGAGCTGGAGCAGACGGCACTAAATCTGCAGGCGGTACTGAACAGTTCAAAAGCCGTTATTGGCTTTCTGAAACCAATCAGGCAAGAGGAATATGTGGCTAATTTCCGATTGGTCGTTTGTAACCAGGAGTTTGCCCAAATGACCGGCCAAACTATAGAGGAATTGGTTGGGACACTTGCTTCTCAATTGGCGGGCAGTCTCTGGCAGGAGCATACCGTCGAAAACATTCGGCGCGTCCTGGAAACAGGCGGGCCGTTTCAGGAAGAACGATTCGACCCCAAAAGCGAACAATGGGTACTCATTACGCTCACAAAGTATGATGATGGGGTTGTATTGATGGGTTACGATATTACTGCCTTGAAAAGAGCGGAGGCACAGCAGGATGATCTGCTCAATGAACTGGAAAACTCGAACGATAACCTTCGGGTATTAACCCAACTCCGTCAGCACATACAGGATCGGGGTGAGTTTCTACGTAGTACCTCACACGATTTGCGGGGTAATTTTGGCATTATTCAGGGAGCGGCCACGCTGCTCAATATGGCCAATACAGAAGCCGAGCGAGAGCAGATGCTATCCATGCTTCAGCGAAACCTGCGGGAAGCTACACAGATGTTGACCGAATTGCTGGATGTTGCCCGTTTGGAAGCCGGACAGGAGCAACGGCAGATAGCGCCCTTCGATGCCGCTGAGCAGCTCAGTGGCATGGTCGAAAGTGTGCGACCGTTAGCTGATGAAAAGGGCTTATGGTTACGTTCTGAAGGCGAAGAAACACTTTCTGTTGAAGGCGATGTGGTTAATGTGCGACGAATCGCCCAAAATCTTTTACTCAATGCACTGAAATATACCCAGACTGGGGGCGTAACAGTGAGCTGGAAAGCGGATGCCAACACGGATTACTGGCAACTAATTGTGGCCGATACGGGGCCGGGGTTACTGAAGGTAACTCGCTCTAAAACAAGCGAAGGTATAGGGCTGATCATTGTTCGGCAGTTGTGCGAATTATTGAACGCCCGGTTAGAAATAGATAGCCAGCCGGGTGTCGGTACACGGTTTGAGGTATCATTTCCACGAACCTATTCTGAGTAAGAATTCTGCAATTCAGGGTGGTCAGTCTGGTTCACGTAACCACTGGTGGGCGAACCAGACAGACCACCCAGGTTTGTTTTTTAATGCAACGATACGTCTATAGGCAATGTCAAGGCATTAGCCTGGCCACAACGTATCCCGTTGTGTGTAACAAACCGGCACGTAACACTACGTAGCGTTAAATATACTTTGGCAACGTAACCGCTTCCCACCAGTAATGCCGAAAGGACGTAATGCATTCCAGCCATTTGTCGTAACCACTTGGCTTAACGATGTAGGAATTTGAACGGAGCGCGTACGATTCACTTATATCGTCCTTATCGTTTGAATAGCTCAGGACAACTACAGGAATTTCCCGGTATATGTGATGCGCTTTAAGGATCTGCAGCAGGTTGCAGCCCTGTTGCCGATCGGGAAGGTACAGATCCAGCAGCACTAACTTGGGCAGTTCACACCCAGTTTGCACACAGGTTTCCAGGTACATTACGGCCTGTGTGGCTTCTGGCATCCAGATCGCATCTACTTCCGGAAAACGTTGCTGTAGAGCCCAGCGAATTAAAAACCACTGATCGGCATTGTCCTCAATAACAAGGATTGTGGCTTTTTTCGATTTGTGATGTTTCTGATAAGGAGTGTTGGTCATTTGAGTTTATGATTGAACAGGGTGGTTAACAGTTGGGCTACCATTATTAATGAGGGAGTGACTAATTGGTTGTGGGGTAGATAAAATTAATTGAATTATAGTTTTTGTTGACAGAAAGCAGCTGTTATTTTTCAATAGCTGTTAAGAATAGATTTTTTCCTTTAATGTTTAGGTAAACATAAAAGCCGATACCTCAGGCTAAATTTTTGTATAGCGTAAATACCATTATCTGATACGTTATAATAAGTACCTTTTCGTAAACGACAGAGACCAGCAGAGCGGCCATTAGAAAGAGAAGCTTCCGCCATAATCGCGAATATGATCGCGCCAGACGCTTTGGTAATTAATTTGAGTAGAATATACGACGCTTGTCTGACAAACAAATTCAATCCAGACACCAGGCCCGTCAATGCGAACATAATCTGCGTTGTTTGTAAGGGAAGTGTTTCCTGAATAAGCTACGTACGTATCGGCCAGCTCATTCTGGTAAATTGCCAATAATTTAGCCGTAGTAGCGGTATCAGTGTCCTGCAACCAGGGCTTCATGGCGGCCAGAACCAAAGCCTGTTGGTCTGCATTTAAACGACTGACTTTGATCCCCTCTTTGGTTGTCGGAAATTTTCCGTCATTATTCGGGCCGAGTACTACGTTGTTGAAGGTGCTGCCCAATTTAGCACTGGCAAGCTGATCGTTACTGAACGACGCAAGCATAGTTGCCATAGCGTCGTGTTCGTTCTTAAGAGGAGCGTAAGCCATTCCATCTGTGGTCGTCCAGCTTCTGGGCTCAACGCCCGTAAACTGAGGAGTGACCCCCTGCACTTCGCCTGCCTTGTAGGTTTTGTTAATGGCTAAATGATGGCCACCAAACTGGAGCTGCCAGGTGCTGGTTGTGGAAGGAGTACCCAGAAAAGCAATAAAATAAGCACCTGACGAATAGCCGCCTGCTCCATCTGCTGCTTTCAGTATGTCGTCGGCGGCCCGAATTTGCATCACTTCGTCATACCCTTCATTAGCAGTAGTACCGGTAGCTGCGGCAACAACCGCCAGAGCTGCCTTTGCCTGAGTATCGGTCAGATTGGCTAACTGTAGGCCATTTCGGCAACCCGAGCCGCAGGGCAGATTTGACCATTTAACCGCATTGGTTTGATCATAAGTTAAGACGACGTCGGATTTTTGGGCGTCGGTAAGCGTAGCCAGAAACGCATTGGCAGCACATACAACTTTCGCTACGGTGGTTGTAGCTGTGCCGCAGTCGGGCGTTGTTGTGGTCGTCGATGAACCCGCTGAAATCGTTGCTGTTGTTGAACAGAAGCCTGACGCATACGTTCCTGCCGATACGGTAAAGGTAGCCGACGTAACGCTCGACGTACCATCGAACCTGAGTGGAATGGCAACACTGGTTTGCCCATCTGTCACTGGTGTTGTATACGTAGCGGGCGAAAAATCAGGACTGGAACTAATAATGTTGAAGGTTACTGAGCCTGCTGTTGCATCCTTCAGGCCAACCGATAACGTAGCGCCCTGGATGATCCCACTGTTTGTGAATGTTCCGGGACTGATCGAGACTGATGAGCAGTTTAAGGAAGGAGCTCTCATGATATCATTCTCCGTTTTTTTGCAGGAGATTACCACACTCAGAAAAAAGAAAACAGCTAACGTAAGTCGGATAAATTGCCCATTCATAGGCTTTAAAGATACTATTCTCTTTTTAATAGTTAGGAACGTCTTATAACTATTCGATCAACAGGGAGAGTTGTTGATAAAAAGAGGTAGGTAAGAAATAGCAACCCGGAAATATGGCGAAATGCTAAGCGATAATTAGATAAGTTATAGAACAAACGTATCATTCAGTTTATGACTCCCGTTTCTTCCCACTGGCGGAGCCAGTCTTTTTTGACACCCTGCACCTGTGAGAAAAACGCGTAGAAAGGTACCATATCCTGTTCGTAATTGCCGGTGGCATACAGAGGATCGCCCAGAATAACCAGCTTCCGGGGCCAGTCGAAACCAACCGGAATATAGGGAACCTGTGCTTTGAGAGCGATGTAATAGAAGCCTGTTTTTATTTTTGCTACGTTGCTACGTGTGCCTTCGGGGGCAATACAGATATGGAGCTGCTGGTGCTGGTTGAAAACGGCGACAATACTATCAACCAGATTATGCGATCTATCACGGTAGACAGGTTTGCCACCCAAAGCGCGGAAAAGCCATCCTGAGTACCAGGTAAATAACGAACTTTTGGCGAGGTATTGAACCCACACCCGGCTAGCTGCCCGGGCACCCAGACCAACCAGAAAATCCCAGTTTGTGGTGTGTGGAGCAACGACCCAGATGGTCTTAGGTAGGGTAGTAACGTTGCCAACGAGTTGCCAGCCAGCAATTTTGAACAACCAACGGGCAAGGGCACTAAACATAGTAGTTGATAGCCAACAGTCGTCAGTCGATAGATGGTAATCGATTCGGAACGATACCAGCGTTTATTGGCTGACGACTGTCAACTTAAATTAGTATTTCCGGTCATTCTTTTCTAACCATCGACCTGTCATGAACGAAGCGATCAGGAGAACAGCGTAGAACAGAAGTGTCAAAGGTGTTGATAAATCCATGTTTGTAGTTTGTATTCAGTTGAATGTCGGTGCAAAAGTACACAGAAAGAGTCGATAGTCGCTAGTTGTCAGTCAATAGTTATTAGCGAAAATCAGGAATCCCTCTCGATTAATAATCGGCGGGTATTGACCATCAGAGAACTCCCTTTGTACTTGGAAGGTTGTCGATTTCTTTAAGATCACGCCGGACAGCCATTTTAATGGATTTGGCAAAGGCCTTAAAAATCGCTTCGATCTTGTGATGCTCATTATCGCCTTCTACTTTGATATTC
>NZ_JBMDWV010000032.1:0-11190 GCF_048594605.1 Spirosoma sp.
GCAATTTTCTCGCCCACAACTGACCCCATCGAGCCGCCAATAAAGTTAAAATCCATGACGGCTATCGTAACGGTCAGGCCGTTCACTTCGCCGTATGCCGTCCGAACAGCGTCTTTTAGCCCCGTTTTCTCTTCCGTAGCCTTTATACGATCTGGATAAGCCTTCGTATCGACAAAGTTCAGCGGATCAGCCGAGGTCATATTAGCATCGAGTTCTGTAAACTCATTGTCATCGAAGAGAATAGAGAAATAAGCTTCCGAACCAATTTTTTCGTGATAATTGCAATGGACGCAGGTATAAGCATTCAGTTTATGCTCCCGCGTATTCATTATCTTTTTACAATTCGGACATTGATACCACAACCCATCGGGAGCTTCCAGCTTCATTTCGGTTGGGGTTTGAATACCCTTATCTTTTCGGACGAACCAAGACATTTTTCAGAAAGTAATTATCAGATAATAAGCCGTAAAGGTACAAAGAAAACCAGACCAATAAGTACTTCGCTTCTTCACCTTTCCTTAGTATACGTATTGACGATTTTAAAGCACAAACTGGATGTTTTGTTTGGCATCTGATTTTTTTATGGCTGATAAAGTTGTTGTTTTGCGAGCATGAAACACGTATTAACTGCTTTTCTTGTCAGCCTTACGGTTGCTGCTTTTGGTCAGGCTTCGGTAGCTTATTATCCATTCAATAGCGTAGTATCGGTCAGTTCCAATGCCGATCGTGCCTTCTGGTTTGATGGCCGTCTACAAACAAACACCCTATTCGGCTCACTCAGCACAACCCTTTGCCCAATGGTTAATGTCGCCCGTAAAGCGCAGGTGAATTATTATACAGGTCTGGGTGTACGGTTCAACCCGCTAAACGGTATCGATGATCGTGATGTGCTGGAGGGTTATTCGTTACACGTTGGCGTACGTGTAAAGCCACTTTTGATGCTGCCGAATCTACGGGTCGCCTTTGAACTCGCGCCCTACTCACGCAAGGATTTTAAAACAGGAAACCTTCAGTCGTTCCTAGGAATTGTGTATCAGTTCAGCAAGAAACAATAAAAAAGCTGCCAGATACGGGTCGCGCAAAGCATATTCTATGGCTCTGCTAATAATGACCTGTGTCTGGCTTCTATGGCTC
Source organism: Spirosoma sp. (assembly GCF_048594605.1). GTDB lineage: Bacteria > Bacteroidota > Bacteroidia > Cytophagales > Spirosomataceae > Spirosoma. Next base: position 1,135 of record NZ_JBMDWV010000032.1, read on the forward strand.
TGCTAATAATGACCTGTGTCTGGCTTCTATGGCTCTGCTAATAATGACCTGTGTCTGGCAGCTTTTTATTTCTGATTGTACGTAAACATGCCGTGCTCGAGTTTATCGGCTCGGTCGAAGAGTTTCAGGGCCTTCTGATACGTATCATCACCTTGCGCTATAATCCGGAAGAACTCGTTATTCTGTCCAGCCTTGTTATTTTTCTGATAAATAGCCCGAGCAACTAACGCCTTAATCTGGTTGCGGATATAGTTTTTCGAGCGATTATACTCCTTCTCATTAAATTTAATCCCTTCAGACGTAGCTTCTTTCACCAAACGGCTCATCTGTTCGTCATTAATAGCGACCGTCTTGTCGAACTCGGCAAATGGCATTTTCTCAAGCTTCTTCCGATTGTCGTTGGTATATTCCATAGCAAACTCCCGGATGATATTCTTTCCATAGAGCTGAATTAAATAAGGTGTCTGCCAGGATGAATCCCTTGGAATAAAATAATCGGGCGTGATACCGCCACCCCCATAAACAATACGTCCGCCGTCGGTTTTAAATTTCAGTTTCGGATCGTTCTTGATTGAGTCAGCAATGTAATATTCGCCCCGTTTTGAGCGTAACTCAAGATCTTTTTCATAATCCCCTTCACGGCCCGGCACGTATGGTTTCTGAATGCTACGTCCGCTAGGGGTATAATAGCGCGAGATAGTCAAACGTAGTTCCGACCCGTCGGAAAGTGTCACAGGCATCTGTACAAGGCCTTTTCCGAACGAACGGCGTCCCGCAATCAGCGCCCGGTCGTGGTCCTGCAAAGCACCCGACACAATTTCTGAAGCGGATGCGCTTCCTTCATCAATCAGTACAACCAATGGCCCATCCTCAAACTGACCGGCAATGTGCGCATAGGTTTTCCGGTCATACCGGTTGTCTTTCCCATCTGTATAAACCAGTAGCTTATTACCCGAAATAAATTCATCGGCAATGTTGGTAGCCCGATCCATATAACCGCCGGGGTTGTTACGTAGGTCCAGCATCATCTGCGTCATGCCCTGAGACTTAAGCGCAGCCATTGCCGTCTTGAATTCATCGTACGTAGTTTCGGAGAACCGATTGATTTTGATATAGCCAGTCTTGGCGTCAATCATGTAAGAGGCATCAACCGAATAAGTCGGAATACGGTCCCGCGTGATTGTAAACACCTTTGGTTCTTTATCGCCCTTGCGCAGAATTGTCAGCTTCACATCGGTTCCCCGTTTACCACGTAACGCTTTGAAGACGGCGCTGTTTTCAATCTTTCCTCCAACCAGAGAAGTTTCGTCGGCTTTGAGAATTTTGTCACCACTCAGGATTCCAGCCGTTTCGGATGGACCACCTGCCATTGGAGTCACGACGTAGACGGTATCCTTATAAATATTGAATTCTATCCCAATACCATCAAATCCACCCTCCAGCTGCGACCGGGCCGCAACGGCATCCTGCGGATTCATATAAGCGGTATGCGGGTCAAGCTTCTCAAGCATTTTTGTAATTGAGAAATCGACCAGATCGTCTGTATTGACAGTATCAACGTAGTTATTTTCAATGAGCTGTAAAATTTCCCGGTACTTTGTATAACCCCGCCCGATTGTATTCAAGCTTTTGGTAGCACCAAAGAACGTAGCGCCAATGAGCATTCCCCCTGCCAACGTAATGCCCAGCAACATGGGTAATCGAACAGTAGCTTTGTCATTATTAATTCGAGGTCCCTGCTCGTCCGTATCACGACCAGCCGGTTTATTCATAGGGTTAGATTCTTCCTCCATTCGCTTATCCCTTAACTCGTTATTCATCCGTCTTGATAACGTGTGGAATATACTGAAATGTTTATCAGAAAGTTTTTATCCTGTTAAAAATTATTAATACGGTAAGGGTAATTATGAGTAATTCTAAGTACAGGCTGTTTTATAAGTAATATCGCATTCTATTTCAATCAATAGGATAGCCATTTTTTACGTTAACAGGACCTTATTCTTTACTATTTTATGTTTGTTCATACCGTTTTTTTCTGGCTCAAACATCCCGAAAGCCAGGAAGACCACCAGGCGCTCCGGACGGGTCTGGAATCGCTCAAAGCCGTAAAAGAAATTTCGGCAGCTTATATTGGTACCCCTGCCGAAACACGTCGGCCCGTGATTGATCATTCCTACGATTTTTCAATTACGTTCGTTTTTGCCAACAAAGCTGATCACGATACGTATCAGGTTCACCCCGTACACACGGCATTTGTCGATACGTGTTCTCATTTATGGGAGCGTGTTCAGGTATATGATGCGATTGGGTAACAGCGGGCAGAGGGCGTGGGGCATAGGGTAAATTGACAAACTTAGTTTTTACCCCATGCCCCATGCCCTCTGCTGCTACACCATCACCTCAATTTTCATGTCCATGTTTCCCTTAATGGCTTTTGAGTACGGGCAAACAGCATGGGCGGTCTCGGCTAACTGCTGCAGCTGATCACGATCCATGTGTGGAGCTTTAACCGTGATTTTCCCCGACAGGAACATGTTGTTGCCATCTTTATTGAGCGAAATACTAACCTCAACGGCGTGTTCGGGCAAAATAATTTTTCGGCGTTCGGCTACTCCCATCAGGGCTCCATTGTAGCAGGAGCTGTAAGCAGCGGCAAACAGCATTTCAGGATTTGCGGCACCGCCTTCTCCATGCATTTCAATAGGTCGTCTGACATCCAATTCCAAAATACCATCGAGTGATTTAACATCACCTTCGCGCCCACCCACATTGCTGACGGTGGCAGTATACAGGGTTTCCATCGTGTACGTTTTAAGTTTTTAGCGTTTTTAACTCAGTCTGAGTCTTTGATAAACCCCGTCATACTTGAAAAGTTATGCACGTAGGGCAAAGCGGTTGGAGAAGAGGGTAAAAGATAATGAGAGTATTTTCACCGCCCCAACCCCTTTGCCCTACGCCATATGCAACATTCCGTCATTTTAAACTACCTTTGTCTAAGGGACTTACTCAACAAAGTCGCAATAGAAAGAGGCAGGCCACGTTTTGGTAAATAAGTTCTTCTTTTTGCTGACCAGCATGAATACGTTACATTTATTATATCGTAACCGGCACCGGATTGGGTGGATAGGTAGCCTGGGGCTGGTTCTGTGGATGAGCCTGTATCCGGCTTCAGCGCAGCGCCGACGTACGAAAGCGATAGGTGTCGATACCTCGCTGGCAAAATCGGCATCGACGACGACGGTACGTATGGAAGCGGAAACGCAGTTCACGGAAGGAATGCGTTATCTGATGACCGATGAACCGGCAAAAGCCATTCCACAATTTGCCAAAGTACTGCAAAAAGACCCAAACAATGCCGCTGCTCAGTATGCAACAGCGAATGCCTTACTCAAGAGTGGAAAAACTGCGGAAGCCATTCCTCACGCCAGCAAAGCGTACTCCTTAGATAGCCAGAATAAATTTTATTCGTTACTCCTCGCCGAGCTTTACGTTAAGCAGAAACGCTATACTGAGGCTGAAGAGCTTTATGAAAAGCTCCTGAAAAAAGGACCGGAAAATGCAGAATATGGCGTCGAATTAGCCGCTATTTATTTGTTTAACGAAAAGCCTGACAAAGCCCTTGAGACTTACAATACGGTTGAGCGCGAATTAGGTCTTAATGAAGAAATTACCCGGCAAAAACAGCGGATCTACCTCAAGCAAAATAAAATTGATAAAGCGATCGAAGAAGCCGAAAAGCTTGTAGCCTCTGAACCCAGTGATCCTGACTATTTACTCGAAGGTGCGGAACTGCTGATTGCCAACGATCGTACAGATCAGGCCATTACCTGGATCGATAAGGCACTCAAGCTAAACGCCGACTTACCCCAAGCTCACGTATTGCTAGCCGACATTTATCGTAAAAAAGGCGATATGGATCGGGTTACGAAAGAGCTAAATCAGGTTCTGGCAAATCCAAATCTGGAAGCGGGTCTAAAAGCGCGGATTCTGTCAAGCTACGTAGGTATGACCGGCGAAAGTCCGGCAGCACAGAAAGATGCGCTAAGTATGGCGCAGAACTTAGCCAAAACATCGCCCAATGACCCTAAAACGCAGGTAATGCTGGCCGATTTACTGGTGCAACAGGGGAAAAAAGCAGAAGCTCGTGATACGTATGCTAAAGCTGCCCGACTGGACGGCTCTATCTACGAAGTCTGGGGAGCTCTATTGCAACTCGATGGCGAGTTAAATCAGATCGACAGCCTGCTGGTTCATTCCGAACAGGCACTCGAAGTGTTTCCGACCCAGGGCTTATTCTGGTATTCCAATGGAACGGCTAATTTGTTTAAACGCAAATACCAGCAAGCAGTAGACGCCCTAGAGGAAAGCAAAAAATTACTGGCTGCCAATTCGAATGCAGAACTGAAGCGAGGCATCGATGCCCAGTTAGGCGATGCATACAATGGATTGGGCGATTATGCTAAGTCTGACGAGGCTTATGAAGCCGTCCTGAAAGCCGACCCTATCAACGACCACGTATTGAATAATTATAGCTATTTTCTGTCTCTACGGAAAGCCAATCTACCACGGGCTTTGCAATTAGGCCAGAAACTCGTTGAGCGCCATCCAGCCAATGCTACGTATTTAGATACGTATGCCTGGGTATTGTATGTGTCAAAAGATTATGCCAAAGCCAGGCAATATCTGGAGAAAGCCCTGGCTGATTCAGCGAATGTAAGCGGTACCATCCTTGAACACTACGGCGATGTGCTTTACCAGCTTGGTCAGCCCGACAAAGCGCTTGAGCAGTGGAAAAAGGCTAAAAGTAAAGGTGGAGCCAGTTCCGATCTAGACAAGAAAATAGCTACTGGAAAGCTGTAATCGGTGGTTGATGATATGTGTTTTGCTGATCAGTTTGTTCTAACTGTCCGTCAAAACACAGCTCGTTATCCACTAAACCCTATGAATAAATACGTATTATTTGCCTTATTGTTAACCGTACTATTGAGTACAGATGGCTGCCGACGTCGCCATATATCGCGAGGGACGGGACAAACTCCAGTTGCCACCTCCCCTACTGACTCCAGTATCACAGCTCGCCCAATCTCAGGTACCACAGTCGACTCAGTAGCCGTTTCCCGGCCAGCACCTCGTCCAGGCATCGAAGAAGCACGTACCAACGTAGCGGAAATTGATTTTCGATACCTTACGGCCAAGTCGAAAATTTCCTTTAAAAATCAGCAGCAGGATATCGACAATGCGAATGTCAACATTAGGGTTCGCAAAGACAGTCTGATCTGGCTGTCAATTTCAAAACTGGGGATCGAAGCCGTTCGGGCAACCATCAGTAAGGATTCTATCACGATTGTTGACAAAATTCATAAAGAGTATTCCATTTATGATTTTCCAACCTTGAGCAAGCAATTCAACTTTGTTATGAATTTTGAGTTGCTCCAGGCCTTGATCGTAGGTAATCTACCTCTTCCCAAACGCCCTGCGCAAAAAATCAAAAATGAACGTGATTATCTATTGCTACGTCAGAGCGAGGGCAAAGTAATGGTCGAAAATTACATTGGCGAGCAGGATCGAAAACTGAAAAAGTTAATGGTGACCGAACAGCCTACCAAAAATACGTTGCGGCTGGATTATGAAGATTTTACGTCGCTCAATAATTTTCTGTTTCCATATACCAGTCTGGTAACACTCGATTACAAGTCGCAAACGGATGGACGATTTTACCAGACGCTGTTACGTATCAAGCATAATAAAGTCGAACTGGTCGACAGAAGCCCCGGTTTTCCTTTTACGATTCCGGCTAATTATAAACGTCGTCCCTAAGCCCTAATTGGTTGGATTAAGCCTTTATGCACCTTAAATTTTCATTTTCTCACCGGTACATTTATTGGTTAATAGTTAGTCTGACAGGGTTCAGTTTACTGCTACGTATTGAACCGGCCCTAGCCCAGCAGACCCAGCAAAATCGGCAGAATCTGGAGAAAGAAAAGAAGCAAAATCTGGAGAAAATGAACCAGATACGCACTATTCTTCGGCAGACGGCCTCCGAGAAAAAAGCAGGTTTGGGCCAGCTAAAAGCCCTCGATCAACAGATTCAGACTCAATCGAAACAAATTGGCTTGCTTAATAAGGACCTTCAACTGACCGAAGTCGAAATTTCTGAATTGCGCCAGACCAGCAATGCGCTAACCCGCGATCTGAATAAATTAAAAGCAGAATATGGCTCCATGATTTATGCCGCTGACAAACGACGGCAGCAGGTTAATCCACTAGGCTTTCTGTTCGCATCGGATAACTTCAATCAGCTTGTGGCCCGCTATCGCTATTTACGCCAATATTCCGACGCTCGCCAGAGTCAGGTTCGCCAGATGAACAACGTAATGACGATGCTTCAGGATAAACAGCAGGCTACGCAGCAGAAACGGCAGGACCAGAAAAAAACGATCAATGTTAAAGTTCAGGAAGGGCAAAAACTGACGGCCCTGAAGAACGAAAAGAATCAGGTTGTTAAAGAACTCGGCCAGAAAGAAGCTGAACTTAGCGCCGAACTTACCGAAAGACGCCAGGCCATTGCCCAGCTCGAAGCGATGATTACACGCATCGTGGCCCGCGAACGTGCCGAACGCGAAGCGCGCGAACGGGCCGAACGGGAAGCCCGTGCCGAACGCGAACGTATTGCCCGACGTGAAGCCGAACGCAGAGCCGCCGAACGTAAAAAAGCGGAAGAAGCCATTGCCGCAGCCGAAAAAGCCGGCGAAAAACCCGCTCCCGCCGACGTAGCAACGGTAGAAAAACCCGTTGAGCCGGAACCAACGCCACCGCCCCCAAAACTGGACGAACGACGTAACAACAGCTTAAATACGGCAGAGAGTGCTCTTGGCTCATCATTTACCGCGTCGCGGGCCCATCTACCCTGGCCTGTATCGAGGGGCTTTATTTCGGATCGGTTCGGTCGTCATCCGCACGCTGTGCTTAAAGGCATTTATATTGATAACCAGGGAATTGACATTCAAACCAACGCAGGCGAAACGGTTCGGGCAGTTTACGACGGCGTCGTACAGGACGTAGCTAGTATGCCTGGCATGAATAACGTAATCGCCATTCAGCACGGGAACTACTTTACGGTCTATGCTAGACTAAAGAACGTAGCGGTGCACCGGGGCCAACATATAAAAGCCCGCGATGTTATCGGTACCGTAGCAACCGATAAAAATGGAATTTCGGAACTTCAATTCCAGATTTGGAAAGACTTCTCCAAACTCAATCCCGAATCCTGGCTTGCGCCGAGATAAAGTTATAGCGTTATAGAGTTTACAGTAGCAGAGTTTCTCTGCAACTCTACAACTCTATAACTTTACAACTCTATAACTGTACAACTGACCCTTATGTCTGTTCATAATCCCGATATAAAGCGTGTAACAACGCACACCATTCAGGAGCTGAAAAATAAAGGCGAGAAAATTTCTGCGCTGACAGCCTATGATTTTTCAATGGCTCGTGTAGTTGATGCTGCCGGTGTTGAGGTAATTCTTGTAGGAGATTCTGCCTCCAACGTAATGGCAGGCCACGAAACGACCCTGCCGATTACGCTCGATCAGATGATTTACCATGCCAGTTCGGTTGTTCGGGCAGTCAAGCGTGCCTTGGTTGTGGTTGACTTACCATTCGGTTCCTATCAGGGAAATTCGTCGGAAGCGCTACGTTCGGCCATTCGGATCATGAAAGAATCAGGTGCGCACGCCGTCAAGATGGAAGGTGGTTTGGAAATCAAAGAATCAATCGTACGTATTCTGAGCGCTGGCGTACCCGTAATGGGCCATCTGGGGCTGACTCCCCAGTCTATTTATAAATTTGGTACGTACGCTGTTCGCGCTAAGGAAGAAGCTGAAGCTCAAAAGTTAATGGACGACTCCCGTATGCTCGAAGATATTGGCTGCTTTAGTTTAGTGCTCGAAAAAATTCCGGCTGCTCTTACTAAAACCGTCTCGCAGAGCCTTACCATTCCAACCATTGGCATTGGAGCCGGTCCTGATGCTGATGGACAAATCCTGGTAATTCATGATCTGCTAGGAATAAACAATGCGTTTAAACCCCGATTTCTACGTCGATACGCCGACCTGCACAGCGTTATGACCGAGGCTATTACGCATTACGTTGACGACGTAAAAGCACACGACTTTCCGAACGAGAAAGAAGCATATTGAGTTATCAGGGTACTTTTTGCAGTTACACACTACATTGTGTATTATGAAGAAAAAACCATTTCAGGTTATTTATGAGGACAACCATTTACTGATTGTCAATAAAGAACCGGGTATTCTGGTGCAGGGTGATCGCACAGGCGACACTACGTTGCTGGATATCTTAAAGAGCTATATCAAAGAAAAATATAATAAACCAGGCGAGGTGTTTCTTGGCTTAGTTCATCGTCTTGATCGGCCAGTGAGCGGTCTGGTTGTATTTGCCCGTACGTCAAAAGCGCTCGAGCGCATGAATGAGATTTTCCGGAAACGACAGGTACAGAAAACGTACTGGGCGATTGTCCGGCACAAACCGCCTAAGGATGCTGATAAATTGGTGAACTGGCTGATAAAGGACGAGCAGAAAAACCAGGTTACGGTGTATGATTACGAAGTTCCAAACTCGCAAAAGGCTGAGCTAACGTATCGGGTGCTAGGCAAAATCAACGAACATTACCTGCTGGAAGTAAATCCAATTACAGGTCGCCCCCATCAAATTCGTTCTCAATTGGCACACATGGGAAGTCCGATCCGGGGCGATGTCAAATATGGCTACGATCGGGCTGTAGCAGATAAAAAAATCTATCTCCATGCACGTCGTCTCTATTTTGTACATCCCGTAAAAAAGGAGCCGCTTATCTGTAAAGCGGGCTTACCCAATGATCCGTTCTGGGAGGAGTTTTTAGATCTGGACGACGAGAACTACAAGGATAAGAATATGGATTTTATTTTTGAATAAAGCCCGTATCATAAAATGAAGAGCCACATTTCTTATGACAAGAAATGTGGCTCTTTCTATATACAGATATGCACTAACCGTGGCGTCAGTTGATTTTACTCAGAAGGCAATATATCTAGCCTCATTTGCTCCATTATGCGTTCGATCATCTGAACAACGCCATAGATAGCACCGAAGACTACACATAACGGCAAAATAATGGGTAGAAAAAAAATCCACTGAAAAATCATATAGAGTCGGATATTCTTCATTGGCCTCAGGAGATAATTTTAAAGTTAAGTAAGTGCTTACGGTAATACGCCTATAAGTTACGCATTTCACATTAGAGATACAATAATCGATGCGAAACAAATGAACACATAAGGCTACATCTAATCATATTCAAAATTAAACTTGACTTAATACAAAAACAAGTTAAATATCAAAAAAATTCCATTCAAGTATATTTATTCTCTGATACTATATATATAATACTTGTTACCCTCTTTACTTTTCAAGCACTATACTTTATACCATCTGTATTTGAAATTGATTATTCAATAAACCACTGTAATTCAAGTTCTATTTGATATTTTTGACAATCAGTCCATTAATTACTGCACCATTAGCGTGTTCCGCCTGCAAGGTTACCGGTTTGGGATCGCCCGTTTTTTGCTTGGTCTATACGTAGCTGTATTGGTCAACGGGGTTGTATTTCGCCATGCACACCGACTCGCCGATGGAACTGTAATCTGCCACGCGCACCCATACAAATCATCGCCGGGAACACAATTCCCCAATCATGCTCACAGTCGCGACGAGCTGATTTGGTTTGATGCCTTCGACAATTTACTGTACGCCAGCAACAGTTCATTTACCTGGACAACTGTTTTAGCAACTATCCTGCTGGTTTTTGCCGGAAGTGTTGTGCTGGTTCCATTTCACAGACCGTCAACGCACGTAGCGTTTCAGCACCGAGGTCCGCCGATTCATTTGGTCTAATTCCTGTTTGTTTCTCGCAATTTATCATTTGATGCTTCTCTGAAGCACCAGATTGCTATGGGTTGTGAGCGTATTCAATTGGTTTATTCTCCAAATGTTATC
>NZ_JBMDWV010000320.1:0-11853 GCF_048594605.1 Spirosoma sp.
AATCGCATCCGGGTGTTGTCGGATAGCTTCTGCATACGCTAGTAGCAGATCTTCCTGCGGATGTATGTCATCGTCCAGGAATAAAATCCATTTGCTTTTTCCGGCCAGAATACCCCGATTTCGCGTAGCAGGAACGCCTTCGTTTTTAGAATTAATCAGTAAAGTTATTCCATTAGCTTCGTGCAGCTTGCGTATACTTTCGGGAATAGCTGCATCAGGATTGTCGGCAATCACATAAAACTGAACCGCAAAATCAGCAGGTCTTTGTAAATAAATAAGGGTCAGCAGTTCTTTTTCCTGAAGCCGAAAGGTGGGAATTACTACATCGATTGAACGCTCACTATTCGTATAAATCATTGCACGCTACGTATCAGTAAAAACTTTTTCTATCTATACAGCTATTCAATTAATTTTTTAATCAAAATCGGATAAACCTTTTCGCTTGTGTTTATATTTTTTATACATATATCTTGCATAAATAAACCAGCCCATACTTTGCTTAATACGCTCAGGTTTATCTTGTTTAAAAATACGATCAGTACTCAGTGACGACAATCCATTCAGGTGATAATTCACGATGGTTAGGTTGTAAAATTCTTTTTTAAAAAAATCGTCACCCCATACTTTAATATTCAGATCGTAATCAGCCGCAATTTTATATTTCAGATCGTACGCATATTTTTTAAAAACGGTCGCCGGATAAATAATTGCCTGGTGATTCATACAGCATTTTGCCAGCCGGTATTTATCAAATTCACCTTCGTACAGATCATAGGCTGGTTTGTTATCGCCAATGCAAAAACCTATGCTGTTGCCATAATACACCGTATTTGTGTCTTTAAGTCGGTCTACTAGATCACTGAATTCAGGACGGAGCCTATCGTCCGACCCCAAAAAGTAAATCCATTTTCCCGTAGCTAACGTAACGCCTTTATTGAAGGCATCATAGGTGCCCTTATCAGACTCGCTAATCCATTTGAGATTAGGAGCTGCATTCGCTTTTATTATCGAAATCGTATCGTCAGTACTTTTCCCATCAACAAGTACTATTTCAATATCCTTGATACGCTGATTATGAATTGAATCCAGACATGCCTGAAGAAACTGACCAGAATTAAACGTAGCAATAATGATGCTTAACCGGCTATTATTTATCTCTGCTTTACGCTCCATTCTGTCTTATAAATTACTCAGCAGTAAGCCTGTATAGGTTCAACCTACTTTTAGTGAATTGGTAATTCTGTTAATTAACGAAGGGATTGGCTTGTTTAATGCCAGATAAACGCCCGAAATTGAAGCTATGTAACTAACAAGACTGAACTCATCGTCAGGGTCTCGGCTCCATTGGGCTTTTATGTATTTTTTCAATGATCGTCTGATAAATTTTGCTTCTGAGATTTTCTTTTTTTGAAGCTGCTCAACGTATTCAGGAAACACTTGTACAACGCAGGTTTCATAACAGATACCTGTGCCGTAAATCAGACGTACTACGTATGTATGGTTTGCCCGATTACCCGGAATTATATGCTTCAGCTTTAGCGTGGGCGATACGCCTGCGGCATACCCCTCATGAATACAAATCAACACCATCTGGGTATCCTCTCCACTCGTTAGCAAATTTCCTTTTCTGCCCGACAGTGTAAATCGTCCCTGCCGGGCTAATGCGACGTACTCTTTCAGTAAAAATGTAGCTGTGCAGAGGCCTGTTCCGTATGGATAACAGGGTTGCCATTCTGGTTCCTTTGCAAAAGTAATCTTCTCTTCGTGCCTTTCCTGAAATAGATTACGTGCATACTTTTCGATAGCCTTATCAATCCCATCCAGAAAATCTACCCATACATGGCCTGGCCCCCAGGCTGCTACGTCCGGATACTGTTCATGCAGTTTCTCAAGAGCCTGCAGATAATCTTCTTCAGGCTCGTTATCATAATCAAAGTAGACCGTGTATTTGCCTCTGGCTTTGTCGATAGCCGCAATACGTGCATGATTGACGCCCTGCTCCCGCTCGTTGATGATTGTCAGGGCCGGTAGTTTTTGCGCATAAGCCTTCACAGAAGGCAAGCTGCTGACCGGAACAGCGCTGTTATTATCAACAATAATTACTTCAATTGTAAGCCCTTCTTTATCCAGGTTATCGACAGCCTGCAAACACCGCTTGAGTAACCGCTCATCCGGATTGTACGTGCATATAACAATTGAGTAATCGATAGAAGGCATGACAATTTTCAAAATGTACGGCGAATGTAGCAGTACTATAATTAATAACCCGCTCTCAATTAAGTGAGCGGGTTATCCAAGCTATTGCGTAGTTAATTAACGAGCTTACTTACGCTCATGATATATCAATACGGGCACATCCGATTTCTCAATCAGGTCTGTTACGTGGTTCGGATGAAGTAAACCATCCAGAAAACCCGATTTCGGGTACAATTGCATCACAATTAAATCAGCTTGTGCATTGTCAAGTTCGTCTTCGGTGAGCACATCAAGCTCGGCGTCGAAAGCTCTTACTAATGAATCCGTTTGAAAAGCTACCAGCTCCTGCGTCGTTTGTGGCTGCATTGCATAAACAATTTTATGAATCTGCGCCGGACGTTTCGTCTTACCTACGGGAATTGTCGGTACAATGAGAACCGGGCAGCGAGCTTCATCAGCTACTTCGGTTACTGCACTACCCACAAGCCGATCGAAAAATGTACTCAGGTCACTACGTCCCATCACAATCAGATCAGCCGAGTGTTCGCGTGCTGACTCCAGAATACTGTCTTCAATATCACCGATTCGCCAGTCAGTACGGACGGGTAATCCTTCTTTACGTAGATCAGTTGCCAGAGAACCCAGTTGCTGGCGACTGATGTCTTCTACTTCCTGAGAAGCCATTACACCTAATCCTGGATCGCCAATAGTCGGTAGCGTAGAGTCCGGGATCATTGGCTGATACACGTGCAGTAATGTAATGGTTGCGCCCGTTTTTCGAGCGAAGAACTGTACCCAGTCCAGGGCAGCCGTGTTAGTCGAGAAATCGGTGGGGAAAAGCAGGTTTGTCATGGGTGCGTTAATAAATGTTTTTAACGTAACAAAAAAAACGCGTTACCTTCCCAGCATATTTAATAGGGAGAACTGATTACGTAGCAAAAAGCCTGGGTAGATGCTTCCGATTAGCCCATCTTACTTTCTGGCTGATTATTCCTCTTATTAAACCTATCCAGCTCAACTTCTGGTACCTATATAAACCCAGTAGCCTGATCTTATTAAGATCAGGCTACTGGGGGTTTTGGTGAGCTTCCGCCCGCTGTTTATGAGAAACAAATGGCTGTTAACGGTGTGTCAGGCCGCTAGTAATCTTACAGCTCTCTCCAAAGCCCTGTCTGGTAGAGAATAGTAGACCTTTCCGTCCGAATGCTCCGCAACAAGAAGTCCATTGTCCTGCATTCTTGTCAGATGGTGCAACAATGTATTTTGACCAATTTTCAGATGATTTTGTAAAGAGCTTATGGATGTGGGCCTGACTAAGCATAATACGATACGTACACGAACTGGATCAGCTAATACGTTTAGCACGTCTGTCAGCCGATTAACTTTTCGATCATTTACCTGATTCATCATATCAGTTCTTAATAAGAGTACAAGCTATTAGACAGACCAACCTCTCAATGGTAATGCAATTATTCAAACAAAATACACACTCTCTACTGACAAGCGCCCATGTTATTTACCAATATTCCCACAGAGTACCTATAAATATATCTTTTGGACGAATAAAGATAATCAGAAATACTTAAACCCACATAAAGATACATAATTATGATAAACATATACCTATTGACTGCATTTAAATAAATTCGTAAAAAATTAAGTCCATAATTACACCTTTGTGCACACTCAACGTTACTTTTCAAGTTGCGCTCATATGATTCAAAAAGTTGAGGAGGTTACAAACTACGACTTCTTATCAGCTTACTGAGCTAACCGTTTGATTCCATGAGCCAGTTGTAATTCGCGTAACAAATCATCCTTCTTATCCTGATGCGCCTGCATTCGACGTAGAATGCCATCCAATACGTCGACCGCCTGCAGAATGTAAGGCCCTTTGTTCAGCATTACACACTCAGAACGATGCCCCATGGCAGCATCCGTAATTTCGGCACGGGACGGAATGCCGGTTTTTGCCAATGTCTCCAGAACTTGCGTTGCCCAGATAACCGGCACATGAGCCGCTTCGCACAGCCACAAAATTTCCTCCTGTACTTCGGATAGCCGCTCGAAGCCGCATTCAACCGCCAGATCACCCCGGGCCAGCATAACACCACAAGGCGACGATTGCATCAGACGTAGCAGCAGATTGGGCAAATTTCTAAAGCCTGCCTGGGTTTCGATCTTCAACACAATAGCGGGTTGTTCTCCGTCCAGCTCCCGAATGTGTTCGACTAACTGATCTACGTCCTTAGGTTGATTTACAAACGACAAAGCCACTATATCGGCCTGTTTCACCACAAACGCCAGATTCTGAATATCGGCAGGAGTCAGAGCCGATAAACTAACTTTGGAATCTGGCAGGTTAATGCCTTTATCGCTTCTAAGCTTTGTACCATTCGGTTTAGCCTGAATGATTCGAATGCGCAACTGCCGACGATCTTTATGCTCAACAACTCCTCCAATCTTTCCGTCATCAAACCAAATCTGTTCGCCAACCTGAACGTACTGCAGGGCTTTGGGCAGTGTGCAGCCAATTGTTGCCGGTTTTAGTGTTTCCCCCTGATGATCTGTTTGGGCAGAAAAGCCAGACTTGGTGTTTCGGGTCAGTACCAGCGTATCGTCCGGCTTTAATCGAATAAAATTTTCTACCGGCTTAATCCCGGTAACGGTAGCCACCTTTTTACCAAACCGTAGTTCTGTACCCGACACGAAATAAGCCGTCTTTGACAGCTCAGCCCAACAGCCTGCTTTTGTTACGTCGGTAATTGTCATTGATCGATTAGAACCTCGGGCGTCCTTGAATGTCAGCTTATCCCCAACGTTAACCTCGCTTAACCACGTAGCAGAATTTAGTCTTAAACAATTATCGACGGATGCCGGAGCCGCTTTTCGAGACGTAGACAGCCAGATACGTGCCGGAATCATGACCTGACCCAACGTATTACGTTGGGGTTTCACTTTCAGAACAGCCTCGCCGGGGGGCAGCGGCCCGGTACGTATTTTGGGACCGGCCAAATCCATCAGAATTTTACAGGAACGCTCTAGTTTCTTTTCGGCCTGTTTGAGATGCGTAATCATTTTTAACCAGACTACCGGGCTGTCGTGGGCACAGTTGATCCGCATACAATCCATGCCATGTTCCAGCAGGTTATAAATAAGATCGTAATCATCGGCAGCCTCACTGGGCATCGTTACCATAATCCGGCACGGGCGTTCTCCAGCTTTATCGCCAAACAGCGCAATGGTATGTTCGGCCAGTAAGTGTTCTCCCTCAGCGAAATTGGGGGCTTCTTGCGCAGACGCCGAACCAGAAAAAGAATCGCCCCTGAGCCGGTGAAGTATATCCAGTACGGCATCGACCGTTGCCAGCGCGTGGGCCTCGGCCCGCCCTAATGATGATACGCCCAACCTAGTTAGCTTAGCCTGCAACGGACGTAAGTCCTGCTGACGCATCGCTAAATAATGTAGTAGATTACGAGCACTTTTCTGATACGTTGCCGCCAGATCACGGTCGTCCGGTAATACTTCAGATTCCAGCCTGAGCATATCGTTACGTAACGCCAGCAATGCCTGAATCAGCTCGTTGATAGATCGTAGGTCCTGCTCCATAATCCGTTATCATTGTCTTAAACATAAACATTCCCGAAAGCGTAAAGTTTTCGGGAAGTTTTATGTTTAAATCTTGTCAATTATAAATTTAACGATTTCACTTTACAGTAATACAGTCGAATAATTTCTCTAGCGTCCCTTACTGTATCAACATTTAATCGAGTACGATTCTCTGCCTCACGTAGCTCATCCGCTCTGATGTAACGAATTAGATTTACAACAAAGTCAGGCACCTGGCCCGAGTAGTCACTTTTCTCATTGGAAACCAACTCCATTATATATATATATATATGTGTGTGTGTGTGTGTAAACCGTAATAGATCGGCTTTATCCCATCTTCTTTTACTTCGGCTAGAGGGTTTTTGTTGATTAATAAACTTTTTGTTAGGTAAAGAGCCAACAAGGAGAATCGTTGGGCTATAAGATGACACACCAATCAATAAAGCTCTACGTAAGAAATAAAGTGCCGATTATCGGTTTATACGTAGTGTCGGGTTTTCAAATCCGACACTACGTATAAACCGATAATCAGGATAATACTTCTTTTTTCTCAATACCCTCTGGATTGCCTTTCAGGACGGATTTCGCTTTTTTCACTACGTTCTCGACCGTAAAGCCAAAGTATTCCATCACTTCTTCGCCGGGGCCCGACAGCCCGAATCGGTTCATACTAAGGGTTGTACCTTCGTCTGTTACGTATTTATGCCAACCAATAGGCGACCCCATTTCAACGGCCAGTCGCTTGCGTATGGCTGGTGGTAATACCTTATGATGATACGCAATATCCTGCTGCTCAAACAATTCCCAGGAGGGCATACTAACCACCCGTGCCCGAATTCCTTGTTTTTTCAGTTCCTTCTGGGCTTCGAGTATAAGCGAAACCTCCGATCCTGTGCCAATCAAAATAAGCTCGGGCACGCCTTCACAATCGCTTAGGATGTAAGCACCTTTTTCGAGCCCACGCGCTGAGCCGTATTTTTCCTGATCGAGTACAGGCAGTTTTTGCCGACTAAGCAGTAACGCTACAGGTGTTTTGGGTTGCATCAGCGCTACGCGCCACGCTTCTACGGTTTCGTTCGCGTCGGCGGGACGTAACACGATAATATTCGGAATAGTACGTAGCGACACAAACTGCTCAACTGGCTGGTGTGTAGGTCCATCTTCGCCCAAACCAATGCTATCGTGCGTGAAGACGAACGTAGCGGACGATTCGGCAAGCGCTGTCAGACGAATGGCGCCCCGCATGTAATCGGAGAAGTTCAGGAACGTACCGCCATAAGGATGCACCCCACCATGCTGGGCCATTCCGTTGAGGGCGGCTCCCATCGCGTGCTCACGAACACCGAACCAGATGTTCGAATTCTGGTAATGACCGGGCTGGAAACTAACATCGCCTTTTGTAGGCATATCGTTCGAAGAAGCCAGATCGGCCGAGCCACCGAAGAGATAAGGGACTGTCTTTTTCAGGGCTTCCAGTGCTTTGCCCGATGCCTGCCGGGTTGCCAATGGACCATCAGAGGGTGCAAATTTGGGGAGGGTTTCATCCCATCCTTTCGGGAATTTCCCTTTAAAGGATAACGTGAATCGCTCCGCATCTTCCGGAAAATCACCTTTATACGCATCGAATCGTTTTTTCCAATCGGCCTGTAATTCTGCCCCACGCTTGCCTGCCTCGAGCAAATGCTCTTTTACTTCGTCAGGAATCACAAAGGATTTATCAGGGTCCCAGCCAAAGAACTCTTTTGTCTTACGCACATTCTCTTCCCCGAGTGGGCTGCCGTGCGATTTGCTGGTACCTTCCAGAGGGCTGCCATAACCAATAACGGTACGTACCGCAATGATGGACGGGCGCTCGGTTTCGGCCTGTGCGGCTTTGATAGCGGCTTCAATTGCCTCCAGATCGTTCCCATCGGCTACGTGCTGCGTGTGCCATCCATAAGCGTCGAAGCGTGCCATCCGATCTTCCGTAAAAGCCAGATTGGTGGGGCCATCCAGCGAAATCAGATTGTCGTCGTAGAGATAAATTAATTTACCCAGTTTGAGGTGCCCGGCCAGCGAAGCCGCTTCGGCGGCAATGCCTTCCATCAAATCGCCATCGCTGACAATCGAATAGGTATAATGGTCCATTATTGTCTGGCCCTTGCGGTTGTAATTCGCAGCCAGAAACGCTTCGGCCATTGCCATGCCAACCCCATTGGCAAACCCCTGCCCTAACGGCCCAGTGGTTACTTCTACGCCCGCCGTCAGGTTCGATTCGGGATGGCCGGGCGTTTTGGAGTGAAGCTGCCGGAAGTGCTTCAGATCGTTCAGCGACAGATCGTATCCGTATAAATGCAATAAGCTATAAAGCAAGGCAGAGCCGTGACCAGCCGATAACACAAACCGGTCGCGGTCGGGCCAGTGGGGATCTTTAGGATTAAAGCGCAGAAAGCGTGACCAGAGAACGTAGGCCATAGGCGCTGCACCTAATGGTAAGCCGGGATGGCCGGAGTTAGCTTTTTGAACAGCATCAACCGACAGAAGTCGGATGGTATCGATGCTAAGTTGGTCGATGTCAACCGATTTTTTAGCCATAGTAAATGAATCAGATAATAAAAAATGCCTCCCTATTACCGAATTGTACCGTTAGTCAATCCGCTTTATTATCTAACTACTGAACGCCGTAAGAGGATTGAAAAAAACCGGGAATATCGAAAAAACGGATATAATTCACGGGTAAACTATTTATTATTTACCGAAGAGAGGCACAAAAAGCAGATTAAAAATGCGAACAATTATCTGCTTAATCTAGTCTTTACGGGAGCGCATAGCTAAAAGTCTCACTCTCCCTAAAAAACATAGATACTTATGCCACTTCACGTTAAGCTGGATTTTACGGCACCTTTTGCCGTTGGCGACACGGTTTATACAAGCTACCCTCCGGGCGATCATGCCTATAACGGTGGGCCCGCATCCTACGATTTTCTGGAAGGGAAAGTCTCTTCGGTTAAGTTTGTACTTGAGCTTAATCACGAAAACTCATGCCTGGTGAAAGAGCCCTTAACTGAACAGGAGCTAACGGTTAAGAATGTCGTTTATACCGTTGTTCCCGCCCGAAGTACTCATCTTTCACCTTTCACGGTTGAATGCAATACCCAGTCGGGAAGTCATCCCATGCTATTTGCTTCGGAAGAAGAACATCGGGCGTATTATCATCCAGCTGAATCCTAACCAGCCGGGTCGATCTTCTTTTATCAGTCGATCATCGCTTAAGTCGTCAAGCTCAGGTATGCCTTTGTTTGCTTCTGTTCGGACATCTCTGTTTCCGAATCATTTTCGCGACCTCTATCCGTTCTGTCCAGATACTCACTACGTCCAGCCTGTTTTTCGGCTGGTTTTTATTGATCGGGTATTGATAATGACTGCATCCCGGCAAGAATTTATTTGACGCCGAACAAGTCATTGGTAATACAGGCGAAGCATAACCAGAAAATGGCTTTGAGCTGATGTGCGTGTTTTGAATGAGACTATAATTCCGTCACGGCACGTAACAAAACAGACCATTAAGAACGTAACGAAAGCTTCTGGAGCTGCAACAACGGAAACTGGCTATCGATCAGGGCAACCATTACGGGCCTATGCCAGCAAAACCTGCGGAATTGATCGTGGCGCCCCTGTAGCTTCTGAGGAAGCTTGCAGCGCCCTCCGTCAATACGTCGGTTTTACGCAAGCAACCGACGTCGAAGTGCAGGATTTATTCCAGAAGGCTGCTGCGACGAATCGTCGCAGCAGCCCTGAATAGTTTTTAACTTGGAATACTGCCGAAGAACTCATACGTCCCCCGAATAAATTCAATTATAGTCGTAGCATGCGTTCCGCCCGGAACAGGCTTTATCTCTACGTTAGTTGCTCCGCGTTTTCTCATTGCGTCATAAGCATTCTGGGAATTCAGATAAGGCACAATTTCGTCGGCGGTACCATGATATAGCCGTGTGGGCGTTCGTGGTTTCCAGTCGTGAACATTATTGGCCTGAACAGCTGCTATAAATTCTTTGTCCGTACCGTCGACGATAGCCTTTTTGAAACTATCTGTAAAAGCCAGATTCAGGCTGACATTGATGGAAGCATTCATACCATCTTTTGCGATCAACGTAGCGTAAGGCTCCTTGAAGTAATACGTCATTGGCCGATTAAGCCCGTAAATCCGATCATACGTCAATAAAACCCATACGTAGAGCCGATTGATATAGTCCACGCCTGCCGTTTGCTGGGTAAAAAGGTGGTTCATAAAGGCTGTTTTATCATAAGCCCCGGCTCCACAGCTTGACGCCACCAGGTTGAATTCATTACCTGTTTCTTCTTCTATTTTCTTTTGAAGTGACATTGTCGCATAACCACCTTCCGAATAACCAGCAACAAACAGACGCTTGTCCCAATTGATTTTCTCATTACTCAGAAACTCACGGGCAGCCCGTAGCATATCGAGTGAGGCCGTCGCCAGGCCATTCTGATTTTCATACGTATGCGGTAAATTTTTCGAGGCACCATAGCCAATATAATCAGGAGCGGCAATAATATAGCCCTGTGAAGCGAAAACCGATCCATACGAATAAGCCTCACTACTCGACCGAAAATTCGACGGAGCATCATCATCACTCGTGATGGTGCCATGTTGCATACTTAGCATAGGAGCCGCCGTTGTTACGTTCGGAACAATCAGCGCACCGGAGGCCGTTACCGTTTTACCGTCCGTATTAGTTGTTGTATATTCTAACCGATAGGCTTTAATACCGTATCGGATAAAGATTTGCAGAATTGTGCTGGCCCCCGTAAAACGACTACGTAGCTGATCGGTCGAGTATTCTCCAATCAGCGAGCCTTTAATTAGAGTATGCTGTTGAGCGGGCGGAGCCGGATCATCAACGGTCGAGGTTTTGCAGCTTGTTGGTGCAATCAGAAGCATACTTCCCGCCAGAAGTAGCGTAATAAACGATTTTGTTAGTAGCATGTAGAGGATTGAAAGTCTGTATGACTGGCTTATATTCTAACGCTTACGATTGAATTTTCGTTTGTTTACCAGTCAATGAGCTTCAATAAATAAACAGAATTAGCCTGTTGATAATCAATACGTTAATTAGCAGAAAATAGTAGTAACGTCAGAGAAAAGTTAAATTTAGAACAACTTCCAGTCAGCATACATTTTTACTGGCGTTTTTTATGTGGAACGTACTCCACACTATTAGGCATACTCCTTCCCGATTACTCTATCAAACTACTTCCATACGAGCCCCGTTACCTCACTAAATATGTGACCTGATATTCCAATAAATCACTGTCTATCAATAGTTTATTGAGCTATTTACGCATATATACACCGTTATAGATTAAACTGGTACAAGGTTTGGACAATTATGGATAGTACCAAATGTTCACAACACTATGAATATTCAGTTGACATCAGTCAGAACAAGAATGCTAGCCGTAGTCTTATCCGTTGGTGTTTTATCTGGCAATGTTTTGACAAGCTGTAAGTCATCAAAGCAGACAGCGAACAATAAGCAGACGTCGACCAGTAAAAGTAAACTTAATCGAACCCAGAAGGGTGGCATTGTTGGGGCCAGTGGTGGAGCCGTAGTTGGAGCCGTTATTGGTCAAAAAAGTGGAAATACGGCCTTGGGTGCTATTCTGGGTGCTACTGTCGGTGGCGCTGCCGGAGCCGTTATTGGCCGCCGGATGGATAAGCAGGCCGAAGAAATGAAACGTCAAATGCCCAATGCCCAGATAGAACGGGTTGGCGAGGGTATTAAAATTACATTCGGCTCTGATATTCTGTTCGACACCGATTCATATACGCTTAAGCAAGCGACAAAGGATCAGCTAACGGATTTCGCCAGGACGCTGAACAAGTACGATGACACGGATATTCGCATAGAAGGTCATGCTGACGCTACTGGTCCCGAAGATTACAACCTAAAATTGTCCAGACAGCGATCTAACTCAGTTGCCAGCTTTCTGGAAGCCCAAGGTGTACGAACGTCACGGGTGGATGAAAAGGGGTATGGTGAAGCA
>NZ_JBMDWV010000321.1:0-12124 GCF_048594605.1 Spirosoma sp.
GGGGCGGTTTTTCCGATTAAAAACAAGGATGGGTTAGTTGTCAAAATACAGAAAAACCCATACGCCAGTTTACGGAAAGAGTCTCTCGACGAGGCCTTGAAAATGGCAGGCCAGTTCGGATTTACTCCGGCCGCACGAGCACGACTGACGATGGGCGGTGCTCCTGAAAAATCGAAATCCAGACTCCAACAATTGATTGACAGAGCAAAGTGACTCCTTATAACGAGATTGCCAAACAATACGAAGACGATATTTTGTCCGGTAAAATACCATCGGGCAAGCTGCTACGTCATGCCATTGAGCGGCAACGTCGTGATTTAAAAGAAGGTCACAAACGCGGGATCTGGTTTGATCATGATGCCGGGCAACGCTTCCTTGATTTTACCGAACTAGTCAACATTGGACCCGATACGCCCATTCAGTTGGCTCCGTGCCAGGTGTGGGAAAAATATGTGTTCTACGGCTGGAAGCGGGATGATGGACGCCGACGCTTCCGCTACAAATACAAGTCCTGTGCTCGGGGAAATGGCAAAACCCCGATTGAGTCACTGGGTATTCTGTATCATTTGACCGTCGACGGTCCTTTCAAAGCAGAGGCCTACGTATCGGCTACGAAGGAAGACCAGGCCAAGATTGCGTTTGAAGATGCCAAAAACATGCTGGAGTTCTCGCCTGAACTGCAGGAGGCATTGGATGCCAGTGCGGAAACGATCTACAACCGTAGCCGCAAATCAAAGTTTAGTTTTCTGACCAGTAACCCGAAAACCGCCGATGGTAAACGGCCAACGTATGCGGTTATTGACGAATACCACGAGTTTGAGAATGATGGCATGTTGGATAAGCTGGAAACCGCCTTATTGAAAACAGCAAACCCCATCATGAACATCGTGACCACCCGGGGCAAGAACAAGTTTGGTCCCTGCTTCGAATCCGAGAATAATTTCTATATCCCTATCGTCAAGGGCATATTGGAAAATGATGAGGTGTTTGTCCTGATTTTTTCTCTCGACGAGGAGGATATGAAGGATAAAGACAAAAAGAGTAAGGCTGCACCGTGGCGAAATCCAGCCAACTGGTTTAAAGCCAATCCGATGCTGGACCGGCTCCTGCGGATTGATGATATGGCGTCTGCGTTGAAGAAAGCAACCCAGAAAGGAGCCTCAACATTAGCCTCATTTAAGACCCTCAACCTCAATATGTGGGTCGATGCGGAATCAGCCTGGATCGAAGACGAAATTTACCAGGCGGGTGGCCAGGAAATACAGCTGGAGGATTTTAAGAATAAGCGCTGTTTTGGAGGGTTGGACCTCGCCAAACGGGACGACTTTTGCAGTTTTGCGCTGGTGTTTCCCCGTGAGGATTGCGAAACCGGAAAAGAGGAGTTTGACGCCTTCTGGTGGCATTTTATTCCAAAAGAAACGGTGGCCAAACGGGTCGATAAGGGGCTTTCTTCGCTACTCGATTGGATTGAAGAGGGCTATATCATCGAAACAGAGGGTACCGTTACCGATTACAACGTCATTGAAGAACATATCAAGGAAATGTTCATTGATTACCCGATGACAGCCCTTGGTTATGACGTTCACAACATCGGTAATCTGGCCATCAACCTCGAAGAATACGGCATTAACATGCTGATGGTGCCCCAAACCATCAACGAATTGTCTGAACCGACAAAACTCCTCAAATATTCGCTATTGGAAGGCCGGTTCAATCACGGTTTTGACCCAGTGATGCGGTGGCAGACAGCGAATGCCGTGGAAATTTCCGGAAATAACGAATGTATTCGCTTAACGAAGGATTCCAAACGCTCAAAAGGGAAGATTGACGGGCTGATCGCGGCTATCAACGCGCTGCGGGTGTATCAGGATGATCAGAAAAACAACACAGCTAACGTTTACGACGATCGCGGATTCATTGAGCTATGAGAAAGCCTACCATTCACCGGTATTTCTATGATAACTACTTTTTACCTGCGCAAAAACGCATGATCGGCCGGAGTATACGTGATATCTTGGAAGTAGCGGTGGAGGATTGCCCGATTGATATCAAAATGTCGATGACTACGCTAAAGCGGCTACGTCGACAGCGACTATAACTAAAAAAGCGCGTGTAGCAACCGCGCTTTTTTATTCCCTAAGTTAATCCGTTTTGCGAACGAAGCGTAGCCGCGCTTCTGATGGTGAATAATTACATGACCGTAGCTGGTTAGTGAATACTGGCAGATGTTCTATCCTTAGTAAGTCGTCAGGTTTAGATTCACAAAGTGTTAAGTTGAATTCTATGATCTATGAATATCGGGGTACAGATGCCAACAAACGGGTCAATGGTCGCAAACGGCAACTTGTTGTCGACACCCAAGGCCGACTCTGGCTGGCGACTGTACATGCTGCCAATCAAGCGGATGGTCCCGCTGCTGTTTCGCTAATTGACGATATACTGTGGCGGGTGGGCGAACGGCTAGAAAAAGTGTACGGTGACCAATCGTATAATGGTGTTTTTGCCAACGCCTTAGCGGAGTGGTCAATTGATTTTGAGAAAGCTTCGCGGCCTGAATCGGCCCAAGGGTTTGTACCTGTTGCCAAACGTTGGGTCGTTGAGCGAACCATTAGCTGGACCAATTACTTCCGTCGCATCGTCAAAGATTACGAGTATACGTTATTATCTTCGGTCAACTGGCTGTATTTGGCTAACATCCAACTAATGCTTCAACGAATCGAACCTGATTACAAAAGATGATTCCCCAACACATTCTAAGATTTTGTAGAAGTCACTTCTCTATTTTGCAACATATTCCACCAGTTGAGTAAACGGTCGAAACCAGCTAACAGCGCATAACGGGAGTCTATAAGCTATAATCTATTCTATTTTTTATCAGAAACTTTCCCGAGAGCGGCAATCATAATTAACTTGACAAACCGATATGCCCTAAGTAATTGGTAAACAGCTTATTATTTACACACAATACATATATAGTTATAATTAAAAATAAAATATTTATAAAATTTGCATTAATGTAATTAATATATATATATATATTGGCATCGTAAAATTTTACACATCTATTTTTCATTCCTTACCTTTTAGACACATTTTGTATATGAAAGCACTATGGTTTTGGGTAGCTATCATTTTACCCGCCCTGACTGGTTGCCAAACGTTCACCGATCAAGAAATGCAGGTTTCTAAAGACGGGGTGAGAACAGAGTTGGTTAAAAGACTAATTAAGTCATTAGCTAGTGAGCCTGTTTTTAAAGAATACGATGCTGCAATGAATGAGATGGTTGCTGTTTCTGTTTCTGTTAGTCAAAGCAATCAATCAAGAAAATTTGATCGGACTATCTTGCGAGAGGGCTTTATGAATTTAAAAACAAGTGGAGACTATCTCGCTCATCTAGAAAAAGCAGGTATTTATAATCCAGAAAGACAGCTTAATGCAATGAAAAGACTTGGTAAAGCAAAGTATGAATTGTACTCAAAGTATCCTGAGCTGAAAACTTTCAACAAAAAAGAAATGATTTTATTGGTCAGCACAATAGGTACTGATAAACGTGAAGTATTTGTAAAAGCACGTAATCAAGTTTCTAAACAATAATCTTCATCAAAATGAGAACCATGAAATTTTTATATATATTCAGAGTTGTATTGCTGACTATTTGCGGATATAGCGTATCTATCGCGCAAACACAAAACGTACCACACTTTGAGAATGGCTGTGATTATTGTGTGTGGGAAATGCACCAAAACGCAGATATTACTGTCAATAACTATATATATGACATTGGTCAGATAACTCCTTATTTCGGACCGAATAGTGATTCTTATGTTATGGGATCAAGTAATACTACGATGAGCATTTATCAGCTAGGTACTTGGTTGATAGGTATCTTAGAGTCTGCACCTAAAGGAGCTATTAACGTTTCTATTAATTTGCTCTACGCAACTGAGCTCTACTGGAATCAGCTTAATGAGGTTCATACTACTTTCAACTCGAAGTTGAACGCAGTAGACCAGGAGTTTTGTTATTGTTTAAGCAATTACAATTGCGCAAATGGTTGCGGCACTATGTAGTAATAGATAGGTATTCGAGAGCTAACAAGCTTTCGAATACCTGATTTTGTAATAAAACGAGATGTTAACAAAAGATTCATTTATCAACTGTTTTAATACTGCTCTTACTACTGGAGTTTGTTACTCTATAATTCAGAATGAAATTTTATCGTTAGGTGGTGCTTTACTATTTCTGTTGGCGCTCATATTGATTTATCTAGCTTGCTATCACTTTACGGTTGTTGATAGGTTCATTAAACTTTATGGAGTTATTGTCAGACTAATTTTATTTCTAGTAACAGTTGCTATTTTTTTTATTTTATCGCCAAGAATAGAAATGTATACTTTTGCTATACTTGCTTTTGCTTATACATGTATTACAAAAGGTGTTGAATTTGCTGTCAGTAATTATAAGAAAAGCAGTTTATAAAGCCAGTACAACAGTGTCATTAGTTTTTTGTTCAAATTTTGGGCCATTTTGGCCCCTTGTAACCGGTTGATTCTCCGCAATTTCGAGGAAATCTACCGTAACTGTGACCCATTCTGAACTTTGTGAACTTCGCCCAGGCGACCGGCTACTCGTACAGTGTCGGACCAGCCCGGCCGATATCTTCTTTAAAAAGAAGAATGACCCGGCTGGCCGAGTGCCCTTCATCCCCACAGCAGGGCAAATCAACCCGTTTTCTTACCTGATTGAAGGTCATTTTGTCGAATTGGAATACGCTGAGGCTATTTCAGGCGATGAAGAACCCGCCATCCGATACGTAGTGCTTGGCACGTATGGAGTAGGGGCTGACCTGCGAACGGTAAATGGAAAATTAAAGCTGGTGGGAAGCAAGCTCCGTCAAAAGCAACTGCATGTACCCGCAGCGGGAATCGAAGGTATAGCCATTTATCGCTAAACAATGGAGACACTTTCGATTCTGGACAAAAGCAAACGGCAACGGGTGCCGGTGAAGGACATTCTATGCCTGGAAGGAAATGGAAATTACACCATCATCCACATTCAGGGAAGAAAACCCATTCTGGTATCCCTAACGCTGAAACACTGGGAAGATAAACTACCCGGCTTCCTGCGTATTCACAAAATGAGCCTGATCAACCCCAGGCATCTAATCAACTTCTCGGCTACGCATATCGTCCTATCCAATGGAAGTCTGTGGGCTATGTCTCGGCGTAAAGCCAGAGTATTCAGATCACAACTTAACCAATACCTACCGTCACTTGAACACTCTCCAAACGCCCACTGAATCCAAAGCCCGTCGGCTGATCAACTTTGCGAAATTGTATGATCCCATTCGGCCCCTATCTGCGCTCCAGCTGGATGGTACGCTGGGGGATTTGGTCGATCTCATTTTATATTTTAAATCCGTCAAAGGGTTTGTCGAAGTCTACGAAGAACAGCGCCTGTTGCTCCCATCAACCCGAAAAAAAGCGGGATTCGATACGGCCGCTTATGAAGCGATCGAACAAATGTATTGTCGGTTGCTGAATCAGGGTCGACGCTACCGCGATCGGGAATCATTTTTCAATGCGCTGAGTAACTACCGCGCCAATCAGGAGGGCAACAATGGAAAACAATAAAAGCTGGGGCGATACGATCGCTGACCACACAACCTATATCAGACGGGTAGCGCTAAAGTATACCTGTGATCCGGAAAGGTCAAAGGATTTGGCTCAGGACGTAGCGATACTGGCTCTGATTCATGCGGACAAGTTCGATGGGGTGTACCTCAAAGGCTGGCTTGCCACATTGACGCATAATCTGTTTGTGACCCAGTACCACCGGGGAAAGAAGTTTGGCTACATGGTTGAGGCAAACGATTCGATCTACGATGCCCGGCTGTTTAATCACAGTTCAGAAAATTACGCCGTCTTCGATTTGACGCAATCGGATTTACGAACAGCCATTCAGCAGGCGAATCCAGTCTATCAGGATGCTGCTTTGTTACGGTTGGAAGGACTCAAATACGAAGAGATAGCGGACGAACTGGGCATTCCAATTGGTACCGTTCGGAGCCGACTCAAACGAGTTCGGGAGCTACTGCCTGACCGCTCCCATTTTTAAAAGTTAGAGTTTTATCCCGATGCATGTATAAAACACCTGTAGCGGTTAGTCCAAATTCGCGCCATTCCAATTGGACAGAATGGCCGGACTCGCTGAGTACGTAAAGAGTTTCTTCAAAGGATCAGACGCCGTGTCTGATGCCGGTTCGGCTGTTGCGTATACAGCCGAACGTTCGGAGGAACAGCGCTCCGCTTCTCTCGAAAATCCGGCTGTTCCGTTGGGTAGTATGGCTTCGTGGTCGGACCTGTACGGTAATTACGGAACACCTGTTTCCGCGGGTGTGAAAGTGACTCCGGAAACGGCCATGCGCGTGAGTGCGGTCTATGCCTGTATCAGCCGGATTGCCAACACGCTGGCGATGCTGCCAATGGGCGTGTACTGGGAGACCGAAGAAGGCCGGAAATTGGATAAAGAAGATCCGCTTCAGCTATTGTACACCTATGGGGTGGATGAGTGCATGAACTGGATTGATTTTATCTTCATTCTGGTGGCTTCTGCTTTAGCACATGGCAACGGGTATGCGCTCATTGAGCGGGATAAGTACATGAAGCCGATCGGCCTACGCTTTCTGGAACCGGGTGAATGTGCTCCAATCTACATGAACGCTGGCCGGGTGCGCTATCTGTACTACAATGTGTTTGGTGAGGTAATCCACAAACGGGATATCATCCACATTCGCAATCTGGGTAGTAATGGCGTTATCGGTAAAAGCCCAATTGAGCTATTTGCTGAGGGAATTGGTCTTTCATTGGCCGCTGAACAGTTCGGCGCTCGATTCTTTGGCCAGGGTGCCGGTGGGATGGGTGTTCTGGAAACAGAGCAGTCATTTAAAGATGAAAGCGCGATCAACCGGCTACGGGCTCAGTTTGCTGGGAAAGTAACCGGACTGGAGAACGCACATAAGCCGCTGATTTTAGAACAGGGCATGAAGTACAAAGCGGTTACTATTCCGCCAAACCATGCCCAGTTTATTGAAACCCGCAATTTTCAGGTTGAGGACATTGCCCGTATGTACGGCGTCCCTCAGCATAAAATTGGCAAGCTGGACCGCTCGACCAATAACAACATCGAGCACCAGAATAAAGAGTACCTGACCGATACGATTCTGCCTTGGACCGTCAGGATTCAACAGGAATTTGAACGCAAACTCTTCCTGGAAGAAGATAAGGGCAGAAAGCAGATCATTCATGATTTTGATATTCTGCTACGGGGGGATTCAGTAGCCGAAGCGGCCAAAATTCAAGCCTTGTTCAATACAGCTTCCATTACGCCAAATGAAATCCGTCGGCGTAACAACCTGAACCACTTGCCCCATCACGATGACACGTTCACGCAAATGAACATGCAGCGTGTAACAAAAGACTCCCATATGGGCGAACCGAAAACGGACGATTCGAAGCCAAAACCGCCGAAACGTAACCCATCCAAGAAAGGCAGTACAGTACCCACCGATAACGATTCCATTGACGCATGAACACACAAACGATGACCGT
The DNA here is from genome assembly GCF_048594605.1 of Spirosoma sp. Taxonomy (GTDB): domain Bacteria; phylum Bacteroidota; class Bacteroidia; order Cytophagales; family Spirosomataceae; genus Spirosoma. The sequence continues at coordinate 7,612 of NZ_JBMDWV010000321.1, forward strand.
CGAAGAGCGCCTATATGTCTCCCATGTGACTGTTGAACAACGGTCCGAAGGTGACGGGGGCGGTACATTTTTTATCGGCCAGGGCATTGTGTTCAATCAGCCCTCCCGGCCATTATTTGACCAGAAACGGGGCGTTTTCCGGGAAATCATTGTAGCGGGTGCGATTGACGATAATACCGACGTATCGGAAGTGCTGGCCGTTTTCAATCACGATGAAAACCGGTTGTTAGGGGCCAATTATTCGGGCACGCTTCAGTTTGGTATCACCGATACGGGCGTTAACGTACGCATCAGCAAGCCCGACAATACCGTCGGTAACGACTGTGAAGAATGGGTCAAGCGGGGGGATATCCGGGGTATGTCGTTTAAATTCTACGTGGCCAAAGACCGCTGGGAAGTAAAAGACGACGTACTGTATCGCTACGTGGAGAAAATCTCCAAACTCTCGGATCTGAGCCTGGTAACCCGTGCGGCTTATCTGCAAACCTCGATCGGCATGGCTGAAGCAACGGTCCGGTCCGTATCGGGTCAGGATGATCAGCTGGCCGTCATGCGGATGCTGTACAGCAAGACGCAGAAAAGCATCAGCGAAAACGATAAGAGCTTTTTAGTGGGCTTTGTCGCACAAATCAACTCGCAGATTGATTTTGTAGCCAAGGCCATTCCAGGGCTAACCAACTTCAACGTAAAACGGCTGGCCGCTGGTCGGTTGAGTGACCTGTTCTATACCCAAAGCTGGATGGAAGAGGTACTGGCCGAGTTGCAGGAGCCCATTGATTCCGAAACGCCGGAAAGTCCAGCGAAGGAAGACCGCAGCGCTGGCAGTGAAACCCAGCCCGAAACGGGGACAACGACCGAACAGGCAGAGCAGCGGTCGGCTGAAGAAGAGTCCAATTCCACCAACAATAATAACCAGCCAGAGGAACGGTCTCTGGAATGGTACATTCTTAAAAATCGTAACCACCGTAATTCTTTAAATCATGTTTGACAAACTCAAGTCCCTTCAGGAGAAGAAAGGGCGGATCGTCGCTGAGCAGCGTTCGATTATTGACAAGGCTGAGGCCGAAAACGGCCGCTCTTTTAGCGCTGAAGAGCGGAGTGCGTTTGATAAGCACGATGCAGATATCGATGATATCGATCGGTTAATCAAAGTGTATCAGCGGGAAGAGGCTGACCAACGTTCGGTCGTGGAAGCTACCGAAAAAGTGGAAGCTGAAAAGCGTGGCAAACAGGAGGAAGCTGGTGCCGAAACAGCCCACCGTCAGGCGTTTGACGCCTATCTGCGTTATGGTTTCTCGGAGTTGACGGAAGCTGAAAAACGCTCACTGGGTGGATTCCAGAAGGCTATTGAAGCCGGTGCCGAAACCCGTGCGCAAAGCTCAGGTTCGGGTGCCGCTGGTGGTTACCTGGTACCGCGCGAATTCAGCAATGAAATCGAAGTAGCGCTGAAAGCCTACGGCGGAATGCTCGAACTGGGCCGCATCTGGGGCACGGGTACCGGGGCTACGGTTGATTGGCCAACAATGGACGATACGGCGACCAAAGGTCGTATCCTTTCGTCAGGAACGGATGCTACACCGGATTCTACGGATCTTGGTTTCGGGTCTAAAACCCTTGGCGCATTCACCTACACGTCTGACGTGATCAAGGTTGATAATGCACTGATGCAGGATTCTGCCTTCAATTTGGGCGCGTTGATCACGGAGGCTATGGGTATTCGTTTTGGTCGTATCCAGAATGAGCATTACACCAAAGCCGACGGTACCAACAAACCCCGTGGTGTGATTATCGATGCGGGTGAGTTTGTGACGGGCGTTGCTGCTGCTGCTCTTACGGCTGATAACCTGCTGGATCTGTTGCATGACGTTAACCGGGCGTACCGCAAAAACGGTAAATACACCCTGAATGATCTGACGCTGGCGGCTATCCGCAAGCTGAAAGACCAGGAAGGCCGGTACATCTGGTCAATGGGTGATATGCAGAAAGGTACACCCGAAACCATCTGGGGCCATCAGTACGTCATCAATGACGATCTGGCGGATATCGGCGCTGGTAAAAAATCGGTTGGCTTTGGTGATTTCAGCAAGTACATCATCCGGAACGTGGCTCAGCCGCTGATCATCCGGTTGACGGAGCGCTTTGCTGAATACAATCAGACAGCTTACGTCGGCTTCATGCGTACGGATGCCCGCTTGCTGAATACGGGTGCCGTGAAATTCCTCAAACACGCAGCCAGCTAGGCTAAACAGCCATTCCAATGGTAAAAATTAAAATTCTGGTGTCCTGTGGCGGTACTGACTTCAGCTACATTCCTGGTGAAGTAGTCGAAGTCAGTACCGAACGGGCGGCAGATCTGGTCAAACACAACCTGGCTGAGTACGTAGCCTCAACGGCTGCCCAAACCGCCAAAGTTGGTACACCGAAAGCGGAAACCCGCAAAAAACCGTAATGCTCACTGCTCGCCCGAAAGATCCTACGAAAAAGCACCAACCCTGCATCGATGTCAGTGTCGGGTGCGACTGGATTCGGGTCGATCGGGGTAATACAGCGGATTATCAAACGGCCGAATCGCTGATTCTGGCGGCTATGGCCAAGATTGAAACCCACTGTAAACAGCCCATTTTTTCGCGTGAGTACTACGGATTTAGCGATGGTTTTTGCGACTCGGTTCTGCAATCCCTGAACGTAACGGCCGTCAGCGCGGTGCATTATCAGACAAAAGGTGATGTGACCTGGACGCTGCTGGATGAAGCGGACTACGACTGGCGCGAAACCGGTGAAGTGTATTTCTTCCCACTGGCGCAGAGGCTCCCCAACGTATCACGCGTTCGGGTGACCTATACGGCAGGCTATGCTTACGAAGCGGTTCCGCATGACATTTTACAGGCCGTACGACTGCTGATTGGCCGCTGGTTTGACAACCGGGCCGATGAGCGGAAGGACGTTCCGACGCAGGTGGATTGGTTAATTGGCTCTTACGTATTACCCATTTTGTAAGATGAACATGAAAATTAAAATTCTTCAGGCCTGCCAAACGGCCGGGCATGAATTCGAAACAGGTCAAGAGGCTGAAGTTTCCCTGACAATGGGAAAGAACCTGATTAAGCTGGGTTTTGCGGTGGAAGTGGAGGTGCCAGCTGATGCGGCACCCGCTAAAACAGCACCCGCAAAACCAGAGACTGCCCCCGCGAAATGAGAAACCTCTCGGGCCTGATGGACCGGCGGGGCCGCATCGAAGCCAAACCCGAAGGCCAGCAGAATAACGGCCAACCGGCCAAAGGCTGGGAACCCATCTGGAGCGGTGCCGCGGGAAAGCAGGATGAGGAGCAGGCTTCGGAAACCCAGTCGGGGAAGCAGATGGTCGCTACGGGCCGTACGATCTGGACCATTCGCTATCAGCCGGGCATCACGCCCATGATGCGCTTTGTCGATGAGTCAGCCAGTCCCGAAGTGATCTACGATATCGTCGGCATTACCGAAGTCGGCAGACGGGAAGCCCTGACGCTGCAAACCAAACGAACCAATGTCTAATGCAAATCAAAATGGATTCCTCCAGTCTGAAACCGCTGATTCAGGATCTGCGGTCAGTGGGGAGGGCGCTGGATTGGAAAGTGCTAGGCGGTGCGTTGGTCGGTGCCTCAAAGCCTGCGGTTCGGTCGGTTCAACAGGAGGCCCCCGTTGGTCAGGACGGCTACGAGCGGGTATCGCTGAGCCGGGGTCGGGGCCGACGCAATGACTACCGTAGGGGCGGAGCCACCCGCCGGGACGTTCGCGCCAAAGCGGTCGATGGCGTTGGTCAGGAAGAGGTCAGAGTCCTGATTGGCGTATCCCAAAAACGCGGAAAAGTCGGCTGGCGGACCCACTTCATTACGTTCGGTACGATTCGCATGAGGGCGAATGCCTTTATCGATCGGGGCGTAAACCGGGTGATTGGTGAAGTGAAAAACAACTTTATGAACAGCCTGAATGGGGTTGTTCAACGCATTTTAAAACGAGCGAGAAAGTGATTGGACCGGCTGTTTTTGCCCTGTTACACAATGATAACCCGATTCGGGCTATGGTGGGTAACTGCATTAGCCCTGGCATCATTCCACAGGGGCAACCCGTTCCCTGCATCTGGTTCGGAACCGATCGCATCAAGCTATTGCCCGTTCGGAATCCGATGGGTTGCTTTTGGGGGACGCTTGTTGTCGGCATTGAAGTAGCCGAAGATGGCTATGACCAACTCGAGCAACTAGACAAGGCCATCCGAAAGGTACTGGAGAATTTCTCCGGTGTCAGCGTTGGTGCCCGGTTAACCATTGAGCCAGCCGTACAAACGCCGGATGATTTTAACGAAGGAACGAGGTACCTCAACCGTGCCCTGGAATTCCAGATTACTGGACAATTGATTTAACCACCGTAACACACTTAACTAATGGCAGCACGCACACAAGCCGCTGTAACCGGCAATGAGGTTTTCCTGGCGATGATCAAGCCAGGCTCAGGGAGTAACACCTACGTACCCATTGGC
>NZ_JBMDWV010000322.1:0-15955 GCF_048594605.1 Spirosoma sp.
GTCGGCGAGTCGGCGATATGCTTCCTGGAGCCGATCCATCGCACGAGAATCTGCTGATTGCTCATGAAGAAGACTCGTACATGAATGAATGCCTACACCAGGCTCTCGACAAACTACCCCGCCGTCAGCGTGAAGCCGTTCACCTGCGGTATTTTCAGAATATGAGTAACGAGGAGATTTCAGCCCTCATGCAAATCAATATCCAATCTGTTTACAATTTAATCTTCGGTGCAATGAGCAACCTCAAGCGTTATGTTACGCTTGAAAATGTGTCGCTCTGACGCTGACTATTCCTAACCTTAATGAAGACCCGGTATGCTCACAACAGCTGCCGGGTTTTTTATGGGCAAAGAGTATAGACGTCTGCATTTTGCTGATAATGACCGCTACTACGTAAGTCTTGTTACTGCCTGCCGGGTGTCTGATTCATTTCGTTCTGCAGGAAATGGCAAAACCATTTACCTGTTGGGTCGTTTGATTGATATGAACAGACAATTACGCAGGCTAAAATCGATTTTGGTTTGGTGTTGCACGCTGGTCGCGTGTTTTAGCAGCCTTCCCCTACAGGCACAATGGCGACTCGATCTGGAGTCGGGACTGGTAGTTGGTACGAATTACAATCGGGTTAGAATTCCTAATCAGGGAGGAACTCTGGTGAATCTGACAGACAATCTAACCGTCAATCCAACGGTATTTTACCGCGCCCGGCTCAACTATACGTTCGCTAATCGCCATACCCTGTCGGTTCTCTATGCCCCTCTAACCGTGCAGTATAAGGGAGCGTTTGATCAGCCTGTCAACTACAACAACCAAATCTTTGAAGCCAACCGGCCACTGACTGTTGATTATAAATTTAACTCCTACCGGCTAACGTATCGCTACGATTTCATTACGGGCAGCCGGTGGCGGGTAGGGGCGGGTTTGACCGCCAAAATTCGGGATGCCAACATCCGGTTCGCTAACGAGTCCGTTCAGACGGACTACAGTAATATCGGGTTTGTACCGCTGGTTCATCTGTATGCCGCCTATCAGCCGAGCGAGCGATGGTCTATTTGGCTGGAGGGGGATGCATTAGGGTCGCGTTTTGGTCGGGCAGAAGATGTCTTCGTCGGTGGCGCTTACCATATCAGCCGGGCAATTGGATTGAAAGCGGGCTATCGCGTGGTGGAGGGTGGCGCCGACGTAGAGGATATTTATAACTTCACCTGGATCAACTACGCATCCGTTGGCTTATTGATTACTCTTTAGATTGGCTATGGGAGCCATGCACTGCACTACGCTCATGTCTGGTTCTATGAAGTGTCCTTTTCCTTTTTCTCTTATTGAGGTAACTTCGCTGAATGAATACAGACTCAACGCCATTGCCCGAGCGGGTTCGTCCGCGTATCCTCGATGACGTAATTGGTCAGCAAAAACTTATTGGTCCGGCGGGTGCGCTACGTCGCGCTGTCAATGCCGGGCGTTTGCCTTCCATGATTTTGTGGGGACCGCCCGGTGTCGGAAAAACAACGCTGGCCCTGCTGCTTGCCGAAGCGGTTAATCGGCCTTTTGTTGCGCTAAGTGCCATTAATTCAGGGGTTAAGGAAATACGGGACGTATTGAGCCGTCCTAGTGGCATGTTTCCGCCGGTGGTTTTTATCGATGAGATTCATCGGTTCAACAAAAGTCAGCAGGATGCGTTGCTCGGCGCGGTAGAGCGAGGACAGATTACGCTGATTGGGGCCACCACAGAGAACCCATCGTTTGAAGTTAACAGCGCCTTGCTGTCGCGTTGCCAGGTGTATATTCTGGAGTCGCTCAGTCGGGAAGAACTGATTCAGTTGGTCGATCGGGCGATTGCCCAGGATGCGTTTTTGCAATCGAAAAAGATCACGGTTGAGTCGTACGATGCGCTGCTACGTCTGTCGGGAGGAGATGGGCGAAAACTCCTGAATCTGTTAGAACTGGTAGCTTCGGCACACGTAGCGTCCGATCCGTTGGTGATTACCGATGAAGGCGTAATTACGGTAGCGCAACAGAATATCGCTCGTTACGATAAATCGGGTGAGCAACACTACGATATTATCTCGGCATTCATTAAGTCGCTACGTGGCTCCGATCCGAACGCGGCTTTGTACTGGATGGCTCGCATGATTGTGGCGGGTGAAGATCCGGTTTTTATTGCCCGACGAATGTTGATTATGGCCTCGGAAGATATTGGTAATGCCAATCCAACCGCGATGATTATGGCGTCGGAAGCGGTACAGGCCATTAAAGCCATTGGTATGCCGGAGGGACGTATCATTCTGTCGCAGGTAGCTGTTTATCTGGCCACTTCACCTAAAAGCAACGCCAGCTACGTAGCAATTGACGAAGCGCTGGCGCTGGCCGAACAAACCGCGCATCTACCCGTTCCATTGCACTTACGTAACGCGCCGACAAAACTGATGAAGCAGATTGGCTACGGCAAAGATTATCAATACGCTCATTCGCATGAAGGTAATTTTGCTCAGCAGAATTTTCTGCCCGATGATCTGAAAGGCCGCAAGCTCTACGAACCGGGCCAGAATGCCCGCGAAGCCGAAATTCGGCGCAGTTTGCAGAAGTGGTGGGGCGAGTGGTATGGCTACTAGTTTAGTATAATCGGCTAATCGCTTTTATAATGCATTGGGAAGCGAACCCGGAATAAAGTTCCGGCGCCGGGGCGAGTTTCAATATCTATGTTGGCTCGCAATAGTTCGCAGAGCCGTTTGACGATTGATAAGCCAATACCTTCGCCTTTCGGGTGGTCATAATTGGCAGAAATGGTTTCCTCAGGTAGTTGCAAAGCGTCGTCGGATGGAGTGACCTGGAGAACAGACGCTGAATCGACAGTCGGTGTGAGCGATTGGGCTAACTGGCCAACGAGGTCAGGCGATAAGCCGGGTCCACTATCCTGAATACTGACTATCCAACGGAAGTTATCTTCCCGACTCCAGCTTAACGTAATCCAACCTTTATGGGTATGGGCAAGCGCATTCGCCAGTAAGTTTAGTATAATTCGCTGAACCTTAATGGAATCGCCTTCGGTGGGTAGAGACTCAGGACCCGCCCAGTCGAAAGTTATCTGCCGCTGTTTGGCTACTGGCCGGATCGTTTCGGCAATCTGACGTAGCAGTACGCCTGCGTCAAACGATTCCAGATGCAAGCTTTCCTGACCAGCTTCCAGCCTGGCTAAGTCCATCAGCCTGGTGAGCAACGTAGCAGCGCTATCCAGATTACGCTGCCACATGCCTCGCCATTGCTTCTGTTCATCTGCTGTACCCGGTTGATCCAGGAGCCAGGCCGCCCCGCGCATGAGAGAAAAATAGCTACGCAGGTCGTGGGAGGCACTTCTGAGTAATTCGCCACGCTGTCGGGTAAGCTCGCCCAGGGACTGGAGCGCCTGCTGAAGATTGGTGGCCCGTTGTGTGGCCTCCTGCCGTTGTAGCTCGTTGTACTGAGCCGCACTACCCTGAATAACCTCATGCATAAGCTCGCTAACCAGACGATGCGCACGAGACAAAACAGCCACCTCTGTGTTGGTATAAACAGTGCTGTAAAGTTCGAGTTCATGGGCAAGTATCGTGTGCAGATGCCCCAGCTCCAGAAGAAGTTCAGTTAGGCCATAGCCTTTATGCCAGCGGTGCACCCCATGTTCACGGGCCATTAGTTGCGGATTGGCCTGGTCAGGCTGCTGTCGTAAACGTTGATCCAGAATTTCCAGGATTGCTGGTACCTGATCATTGAATTCCTCACGGGTTAAATTAACCGCCGTTATGGAGGCCGGATCGTTGCAAACCCGCGTGAACCAGCTATTAAGAGTAATTTCCCGCTTAGTGAATAAATAGGCGGCAATCGTTGCCAAAGGCGATTCAGAGGTTGGTGTATTTTCCAAAACTGATTCAGTGTAGTTAGTTAGCAAAGAGTTGTCCTACAAGTGAATGGTATTACCTTTTAACTATAAATTTACCATCTGGTTTTGTAACTACTGTTTATGGCCGCAGCGACTACGTATTCGTCAACCAATTCTGATCGTTCATTCCCTATTCTCGTTGTTGAAGACAATCCTGAGCATCAGCTAATGATCAGATACGGACTGGAGCAGCGTTTTGCGCAGGCCAAACCCATATTTGTGCGAACCGCCGATCAGGCATTAGCTTACCTGCAAGCCAGCGCCAGAAAAGAAGTTGTTAGCATTCGTCTTGTTTTATTGGATATTTATTTGCCCAAGCCTGAAATCGGGTGGCAACTCCTAACGACCATTCGACAAACCTATCCATATCTTCCTGTTATTGCGGTTAGTTCATACCAGGCAGCGGAGGATGTACAGAAAGCCTATGTGCTGGGCGTTCACTCGTTTATTGCCAAGCCTATGTCTATGGAGCAATGGATAAACTATTTTGATATGCTACGTATCTACTGGTTAGAGACGGTCACTTTGCCTATTATTTAGTACGTAGCATGTACGTGCGGTTTTTGAAAACGCTCGGTCGGGCTGGCTGATGTTTCAGAAGATTAAAACCTTACCAGCGCACCTGCCCGTCGCCCACCACGATCCATTTTTCAGTCACTAGCTTTTCCAGTGCAAAAGGTCCGCGAGCATGTAGCTTTTGGGTCGAGATGCCAATTTCAGCCCCCAGGCCAAATACACCACCATCAGTGAAACGGGTAGAAGCATTGGCGTAAACCGCAGCCGCATCTACTTCGCGCAGAAACTGATCAATGATAGACTGATTATTAGAAAGAATCGCTTCCGAATGGCGCGACGAATACGCCTGGATATGTGACAAAGCTTCGTCCAGCCCATTCACAACTTTTACAGCGCATTTGTAATCCAGAAATTCGCGGCCAAAATCTTCGGGTTGAGCGTGCTGCAGATTGGTATAACCCGCTTTCTGGAAGATTTCGAAGGACGTATCATCGGCAAAAACCTCTACATTCCACTTGTTGAAATCGGCTGTCAGCATGGGCAGAAACTGTGGCGCAATGGCTTCATCGACCAGTACACAATCCAGCGAATTACAGACCGATGGTCGTGATACGCGCGCATTCACAACAATGGCAACGGCTTTCTCTAAATCGGCTGATGCTTCGACATACGCATGGCATACACCCGCGCCGGTCTCAATAGTAGGCACCAGCGAATTTTTACGAACAAACTGAATGAGTGAATCAGAGCCGCGCGGAATAATGATATCGACGTAACGGGTAGCGGTCAGCAATTCATTGACAACCGCCCGGTCGGGGGGGAGCAACGTAGCGGCGGCCTTGGGTACGTTAAATTCTTCCAGTACGCTCTGAATCAGTCCCACCAGATACCGGTTAGAGGCATCGGCTTCTTTGCCGCCTTTCAGTACGCAGGCATTGCCCGAACGCAGACACAGCGATGCTACGTCGACTGTTACGTTCGGACGGGCTTCATAAATGACGCCAACGACACCCAGCGGTACGGCAATCTTTTTGAGTTTCAGTCCCTGTTCAATCGTCCGCTCCAGTACTACTTCGCCAGCCGGATCGGGTAACGTCGCTACGTCGCGCAGGCTTTTGGCCAGATCAGCAATCCGGCTTTCGGTTAGTTTCAGCCGGTCGTATTTTGGGTCGGATGTGGGCATCCGGTCAAGGTCCTTCTGATTTTCTGCGACAATATCAGTTGTGTGGGCTGCCAATACGTCGGCCATACGATTGAGTAGATCCGTTTTCTGGTCAGGGCTCAACCGACGAACAGCGGCCGCGGCTTGTTGTGCCGATTGGAGGAGAGGGGTAATGGGTGTCATGATTACAAAAGTACAATATCATTTGCATTCGCCACCTCAACATTTTGCTGATTAAGCTGTTGTAATAACGTATCGGACGAAATCCGAACCCGCGCAACAGCGATCGGCTCCTGATTTTCGTTCAGGATTTCAATCATTTCGCCCGTCGAAAACTCGCCCAGTACGTCTCGAATACCGACGGCCAGTAAGCTCCGACGCAGCTGTAAGGCACGTACGGCTCCGGCATCAATCTGCACCCGACCGACGACCAGACTTCCGCTCCCCAGCCAGCGGTTCCGGGCCGATAACGTAGAGGATTGAGGCAAAAATTCGGTGCCCGTTTCGCCACGCAACGCCCTGGCAAGGCTGTCGGGTTCGTTCAGGCCAAAAATGACGACTCGAATGCCCATGCGCGTCGCTAATTTGGCGAAGGTCAGTTTAGAGGCCATTCCACCCAAACCCAACGCGGATTTATCGGTTCGAACAACACCAAATACACGTTCGTCGAAGTTGGTAACCTGCCGGATGATCTGACCATTCGCGTCCAGGAGCCCCCCGACAGAGGTGCATAGCATCATAGCCTGGGCGCCAAAACCTACCGCAATCAACGTAGCAAGTTCGTCGTTATCCGAAAACTTCAGTTCGCGGTTGCTCACTACGTCGTTTTCATTCGCAATCGGAATCAGGTCGTTTGCCCACAACTCTTCGTAGGTTTGTTTGAGCTGCAGAAACTGATCGCGATTGGCAAAGTGGTGGCGTTCGCATAGGCTTTGCGCAATGGAAATACCGTAAATTGAGAAAAAGCGGGAATACTGGTTAAGCAATAATAAATTACCGATCGCAGCGGCCGCTTTACGCTGGGTAATATCGCCTTTATAATCGCGAATCAGGGCCTTTCCTGCTCCTACTGCCCCCGATGAAACCAGTACAATTCGATAGTGCGGGTGTAGTGAAGCAACCTGTCGGGCAATATCGACCATAATCGGCTCATTAGGTTCGCCAGTTGGTTTGGTGATGGAAGCAGTACCGAATTTAAGGACAAGAACAGGCTTGGACATTAACGTAATAGCAGATTGTAGTCGGCAAAATTACGTAATAAGCTGTGTTTATTCCGCACTCCTGACAAGCTCGGCGAAACTGGCTTTGTGGCGAAGAGCAACCTTGAGTTGCTTCAGGTAATCAGCTTTGGGAATTTCAATGGCTCCGTAGCGCCGGACGTTGTCATTGATAAACTGCGTATCAAGGAGTGTAAATCGCTGTTGCCGAAGAATCAGAATTAAATAATGAAAGGCGACTTTGGACGCATTATCAACATGATGAAACATAGATTCGCCGAAAAAAGCGGCACCCAGGGCAACGCCATACAAACCCCCAACTAGTCTGTCATCTATATACGTTTCTACACTGTGCGCCAGGCCCATCCGATGCAATTCGCTGTAAGCGTCGATGATTTCGTCTGAGATCCACACACTATCATCATCAGAGCGCGGTTTTGAGCAGTTCCGCATGACTTCCGTAAAAGCTGTATTGATACGTATTTCGAACTGATTACGGTTTAGAACCGGACGTAGTGATTTGGCGGGCTTGTAGGAATGAATCGGAATGATAGCACGCGGGTCAGGCGCATACCAGTACAACGTACCGTCGGAATCGGCCATTGGGAAAATACCGTTGATGTACCCGTAAATCAGGTCGTCGGCGGTTAACTTATCCATGAAATAGGGGAAAGTATGTTCCAACAAAGATAGAAAATTCGTAATGACCTGAGTGGGAGTTCAGCGTCTATAACTGGTGAATCAGAAAGAATCTCTATTATTCTACTTTAAACCAAACCCATTGCCTGCTGTCGAAGGTTTATAGGGCAACGATTTACGACCAATCATGAAAAAAACACTTATTCTAGTACTATTCGCTTTGCCACTGTTATTCAGTCGGTGCAGTGTCAATCAACAGATCTCACAGGCAAAGGCGCTGGGCGATTGTCGCTATACGCTTGCCTCTGCCGACAGCATTTATCTGGCGGGGGTCGACATCCGTGAGTTTCGTAAGCTGGAGGATTTAAATTTAGGCCGCTTTCCTCGGTTGGCAACAGGGCTGCTGACACGTAACGTACCGTTAGATGCCCGCATTAATCTTGACATTACAAACCCCACGGGCAAGCTGGCTGGTATCAATCAGTTGGAATATAAGGTTCTGCTGACAGGACAGGAGTTATTTAACGGCTTTCTGAACCAACGTATCGAGGTTCAGCCAGGAGGAAAAACCCGGGTTCCCATTCGGTTAAACACGAATGCGTACCAGTTAATTACCGACCCAAAAACACGCGACGCGTTCACGCAACTGGTGCAAAACATGTCGGGTGCCGCCAATACACAGCCTTCAAAATTGACCATCCGGATTAAGCCGACCCTTTCTCTGGGTAATAAATCAATCAATTACCCAGGCTATATTACGATTGATCAGGATGTGACCAACAAGATATTATTGGGAAATTAAGCACAACCGTATTTTTAGAACGTATTGCTCAGTAGCATTTCATCTGCCCCGGCTTTTCTAGGTCGGGGCAATTTGTTTACTTGCCTTGCACAAAACTATTGTTTCTGTTAACTGCTCTTTCTGATGCGCCAATTTCTTGTTATCCTCCTGTTAGCTGGTTTATCTCTGTCGACTCAGGCCCAATCCAATACGGTTCAGGTTGCCCATAATGAATCCCAAAAGCGAGTCACTGTTACCGTTGACGGGAAGCCGTTCACCGCCTATATTTATCCGGGGCCTACTGTGCTTAAAAAACCGGTGCTTTATCCGATTATGTCGGCAGGTGGGAACTTCATTACGCGTGGCTGGCCGCTCGACCCTCGACCAGGTGAACGTATCGACCATCCGCACCATGTTGGTATGTGGTTCAATTATGGCGATGTGAACGGCCATGATTTCTGGAACAACTCAACCGATATCGGCCCCAGTCATGCCGGTCCTTTCGGAACCATTGTACATACGGGCGTTAAATCCATGAAAAGTGGAAAAGGTCAGGGCGAGCTTGTTGTTACGTCCGACTGGCTCGATAAAGACGGCAAGGTAATGCTTCAGGAAACTACTACGTATCAGTTTCTGGCGGGTGCCAATAATCGGATTATTGACCGGAGTACAACCCTGAAAGCTGCTGGCAAGGATGTTGTTTTTAAAGACAATAAGGAAGGCATGATTGCGGTACGGATGGCTCGTCAGCTTGAGCAGCCTTCTACAAAGCCCGAAGTATTTACGGATGCTCAGGGCGTAGCGACGAAGGTGCCCGCAATGAACAACGAAGGCGTTACGGGTTTATACCACAGCAGCGAAGGCATTGAAGGGGATGCCGTTTGGGGCACCCGTGCGAAATGGATGAAACTGACCGGCAAACTAGGCAACGAACCCGTGTCGGTCATTCTGATGGACCACCCCAAAAATGTTGGGTATCCAACGTACTGGCACGCCCGTGGCTATGGGCTGTATGCGGCCAACCCGTTGGGGGCTTCGGTAATGAGCAGTGGTAAAGCGCCGGCTATGAACTATACGCTGCCTGCAGGCCAGTCTGTTACGTTCCGATATCGGCTGCTGATTCAATCTGGCGACGTATCGGATGATAACATCGCCAAGATGAATCAATGGTAGGATATACGTAATTTTTTGACGCTGATTAATTCAAATGAACCAAAGCTGAACGGTACACACGGGCTTCGAGCGATTCCAGCCATACACGCAATGTCTCATTTTCGCTGGTGGCCCGGCCAAGTTCAGTGTCGATTTGGCGGAGTAGAAATAACAACTGGTGAACATGCTGCCACTGTTCGGCCAGCTGATTGACAGACTCCATCGTGTTCTTCCGGCGCGCGTCCTGGGTAAGCTGGCGGACACTCATTTTAAGGTGATAACGTAACATCATAAGCCGACTTGCCATGGGCAATTCCTGAGGGCTGCGTTCCATGTGCGAAATACCCTTGGCCAACATGTTGTTACGTTGCTGAAGTTGGTCGGATACAATCATCCAGGCATGTTCGGCCTTCAGCGATTCATAGGTTACAATTTTCATGGCGGTTTATTTGTTACGGTTTGTGAACAAATATAATTACAAACTATTTCACAGGTCAATAGCGTGCTTTGGCAAATTATAGTTCGTGCGTAATTATTTATGCCAATTATTTATTGGATGGTATTTGCAAGAGAAGGTTTAATCTCTTCCGGGGGGTATGTCGAATGAGATAGTAAGCCGAAGAAATGAGTCGATGTATTTATGTGAGAAGGACGACAGCCGTCTGTTGAAAACATTTATCTTCGTGTTGTACCACAAAACCTGAGCGACAACCGCTTGCCTTGATCTGAGACTGGCTTTCGTATGGACCCTATTTTTCGCGCCCTGATCGTTTGCACTAATCATACCGATTATCCGACCAAAACCCACAAAACCGGATTATGGCTTAGTGAAGCTACGCACTTTTACGATGAACTGGCCGATCGGAAACTGCCTTACGATATAGCCAGCCCAAAAGGTGGTTTTGTGCCGATTGATGAAAAAAGTATAGATCGTCGGGATACTATAAATGAAAAGTGGCATCACGATCCTACCTTCCGATCCAAGCTGGAGAATTCACTACGTCTGGAAGATGTCGATCCAACAAACTACCAGATTCTGTATTTAACCGGTGGTCATGGCACCCTGTGGGATTTTCCGGATAACCCCATATTGCAACGTATCATACAGCAGATTTATGAATCGGGAGGGATGGTCGCTGCGGTTTGCCATGGCGTTGGCGGGTTGCTGAACGTAACGTTATCTGATGGGTCTTACCTGATTGCGAACCGGCAGATAACGGGTTTTTCGAATATGGAAGAAAAACTTGCGCGGCTGGATGATGAAGTTCCTTTTTTACTGGAAGATGCACTCCGGCAGAAAAATGCGCTATATAGCAAAGGAATGATTCCCTTTCTACCTTACATAGAAGTTGACGAACGCCTGGTCACGGGGCAGAATCCGCTTTCGGCTCGTAAAGTAGGCCGGAAGGTGATGGAAGAAATGTATGAGAAATAAGGAGAAAAAACGAAAGGATACCGTAGCGCTACGGTATCCTTTCGTTTTTTCTCCTTATTTCTCACTAAACTGTTGGCTGCGGTAAAACTTCCCGCAGAAATTTTAATTCCTGATCTTTTTCAGAAACGATAGGATTGCCGATGCCCCAATTGATATTCAGATCGGGATCGTCCCAGCGAATACCTGATTCGGAAGCTTTGTTATATACGTTGGTGCATTTATAACTAAAAATGCTGTCTTCCAGCGCTACAAAGCCGTGGGCGAACCCTTCAGGAATATAAGCCATATTGGACAGGCGAGCATCCAGCAGAAACGTTTCATACTGGCCGAACGTAGGAGAATCAGGGCGTAAGTCAACGGCAACGTCCAGTACCTGACCGGTTATGACCCGCACCAGTTTCCCCTGGGCAAACGGTGCATTTTGCATATGGAGACCACGCAGAACACCCTTTACCGAAAAGGATTGATTGTCCTGCACAAAGTCCATTGGCAAGCCCAGCGATGCGAATAGGGGTTTATTGTACGATTCAAAGAAGTGACCGCGCTCGTCTTCGAAGATACGTGGAATAAGCTCTATAAGGCCCTCAATGGCTGTTTGCCGAACTTGCATAAGTAAGGTTGTTTCGTACGAATAGTTTACTCTTCCCGGCAAATTTATGAAACCGGCTCCGTAAGTCGTACTTTTGGCAAATCATTTTATTCGATGATTCGGTAACTTAGCATGACGCATTCGGAATTAAGCGAGCAGATTTTTCAGAAACAATCTTATTTATGTGTAGGTCTGGACACCGATCCGCGCAAATTGCCAGCTCATTTACTAACAGAATCAGATCCGGTTTTTGCCTTTAACAAAGCCATTATCGATGCAACGGCTGACCTGGCCGTCGCTTACAAACCCAACATTGCCTTCTACGAAGCACAGGGGCCACGCGGTTGGGAAAGCCTGCAGAAAACGCTCGAATACATTCCGAAGAATTGCTTTACCATTGCCGATGCCAAACGGGGCGATATTGGTAATACGTCCGGACTCTACGCCCGCACATTTTTTGATCCGTCAGCCGCTGGACTTTCGTTTGATTCCGTTACGGTAGCGCCTTACATGGGTCATGATTCCGTGACGCCCTTTCTGGAATATGCCGGTAAGTGGGTAATTCTGTTGGCCTTAACATCGAATCCCGGCAGTGCTGATTTTCAGCGACAACCAGTTAATGAGCAGGAGCTTTTCGAGATGGTCATTACGACAGCCCAAACCTGGGCTAGCCCTGATCAACTGATGTTTGTGGTGGGGGCCACGCAAGCCGCCGAGATAAGTCGAATTCGGGAACTGGCTCCGGATAATTTTCTGCTCGTTCCGGGAGTTGGTGCACAGGGCGGCAGTCTGGAGGAGGTATCCCGTCGTGGATTAACCGACAAAGGCGGCCTTCTGGTGAATGCGTCGCGTAGTATTCTGTATGCATCGAACGGCACTGATTTTGCCGAACGGGCCAGAGACGAAGCGAAAGCGTTGCAAGCTGAGATGGCCGGTCAGTTAGCTGCTATAAATGTTCGGTAGGGATTACGGTAATTTTTTAGCCTGAGCTTCCAGAATTAACTGCTGGCTGGCGTTTTCAGGTGTTATGTGCGTGTATGTACCTTTCCCCAACTGAGCCAGTTTTTTCAATTGCTGGCTGTTGATTTCCTTCCGGCCAAACGTGAAAATGGTTAGAAAAACATCCTGTCCGCTGGCGTCTCGAACGAGTTGATACGTATCGTCACTGACTGGAAATTCACCATCCGTTGCCAAAACAATGCGGTTGTTGCCTGCCCGGATGTAATGTTTGTCGGCCAGTTTATACGCTAATCGAATGCCTCCATTGCCATCTGTATCGCCATCCGACTGCAACTGATCAATTGCCTGGGCAATTTCGTTCGCCTGATTGCCTGACGTCGGTTTCAGGGCGACTCGCGCTTTCCCCGAATAAATGACAACCGAGATTTGATCCTCAGAACGTAACAGTGTCAGAAGTGATTTGATCGACTTTTTTAGTAAAGGCAATTTATACGGTGAGTCCATCGACGCCGATACGTCCAGGAGTAGCACCATGTTGTTCGGAGCAAATCCTTTCAGCGACGGGGCCACTTCCTGCCGACCGGATTGATTGACGTAAACCGTGTCCACTTTGTTTCGCTCAACGTATACGGTGTCATGCTGAACAACGGTTTTGCCGTTGAGAATGGGGGGCGTTACGTTTTCAGGTTGAGAGCGCTGTGCAGACGTAGCAGGAGCTGGCTGAGCCTTACTGATCGGATTGCGTTCAGTTGGTTTAGCGGATGCGATTGAGGACGATGCCACTGGGGCATACCGCTGGAACGTGAAAAAAGTAGGCTCGTTAATCGTTTTCAACAGCCCTTCTTTCGCCAGCTCACTGAACTTGTTGTATTGGCGTACCAGTTCGTTATAGGCGTAATAAAATGAATCATACGATTGGCCTGACGAACGAGCGGCCATGTCTGCCAGTTTTATGGACTGGTCTGCAATATCCTCATAAGGCGAGTAGGGGCATAGTCCGTTGCTACGTCCCAGGCGTTTCAGACCATTCAGATTCTGATGCTCATTGACAAGCAGCGTACGGGCGTCGGCTCTCAATTTATCAACGGCAGGCAGCGTAGCGCTCTTATGCATAAGGTAATCTCTTACCCCAAACAAAATGGCTTTATTCTCGTCCATCACATCGAGTAGTGCTTTCCCGGCTACGTTCCAGGAGTCGGACGGTTGCCGGGCTGGATAGCTTTCATGAACACGCCGAACATCAGTATAAAGCCGTTCCTTTTTCTGATCGAACGTATCAAATAGATACGCATATCGGTCCAGAATGGCGTCAGAGCGTTTCAAATGGTCCTGTTCGTATTGCTTGTCGGCGGTATAGGCAATCAGTTCAATACTCAGCGCGTCCATCTCCTTCAGCATCGCGAGTAGTACATCTGCCTGACCGTTAATGGAAGCGCGGTACGGCTGCGGAATATGCTGGCTCATCATGGTCAGAAGCTGATGCTCGGAAAGAGGAACTTTATATTCTTCGTGCGAATACGTAAGGTTGCTTCTTCGACCGTTACGTGTCGGATCGCGGTAATACTCCGCCGATGACTGGTAATTACGTATCAGCACCTGTAATTTGTTTAGCTGACGCAGCGACTCATTGATGAAATCGATATAAGCTGTCAAGGCCTGAAACGTAGCGGTACTGGCTGGAGCATCGGCTGGTTTTACCGTGAAATTAGCGGGCGGAACATCCCGAAAAGGTTGTGCTGATCTGGCTTGCTGAACCGCTACCTGAGGGGCGTCAATAGCAAAAACAGGTGCGAACTTCGGGTAGTCCAGTAACTGCTTAGCCGACACGCTGTATTTGACAAATTGCTGATACCAACTGAGCAAATCATTATTGTAGTGATTCAGAAAAGACTGGTAAAACTCGTTGCTGTGCTGGGCCGACTTACGGGCAGCAAACGTATAATTATCAACAGCCTGCCTTTTTAGCGTCTGGATGTTCTGAAGTGCCGTTCTGAAGGTGCCGATCATGTCGGAAGCCGGATACTCGACATGGGCTTTCCCTTGCCCGAAGTTGGTCAGGGCTTTTTCATCCGCCAGAACGCTTTGCTGAATAAATTCTACGGGCCAATTGGACGGGCTCGCTTCGTTCAGATAATACCGTAACGTATCAAACACCTGCTGCTGACTGACCAGCACCTGCTCCATTTCCTTTTCGGTATACAGATAGGCATTTTCCGGTCGGTAGGGTTGATAGCGATGATAAATGCGCTGAATCTGCTTGTAGAGTGTATTCTTATCCTGACTAAACTGGTCAAATTGATCTTTCAGGTTAATAATGAGCGTGTTTGCCTGCTTGAAATCATCGCGTTCGTAATCCTTGAGCTTATTATAGGTTTCCAGGGTTTTAACGCTTTGGTCGATTCTGTTCAGCAGTTGCCAGAGTGCCTGTGCGCCGGTTTTCAAACGCTGCTCCTCGGCATTGGTCAGTCCATCCGTATGTAAGGCTTTTTCGTAATAATACCCTTCCAATGTGCCTGACAACGGCGTACGCGGTGGAATCCGCCCAGAAGACTGATACGCCACCATATCCGCATGGTAGGCCTGAATTTGCTGTAAACGACTGGTTACCTCACTAACCGATTGATTCAGAAACGCTACGTAGTGATTAAGCGCCTGTTGGGGCGTTTCCGAAAAGGCGTGTCCTGTCACAAAAACGGCAGAAAGTATCAGGGATAGAAAAAAGAAGGTCTGCATGGTTGAAATAACGCAAAAACTTGCTGATTATCAACGTAGTAAATTTATTCGGCGCTGAGGTTCAGAATTTCATTAATAAGCCATCGGTCGTGCTCTTTTACCAGCCGGAACTCGTACTCTTCGAGCAGAAAAAACTGTACAGACGCCTGGTTCTGGCCAGTCTGCACAGAGTTGACTTTTACCGTTTCCAGCGAATCCATCAGCATATCAATGTTCTGCGTAAGCATCACCAGATCGTAATCGAACCCGGTAGGCAGACCTTCCTGCTGAGGGGTTGCCAGAAAACCCGCCTGACGATCCTGGAAGAATGTTCGCCATTCGTTGATGTAGTTTTCTGTTAACAACTCACTAGTTTTCAGATACGTAAGGTAGCGGTCGGAATTGCGGGCGTTTACCGAATAATTCTCGCCGGGTTGTTGATTCACCAGGTCGATTTGGCTGATTGATTGTAAGTTGGCTTTATACCAGTGCAAAAAATCCAGTACGGTTTGTGTAACGGCTGTGGAGTCTGTATCGGGAGCCTCCTCAACAGCGGTAGCTACATATTCTTCCTCACTTTGGTCCGAAGCGGTTATGTCATTCAAAAGGTTTTTTCCGAACAGCAACAGCGGCAAGCCACCAATGAGCGTAGCGGAGATGATAGCAATTCTCGAATCACGCAGGTTAAGAAAGGCCAGCAGGCCAGCGAAAAGAAGCAGAAGAACAGCAATTCCGCCAATCATACCTCTACCCGCCGGATCACTATTGGAGCCGTTGCCCACGACGACTAAATAAATGGTGAGAATACCATATAAACCGACAATGCCCCCGGTTACGGCTGTTAGTGTTTTCATGCTACTAAATTGATTATCAGAAGCA
>NZ_JBMDWV010000323.1:0-17125 GCF_048594605.1 Spirosoma sp.
TGTTCCAAAGCTCGTATGAATAAGGTAGCCGCACCAGAGAGTTTCGTCGCGGTCGCCCATGCCCCGATTGCTGAAATGCTGTGCCTGCGTACAGGTTAGCCAAAGTTTGTCGTTCACTTTCAGGGTATCGTTCCAATCCAGTTCCCGGCTCGTTCGGCCATCGACGGATTTTGGCAGATAAGACACGCCTAAGGGCGTCACAAACAAGGGATTATGTTGTTTGGCTAGTTTCTTGATGGTTGGCAAATCCAGATGGTCGTAGTGATTGTGACTTAGCAACACTACGTCGATAGGCGGCAATTCCTCAAACCGTAACCCTGGCGGGCGTTTGCGTTTGACTCCCAGCCAGGACGTTGGTCCGACACGATTCGACCAGACAGGGTCCGTCAGGATGTTAAGGCCGTTGGTCTGAATCAGAAAGGTAGAGTGGTTAACAAAGGTTAGAACCAGACTATCTCCTTCAATACGTGTAGCAGGTTTGGCCCCGACAAAGGCATCGGGTTGCTCGGGCCATGGTCCTTTGTCGCGGTTTAGCAACCACTTCAGCAGACTGCCCGACGAGCGCTCAGGCATACCCGGGTTAAAAAACTTTTTGCCGTTAAAATGATCGGTGACTGGACCTTTATAGCGTGGCGTGCAGGACGATAGCATCAATACGAAACATGACAACAGAAGCAGTGACAGATAAGGCATTAGTGAGTAGATCTTTCGTCCGTTAAAACAATGATAGTTGCCTTCCTGTTTCTGAACCTGACAAATCTCGTTCGTGCTCCAGCAGCCATTTTTTTCGCCAAAGCCCACCCGCATACCCGGTCAGTGACCCGTCTGAGCCAATGATTCTGTGGCAGGGAACAACGATCCAGAGGGGATTACGTCCATTGGCGGAAGCCACCGCCCGGATTGCTTTTTCGTCACCGATACGTCGGGTCAAAGCCAGGTACGACAACGTAGTGCCAAATGGTACGTCGAGCAGGGCTCGCCATACGGTTTGCTGAAAAGTCGTTCCTACCGGATTCATCCGAAAATCGAACATCCGGCGCATACCAGTAAAATACTCCCGTAACTGCTGAGCAGCTATTCGAACCGGTTCGGGTAACTGATTCTCCTGGTGCGTTTCCGATGCGTTTACACCTGGCTGAATATCGGTGCAGGAGATAACAGAAACCCCCTCTTCGTTGCCGGTGATACGTACTAAACCAAGAGGGGATTCTATCAGGCAGGTGGTCATTGCTTTACTACTACCCATTTCTACAGGTCGGCTCAAAGCCAACGATCCATCCGGAAATTTAGGTTAAGAAACGACTGTAACTTACTATCTTTCCTTAGAAAATACAAAGGCAGCAAAAAGTCTGACCGTTTGGGGCCAGACTTTTACCAGTAACCGATCAATTAATTGCTTCCGGTCAATTTCAGGATTCTTCCTGCTCCGAAGTCGCACAGATACAGCTCGTTGTTCTGATCTTCTCCAAATGCTGAGATTGAACCGGCTGATGAAGCAATCTCCTGATTATCGGTGGCCTTACTTCCGTTATACGTCAATGCCCAAACCCGTCCGCTGGCGTAATCAGCGTAAATATATTTACCACGTAGCGTCGGGTTAGCAGAACCTCGATAGACGAGCCCACCCGTGATTGATACGTCGCCCTGATTGCGGTTATACTCCCAAATTGGCGGAATCAGATTCGTTGTATTTGCATTGCCCGACGCATTGTAATCGGCAGTACCTTCTTTGATGCGCCAGCCATAATTGCCTCCTTTGGTAATGATGTCGATCTCTTCGATCTTATTCTGGCCGACATCGCCAGCCCAAAGACGCCCTTGTTCATCGAAACTCATTCGCCATGGATTTCGGAGACCGTAAGCAAAAATCTCTTCCCGATAACCGGTTGTATTGCCCTTAAACGGATTGTCGCCGGGAATACCGTACTGCCCTTTTTCGGTGCTGTTCACATCGACGCGAAGAATTTTCCCTAGCCAGCTGCTTCGATTCTGTCCATGGTTCTGAGGATCGCCCCCACTACCCCCATCACCGGTTGCTACGTAGAGATATCCGTCCGGACCAAATAGAATTTTCCCGCCGTTGTGATTGGAATAGGGCTGTTCAAAGCGGAACAGAATCACCTCGGAGTTAGGATCAACTGTGGTAGCACTCGCCGAAGCCGCTTTAAAGCGACTCACGATCGTTTCCCGTGGGTTATCCTTGGTGTAGTTGACGTAGAAGAATCCATTTTGCTTAAAATCAGGATGAAACGCCAGTCCTAACAGGCCCATCTCGCCACCCGCAGCAACTTTATTACGTATGTCCAGATAGGTCGCAGCGGTTTCCGAGTTGGCGTCATTTCCGAATACGCGGATACGCCCAGCCTGCTCCACGACAAACACACGGTTCGTTCCATCGTTGGCGTGTGTGTATTCCACAGGCGCGGAAAACGTTAATTTCGGATAAGCATTGACCACCTTCATGGCTAATGTTCCTGCGCCGGTTCCCGTAGAGTCGGGAGTCATTGATTCAGCTTGGTTGCCGGGCTGGCAGGCCGCAGCTAAAAGCCACGCTACGAGTGATGTAGCCGCCAACGAAACTCCAAACATCCCTATCGTTTTGCTCAGCATACTAGTCCACTTCGTTTTGATTCTATAATTTGCAGTGCAAATACAATTCCAGATTGGGTGGGCGAACTTTAAGAGGTGCATTTTGTTTCAAAATCAACAATTTATTCGATCAGCAGTGCAACTCTATTCGTTAAACGAATGGATTGATCAGTGTAGTGTCTCCTCACAATGGGGCGTAGATTCTACTCTTGTACTCGTTTTTACGATCCTAACAATACCATGACTACCAGTACCAGCTCCTTTCTTGAACATCTGCAAACGCAACGCGCTCAGTATCGCTACCGACTTCCGTCGCGCCCAGATGCAGGACGATTCATTGATCAACTGATGCGCTTGCTCTTTCCGGTGACGCAGGACTGCAAGTCAGTTTCACAGCACGTAGAGGAAACATATCAGAATCTGAATGAACAACTTGTTCGTTTGCTGTGTCCGCTGGAAAAAAATCTACCGCATAGCGCTGAAACGATTTCTGAGCGTTTTTTTGAGCAACTACCGGCTATCTATGATGGTCTTTTGCTGGATGCCCATGCAATTGCCGATAATGATCCGGCTTCGGTAGGCATTGAAGAAGTCGTTGCTGTTTACCCAGGGTTTTATGCGATCGGGGTATACCGCATTGCTCATGAATTGCTGAAACTCGATGTGCCTCTTCTGCCCCGAATGCTAACCGAATATGCGCATGGTCAGACGGGTATTGACATCCATCCGGGCGCTCAAATTGGCCAGTCATTCTTCATAGATCACGGTACGGGGGTTGTCATTGGCGAAACCACTATTATCGGCAACAACGTCAAGATTTACCAGGGCGTAACGTTGGGTGCTACGTACGTAGCGAAATCAATGGCGCAGAAAAAACGCCATCCAACCATTGAAAACAATGTAGTGATTTACGCCAACGCAACCATTTTAGGCGGTCATACAACGGTGGGTCATGACTCCATCATTGGTGGTAACGTCTGGCTTACAAACAGTGTCGAAGCGCATTCACTCGTGTACCACCAGCATCAAACCGAAGTTCGGCTAAAATCGCTGGAATCCGCAGAACCGATCAATTTTGTCATTTAAAAAATGAAGGATTAGAAGCATACAGTTTGCTCCTTATAGACCTTTTCTTCACTCCCTTTCCTATGAAATATTCTTCCATTCTCGACACGATTGGTAAAACTCCACACGTACGTATCAACCGACTGTTTCCGGGTTATGAAGTCTGGACAAAACTCGAACGGGCCAACCCAGGAGCGAGCATAAAGGATAGAATTGCCCTTTCCATGATCGAAGATGCCGAATCGAAAGGGCTGCTTACTACGGGCAGCACGATTATCGAGCCGACGTCAGGCAACACAGGTATCGGTTTGGCGATGGTGGCCGCCGTGAAAGGGTACAAAATCATTCTGGTGATGCCCGAGTCGATGAGTATTGAGCGTCGAAGAATTATGGCCGCCTATGGTGCCGAATTTGATTTAACTCCCCGGGAGAAAGGCATGAAAGGAGCGATTGAACGGGCACATGAACTCATTGCCCAAACGCCCAACTCCTGGATGCCACAGCAATTCGAGAATCCGGCGAACATCGACGTACATATCCGCACGACGGCTCAGGAGATTCTGGATGACTTTCCCGACGGTTTCGACGTATTGATTACCGGTGTTGGCACAGGCGGCCATATCACGGCTGTCGGGCGAGTACTAAAGCAAAAGTTTCCTAACCTGAAAGTATATGCCGTTGAGCCCGAACTATCGCCCGTTATCAGCGGTGGTGCTCCCGGTCCTCACCCTATTCAGGGCATTGGAGCTGGTTTTATTCCGCAGAACTTGCACATTGACGTACTGGATGGCTCGATTCAGGTCAGTAAAGAGGACGCTTTCGAGATGGCGCGCCGATCGGCGAAGGAAGAAGGTACCTTCATAGGCATTTCGTCGGGTGCATCGTTGGCCGCTGTTGCCAAAAAACTTCCGGATATTACCCCAGGAAGTCGAATTTTAACATTTTGCTACGATACCGGAGAACGTTATTTATCGATAGAGGGGTTATATTGATGATAGTCATAGTCGGTAGTTGGCATTGATGCATACAAGCATACTATTGACTGACGACTATCAACACTCTCACCTCCTCTCTATGGCCCGACAATCTGTTTACTATCGCCCTGTTAAGGACGCTATTTTTATCATCGCCGGAATACTTAGTGCTGGCATGGGCATTAAGGGCTTTCTGTTATCGAGTCATTTTATCGATGGGGGCGTAACTGGCGTTTCCATGTTGCTGGCAACGTTGTTCAGCATTCCACTCCCGATCTGGTTACTCATTATTAATTTACCGTTCATTGGATTAGGGTATCGGCAATTTGGCCGGCAGTTTGCACTAAAAAGCACATTAGGGATTGCTGGTCTCTCGCTTAGCCTGGCCGTTATACCTTACCCGGACGTAACACCCGATTTATTACTGACAGCCATATTTGGCGGATTCTTTATCGGGGCCGGCATTGGTTTAGCCATACGGGGCGGAGCCGTACTGGATGGGACTGAAATTGCTGCTCTTCTCATTAGCCGCAGTAGCCACGTACTGAAAGTGAGCGATGTCATTCTGCTTCTTAACGTAGTGATTTTTGCAGCGGCCGCTTTGTTTCTAGGTATCAACCCGGCCCTGTATTCGATGATTACTTACTTCGCAGCCTCGAAAACGGTGGATTTTATTATTCATGGTATTGAAGAGCACACAGCCGTAATGATTATTTCGAAGTATAATAATATTATCAATCAACGCATCATCGATCAGGGTTGGGGCGTAACCCTCTTAAAAAGCCAGGGCGGCTATGGAAAGCATGGCAATCGCGAAGACATTGATAGTGTTCTTTATATCGTAGTGACACGACTCGAAATCAACCGGCTGCGCACCATCGTTAACAAAGTAGATCCAAACGCCTTTATTATTCATCACAGCGTTGACGACGTAGCAGGGGGTAAAGTAAAAACCCTACCTATGCATTAGCAGTCAACAGCCTATCAGCTACCTTACTATCGACTACTTCCGTTAATACCCGTTTTCGGCCGTTTGTGGATAAATGCCGCGCTGCAAATCGGTTTTCTGGTCTTTAGCCTGAAATCGATTCAACAAACCTAAACGCAATTCGGCATGACGTTCTTTCTACGCGCTTGTCTATTCACTCTGCTCCTGGTGGGGCAAAACTTTGTCTACGCGAAAAGTGGACCTATTGTTTCAGGCATTGTCCGCGACGCCGACGGAAAAACGGTTGAGTTTGCAACCGTAGCTATTCATCGGGCAGTTGATTCCGTGGTCGTCAAGACCGAGTTCAGCAGTGAAGCCGGTACGTTCCGATTTGATCAATTACCCGCTGGTCAGTATTTTGTTTCAGCCTCCCAAGTGGGTTTTGACCGTGTCCAGACGGCCCCCTTCCTGGTTGCCTCTGCCGATCAGACCTTACCAGCCATTCTACTAAAGCCCAGTAGTAAAACCCAACTAAAGGAATTAACGGTGCAGGCCCGGAAACCACTTTTCGAACGGGAAGTCGACCGCATTGTTGTCAACGTAGATGGAAGTCCACTTAGTGCTGGCGCTACGTCGCTGGAAGTTCTCAGCCGATCACCGGGCGTCACAGTCGATCAAAATGACAACCTCGCATTACGGGGCAAACAGGGTGTGCTGGTGCTTATTGATGGCAAACGTGTTCCAATGACGGGCACTGAACTGGGAGAAATGCTACGTGGTCTGCCCGCCAATTCTGTCGATAAAATCGAGCTGATTACCAATCCACCCGCCAAGTATGATGCCGCTGGTGGAGCGGGTATTATTTCGATCAAACTCAAAAAAGATAGTCGGCAAGGTACAAACGGTAGTATTACGGGTAGTTATGGCTATGGCCGTTACTATAAGCTTACGAGTGGTATTTCGCTGAACCACCGCCATAAAAAACTGAATATTTTTGGCAATTATAACTACAGCGACCGTAACGTTTTTACGCAGCTGACCTTGCACCGGAATTTTTACCAGAATCAGCAGTTTATTGGCAGTAGCGACCAAGATAACGTAGGAAAAACAAATTACATCTCGAATACGTACCGGGCAGGAATTGACTATACTTTATCCAAACGAACGCTATTAGGAGCTGTGGTGAGCGGTTTAGCTATGAACGCAGAAGCTCGTATACCGAACGTAACACAGACGTTCGACGAGCGCGGCAACCTCCAATCTAGCTATCAGTCAGCCAATCGCCGGAATCTGTCGATGCCGAACGTAGCCGTGAATATGAACATGAAGCACAGTTTCGATTCGACAGGAAGCCAGGAGTTAACAGCCGATCTCGATTTTGCTCACTACGAAACCCATCGACTTCAGAATCTGGAAACTTCGTTCACGCTCCCGGTTCGGCCGCCCACGACCTTAGCCGGCGATCTGGACGGTGGGCTGAATATCCGCTCAGCAAAAGCAGATTACACGCGCAAACTGCCGAATCAGGCTAAACTGGAAGGGGGTGTTAAGGTTAGCTGGGTCAATTCGGACAATAACGTTCTGTTCACCAATATCACAGAGGGCCAGAGTACTGTCGATACGGGGAAAAGTAATCAGTTTCGGTACAACGAATACATCAGTGCAACCTACCTGAATTTCAGCAAAACCATCCAGAAAACATCTGTCCAGATCGGCCTGCGTAGTGAGCAAACCATTGTCAGCGGAGTTCAGGTAATTGGCGACAATCGTTTCGAACGCCGTTATTTTCAGCTCTTCCCGAGCGTATTTATCAAACAGCCGCTCTCGAAACTGCATGATGTAAGCTTATCGCTGAGCCGTCGGATCGACCGTCCAACCTACAATCAGCTCAATCCATTCCGGGCTTACATCGATGCTACTACGTATTTTACCGGTAATCCATCCCTATTCCCACAGACCAGCTATAACGTTGAACTGACACATACCTTCAAGCAGAAGTTTATTACGTCATTTAACTATACACGCACGAATCAACCTATTATCGACGTAGTACAACCTGCTCCCGAAGGCAATCGCCAGGCCGTATCGACATTCCAGAACCTGACGCGCTCCGATTACTACGGCCTGACGCTGACGATTCCAGCCCAGCCAACGAAGTGGTGGACGCTGGACAATAACGTAGTCGCTTATTACCAGAAGTTTGTCGGTGAATTAGCCGGTACATCACTCAACAATGGCTTACCCGCTTTTACGCTCAATAGCACCAGCACATTTACAATAGGGCGTGGCTGGACTGCCGATCTTACCGGCAATTACCAATCCCGTCAGTTGTATGGCTTCCTGGATATTCGGCCGCTTGGCCAGCTGAATATTGGCTTGCAGAAAACAATGCTCAACAAAAAAGGCACACTCAAGTTGAACGTAACGGACGTTTTCTACACAAGTCCATTAAACGCTACGTCGGCTTACACCAATTATGTGGAGCGGTTTTATCAGCGTCAGGACACGCGGGTAGCAACCGTTTCCTTTACGTATCGATTTGGCAATGAGGTTTTATCGCCATCTCGCCGACGGTCGGGGGGAGCCGAAGAAGAAAAACGCCGGGCAGGTAGCGCTTCGTAAATCGATCAATAGTGGTTAGTCATCAGAAACCAGTGACTAACCACTATTGATTTTTACCGTAAGTCGCGCACGAATCGGCGCATCGTTTCGCGGTATAGTTGTTCTGATTGATCCAGGGGTTGTTCTTCTTTAAGCATCATGGCCAGCATAATCATCCCATGCGAAACAGCCCACCACTGAAAATACAGCCGCTTAATAGCTTCCTTTGCTTTAGGAATAAACGAATAAATCGTATCGCAGATAATACGACTAACCCCCTGCATAGCTTCTGACTGATACACGGGCAGTGTGCAGTACGCTCCGTCCAGGTTATACATTACCTGATAAATCTCGGGCTGCTGCCGTGCGAACTCCCATTGAATAAGCGATATCTCGAAAAGTCGTTTTTCGGGGTCGCGATATAGCTTCAGAATGCGTTCGTACTCTTGCTGTAAATAATTGAAACCTTCGTTCCGAATTTCATCAAGTAAGACATCTTTACTATCAAAATATTCATAAACGACAGGGGCGCTATATTCAATCGCATCAGCGATTTTACGGATCGAAACGGCTTGCCATCCTTCGCGGCTGGCGATAGCTTTTGCGGTATTGACGATGCCCGAACGAGTTTGCTCACGGCTACGCACTTTACGTTCAATTGTCTGCATAGAAGTAGGTCCTCTGTCCGCAGTTAACGGTGTTAAATCACCTGAAAATTACGTATTTCTGACGGGAATCTTAAAAAAAGACACGCCTTTTCTGTGAAAAATCTAATGGGGTCTTCTATAAATTTAATTAAATACAAACGTATATAGTTATTCGTTCTTATAAAATTTATTAAATGGACAAGTTTGTTGGCTATCAGTTTATTGCAAATATGTTCATTGATTACATTTTCTGAGCTAACATCCATAAAGCTTCGTCGCCCAGTGCAAATTCATCTCCCTCCAGAGTGCCATAACAGGCCAGCACAGCTAGTCCCGCTTCGGCAAATAGATGCCTGAGTTCGGCCACTGTGTACACGTAGTGGTTTGCGGTCCGCATTTCGGTTTTTCCGGCTTGCACGTAAGTTAGTTGTGAGCTGATTCGGCTTTCGAGTGGGTAGTATTCATTTTCGACCATAAACAAAATAGGATCAGCCATATCACCGACAGGTTGCCAGCTGCGAGCCTGATAATCGGGCAGAACTGACTCAGCAATCATTTCGGTATGCGCCAGAAATCGACCACCTGGTTTCAGCAAATCGGCAATACGTTCCAGAAACGCCACCATATCAGGGCGAGGGAAGAAGCTAAAACTATTGCCCAGACAATAAGCTGCATTAAACGTAGCTGGCGGTCCTATTTTATTTTTCGCTACCTGAAGAAAATCATCGGTAATGGTTACGACTGACAATTTTTCGGCATCGGCAACTTCCTTCAATTCGGCAATGTATTCCGCTGAAATGTCTATCCCGGTAAGACGGGCTCCCATTCGGGCCAGCGGCACCGCATGACGACCATAGCCACAGAATATGTCCAGCAGTCGATCACCCGGTCCGAAGTCGAGTGTTTCTACAAGCATTTCCAGGTCGAGTTGGTTTTGCTCGTCGGTCTGCGCTGCTTTCCAGGCAACCTGCGGCAATCCATGAAAAAAAGTATGATACCACGCCATTTTGTAAATGAATAATTGAGCGAATTGAATGAAATTCCGACTACCTTGTCATTTAAGCCACACCTGCACTACGTTACAGCGCATTACGCCAACAGTATGGACGCTCGTAACAACGATTAATCAGCTTTCTACACGAAATCCTGAAGCATTACTTCTTTCTTTTCTGTGTGAAATTGAGGGTATTCGCTCACAGTAAACTTAATATTGAGCTATACTCAATGATTAATTAGTTTTTAACAGTAAAACTAACCGCCGATCAGAATTAAATTGTAATTCGTGGCCTGTAAACCCAATATTTATACTATGCAGACTTACTGGGGCATCGACTTAGGAGGTACTAAAACGGAAGGCGTTGTTCTTTCCGCTCCCAAACCTGAAGCCGTTCTCATTCGCAAACGTATCGATACCGAAGCCCATAAAGGGTACGATCATATCCTAAACCAGATTACAGGCCTGATCGATACACTCAAAGCAGAAACCGGCCTGGCGCCAGAGCGCGTTGGGTTTAGCACACCCGGCACATTCGATCCGGCACGCCAGGCCATGAAAAATTGCAATACAACCGTTCTGAATGGGAAGCCGATGAAGCAGGATCTGGCTCGTTTGTTAAATGTTCCAGTCGAAATAGCCAACGATGCCAATTGCTTTGCACTGGCCGAAACCACAATGGGTATCGTGCCAGACGTAGTGCCGGGCTATCAAACAGTGTTCGGGGTAATTATGGGTACGGGCGTTGGTGGCGGTATTGTTGTGCGAGGCCAGGGGCGAGACAAACGTCCGTTTGTCCTGAATGGTTTACAAGGTCTTGGTGGCGAATGGGGACATAATATTCTGGAAGAGAACGGGAATTCGTGCTACTGCGGCAAGCGTGGTTGTGTAGAACAGGTTATTTCGGGACCTGCGTTACAGCACTATTACAAAAAAATGAGCGGTGAAGATCGGTCTATGGAAGAGATAATTGACCGTTATCAGCAGGGCAACGACTTAATTGCGAGTCAAACGATTAACCGGCTGCTGGAGTATTTTGGAAAGGGTATTTCGGTGATCATTAACATTCTTGATCCCGACGCAATCGTTCTAGGCGGTGGCTTAAGCAACATTGATCTACTCTATACGGAGGGCCTGGAGCGAGCCCGTAAGTACATCTTCAACAGTCGAGAAATCAACACCCGCTTTCTAAAGCCCAAGTTAGGCGATAGCGCTGGTGTTTTCGGCGCAGCGCTGTTGTAAAGCCGGGGTTGCAGGGATAGCAAGGAAAACCAGAGCATTTTTTCTTATACCCCATGCCCTCTGCTACTCAGCTAAACAACTGAGGGGCTTTGCTCAGCTCCGGATAGTTAGCGGGCTCCAGTACTTCCGGAACGTCGCTCGGTTCTTTTCGCGACGTAATGCGCTTACTAATGCTGTAACTATGCATTTTACTGGCAGGATACTGCCTGGCTAATAAATGAAGAGCGTCCTCTTCACTCAGATCATCGTGAAGCCAGGCCTGTTCGGCTTTTTGAGTCAGCAAACAAGGCATCCGTTCTTTTGAATTATGGATAGCGGCCAGGAGCGGGTTAGCCTCTGTGGTTAAGAGCGTGTACGTTCGTATTAATTCACCCGAGTCTGGATCAGGCCACTCGTCCCACAGACCGGCAATTGAAGCAATCTCCTGATCTTTTGCGTTTATGTAAAACGGAAATTTTTTACTACCAATCGTATGCCACTCGTAAAAGCCGGTTACGGGTATAAGACACCGCTTTCCAGCCTGCGCAGCCGAACGGAATGAGGGTTTTTCGTAGATCGTTTCAGAGCGAGCGTTAATGGTTCTGGTGCGGGCCTCCATTGCATCATCATAGGTTTTAACCCAATGGGGTATCAGCCCCCAATGCATCATCTGAAATCGTTCGGGTTCCTGATGTGTTACGATCGGCCAGGTCGGAAACTGATAGGCATTCGCATGGTACACCGGCTGAAATTGAGTCGATTCCGGCAACGTAGCGTCGTATCGTTCTTCCAGTTGTTGAGCTGTAACATTGAGCGATTTATGAAAACACATGAGTCCGTCAGTTGAGCCGTTAATTTTATGAATTACAATAATTAAACAAAAAAATTAACCCTTAGGTTATCCCAACGGGTGTTTCAGTTCATAAAATCAATCACCATACGCCAATCGCTTATGACAGCGAATCAGCCTGAATCAACTTTGCAGATAACCTTTCCGGATTCTCTTACTGACCTTGAGCGTGCAATCTGGCATCAACTCATCTCCACCACTGAGCACGGTCAGGGTATTGATGCAGGATTCAAAACCATGACTGTCGCTACCTGCACCAACCGGGGAGCCGATGCTCGTATGGTGATATTACGTGCCGTTGATGGAATCCGCAAATACGTCTGGTTTCATACGGATGCACGTTCCGAAAAAGTTATACAGCTTGAAGCCTTTCCTACAACTACGCTTTTATTTTGGGACAGCAAGCAACAGATTCAACTTCGTCTGACGGCCGAAACCCGGCTTCATACAGATGATTACATCGCGGACGAGCATTGGGAGAAACTCGCCGATGGTAGTCGTAAGCTTTATTTTTCAGAGTACGTTCCCGGTAGCGAATTGCCAACCCCCTACCCTGGCTTTCCAGACTATTTGAATGGCAAAGACCTGACCGATGAAGCCGAAAAAGCGGGACGTAGCAATTTTGCGGTGATCGAATGTCGTGTGCTGGCTATGGAGTATCTTCGCGTAAGCCGGGAAGGACAGGTGCGTGCTCGGTTTCAGTATGAACCAGAGTCTAGGATGGCTTGGTTAGCTCCTTAATTTCAGCCAGTTGCTACCTCTCTGGACAGTAGCCAGAATAAAACACAATACGTTGTCAGAGTAATTCAACTAATTGCCAATCAGAAAATAGGCAGCACAGAGAATTGCTCAAACGTAACGTCGAACCCCCGACCATCGGGAGCAGCGGCCATCATGCCAATTTGCACAGGCACCTCTGGAGTGAAATACGCCAGCCGCAGCATTTGATACGTAAAATCATCGAACGAATAATCAATACGTACTGAATCGTTTTGACGGGTTAAGCGCAAAAAAATCGAGGGCTGATCATTCGACTGAGGACAAACTGACCAATCGGAAAACTCCCGCGTAACGACTGCACTAACGTGTTGGCGTTCATCAACATATTCAATCCCCGTCTTGATCCAGTTCCGTTCATCAAGACGTAGCATTAGCCCAGCCTGATCATACAAGTCGGCATAACGACCGGTGATTTTAACACTCGCAACAAAATCACCGGCCTGTTCCTGATAATAGAAATGGCCGTTATCCCGAACAAAATCATAATGGGTAATACGCCAGAAGTCAGTATCGGCTTCGACCCGCATATGAATCAGATCCTTATCGGCATTCCAGATTGATGGCTTATTATACCAGATCATAGTCCTTGTTTTGGGCGAAAGTATGAAAATTAGTTCGACGGCACTATGCCTTAATAAACAGTGAACCGGTTTTAGGACTTTTAATGCTCAAGTACGTTATACACCTGTTAGAGCAAACCATATGGCGACAAATAATCGGGCTTTTAATTACGATCTCGACTATCGGCAGCTCAATCTGCGCGAACAGCCTGAGCTGTACCGAGTGGGCAAAGGTGAACAGGGTGTACTTTTGGTCAGACCCTATAAAGAGGAAATCTTACCTTACTGGAAATTTAAATCGCCCGAAATTGCCCGAGAATCGTCAGAGAAAATCTACCAGTTGTTTCTGGATTATAAAGCAAAGGGTGATTTCATTGGCATGGATATGGCCAGAAAGTTTCTGCAAATGGGCTATACCCGATCGCGTCGGTACGCGAATCACAAAACAGGACAAAAATACGATGGCCCTGTCCCTGATGATCAGAAAGGGCGTTCGGGCGCACATGGCCGGGATCAGCTTCCGCGCAACGAAGATCCTGTGAAAGCGGAATCGGCCCGGATTTTTTACGGCAAGTACCTCGAAGCACGCGAGGACCCCGAGTATAAAAAACTAAAGAAAGAGTGGCAGGAGAAATATGGGTAAACGATTTCCAGATCAGTACACTATCTTTGCTACGTTCAACGAATCGACAACTCATAAACCACCGAATGTCATGTAATCGCACACAGGTTCCGCTACGTGGATAGCCTTTACTGCCCAGTAAAGTGCCTGTGTTTTTATTGTTTCATCAAAATGCGATTACTATGATTTCCCGTAAATATGGTCGAACGTATCATTACCCCTTTTCGCCGGGTACAACAAGCGACGACCGCATCAATCATCAGACTCAGGAAGATCTTTCCCGCATCGATGTACTGATACATACCGAAAAGCTGGACGGCGAAAACAACTGCCTGAATCGCTACGGAGTATTTGCCCGATCACACGCAGCACCCACCCAAACTCCCTGGACTCGTCATCTCCGCGACCGTTGGGAACGAATCAAACATGAGTTGGGCGACCTGGAAGTTTTCGGTGAAAATCTTTATGCAGTACACTCCATCTGCTACAGACGTATTGACGCTTATTTCTACGTTTTTGCTGTTCGGGAAAACGAGAAATGGCTATCGTGGGAAGAGACCGAATTTTATGCGCAGTTGCTGAATTTCCCAACAGTTCCGGTCCTGGCTATCCAGAAGCAGCCATTCAGCTTTACAGAAGTTGAGGCTGCTGTAACAGAACTAGCCACATTGCCCGGTACGTTTGAGTCATTTGATTATCAAACCGGTGAAAAATGCACCTGTGAAGGCATTGTGACACGTAACGCCGGTGCGTATTCTGTTGACGATCACCAGCATAATGTTTTTAAATACGTTCGTCGGGGGCACGTTAAAACAGATGAACACTGGACACGTACCTGGAAACGCGCCCGCCTGATTCAAGAGCAATCGAACGAGCTCTATTAATTCTGTAAAGCTATGTGGACATTCACAACCGATAAACAGTGGACCGCGCTTACAAACCAATTTCGTGAAATTCGGGATATGGCAGACGTAGTACAGGACCCACGTCATCATGCTGAGGGCAACGTAGCAGTCCATACACAACTGGTGCTCTCTGCCCTTGTTGCCGACAAACAATACCAGTGGTTACGTCCGGACGATCAGGAACTACTCTGGACGGCGGCACTCCTGCATGATGTAGAAAAACGATCGACAACCGTTATCGAGCCAGATGGTAGTATTACGGCGCGTGGACATGCCCGCAAAGGAGAACACACCGTGCGGGAAATGTTGTATACGGGCTATCGTTTAGCTTCGGTACCCGATTTCAAAACGCGTGAGCAAATCTGTAAACTGATTCGGTATCATGGTTTTCCGCTCTGGATTTTTGATAAACCAGATCCGCAGAAGGCATTGCTACAGCTTAGTCTGGACGTAAACACGGAGTGGCTAGCCATGCTCGCGCGGGCGGATGTTCGAGGGCGCGTTTGTGCTGATCAGGCGGATCTGCTGTACAGAATTGATTTGTTCGAGGAATTTTGCCGCGAAAACCAATGCTGGGGCCAACGTTATCCATTTATCAGCGACGCGGCTCGGTTTCATTATTTTAGTCATGATACGTCTTATCCGGATTACCAACCTTTTCCCGAAATGGGTTCTGAAATTGTGCTTTTATCTGGCTTACCCGGTTCCGGAAAAGATACGTTCGTATCGCGCTACCTGGCCGACTGGCCGGTTATCAGCCTGGACAACTATAGGCGTCAGCTAAAAATTAGTCCGACTGACAAACAGGGCACCAGCCGCGTGGTTCGGTTGGCCAGAGAAGATGCCAAAGGTATGCTGCGCAAGCAGACGCCGTTTGTCTGGAACGCAACGAACCTGACACGTCAGATCCGACAGCAGTTAATCGATCTGTTCACTACGTATAAAGCGCAGGTTCGCCTGGTATATATTGAAGTACCATATCAGCAGTTAATTCAGCAAAACGAAGATCGTGAACATGTAGTGCCTGATGATGTCCTTTATCGGATGTTTCAACGGCTGGAAATTCCGTCAGCCTGGGAAGCGCACGAGGTTCAATATTTTGTACCGGAACGTATTGAGTAAACTCGTCTTCAGGAATCTCAAACCTGTTTCTTTATGTAGCTTTGCGGTTGAGTTGACGTCGTCGGTAGACCGTTACTAGCCCAATGGCTGTCCCGACGACTTTCGACTGAAGACTAATAACAGACACATGCAACTTTTAGACGGTAAACTTCTCTCATCCCAGATCAAACAGGAAATTGCGGCTGAGGTCGCTCAAATACGGGAGCAAGGCGGCAAAATTCCCCACCTTGTCGCGATTCTGGTCGGCAACAATGGTGCTTCAGAAACCTACGTAGCGTCGAAAATGAAAAACTGCGAAGAGGTAGGTATGCATTCCACCCTCATCCGATTCGATCCTTCCGTTTCTGAAGAAGACCTGTTAGCCAAGGTTCGTGAAGTGAATGAGAATCCAGATATGGATGGTCTGATCGTGCAGCTCCCCCTCCCCAATCACATCAACCCCGATCGTATTATGGAAACGATCAGCCCGGCCAAAGACGTCGACGGTTTCCATCCAATCAACATCGGTCGAATGGCGAAAGGATTACCAGCTTATATTTCAGCGACTCCGCAGGGTGTTCTGGAAATGATCAAACGATATAACATTGAAACGTCTGGAAAGCATTGTGTTGTTGTCGGTCGCAGTCAGATTGTGGGTCTTCCGATGTCGATTTTGATGCAACGTAACACTTACCCCGGCAACTGTACGGTTACGCTCACCCACAGCCGCACGAAGAACCTCGCCGAAATTTGTCGTACGGCGGATATTCTGGTTGCCGCCCTCGGAAAGCCGGAATTCGTTACGGCCGATATGGTTAAAGAAGGTGCCGTCGTGATCGACGTAGGGCTGGAACGTGTGCCCGATGCGAGCAAGAAAAGTGGCTTTTCCCTGAAAGGCGATGTAAAATTTGACGAAGTCGCCCCAAAAGCAAGCTTCATTACGCCCGTTCCCGGAGGAGTAGGTTTGATGACTATCTGCTCACTCATGCAAAATACACTGAAAGCCGCTCGAGGAGAAGTCTATTAAGGCCGCCGTGTGCAGTTATCAACTATCACTCTAGACCATTTTGGTCGCAAACGCATCTGTTTTTGGCTGTAGATAGTCAGCTAAAGAACAGATGCGTTTTCTAATTCGACTAATGCGCTACGTTTGCCGCACCGTCCCTATACCGCTAAGTCAATATTCAACAAATTACTGTAAGATAAACTCTTATTTATTCTTTATCATTTTATCAACCCCTCGATCACGTGATTGTGTACCCAAATAGCTTTAAAGTAATCATTCACT
>NZ_JBMDWV010000324.1:0-23574 GCF_048594605.1 Spirosoma sp.
GTTTGACATACTTTGGCCTTTTGCGGATTGTGCCCTTTTGTTTAGTACTGTAGGTCCCACTTACCTCTGACAGGAAACACTCGGATAGGCCCATGCGGCAGCCCAACCAAACAGGGGTGTAAAAGCAGGGCGTTACGTTTGTTTTTGCAGTGGTCTGTGGGCCATCAGCCCTCGCGGGCGTTGGGTGGACACAACAAGCAGAAAAGGTGTGTTTGCCAGCTTTCGGTTGACAAGTCGCCCAGCTCGACAGGCGAACTTTTTGGCTTGTTGGGCGGCTTCGGTCGACAAAACGTACGCCTTAGTTAGGTGGCTTTTTTAGGTTGCCTGCGACACGAGAAACGCCCCAAATGGAAGCTCAAAGCGAGTTGGGTACGTAGCGTGCGACAGGATAAGCGTCGGTCGGTGAGCTTGAAAAACGTATCGTCAGGCTTCGCGCTGGTCTTGAAGCGGATTTGTGCGTTTTGTCCGCTTCGCGTGGGTGGGTCTCGTGTGACAGGAAGCGGGCCGCAGAAGTACGCTGTGCAGCCCAACTAAACGGGGGTGTAAAGGTCAGAGGACGTTCGTTCAGGTGGCCTTTCGCCCACCATCAACCTCCGTGGGTGTTGGGTGAACCGCCAGAAGCTGTTAAAAAAGAGCGTGTTTGTGGACTTCGTGCGACAGTGGGTACGTCCCGCGACAGGGCGGTTTAGGCGCTCATATCGGGCGGGTTTGCGACAGAGTAAACGCCCCGTGTGGACAATTTAAAGTTTCCATTTCTGGGCTTCCTGCGACAGCACTAACGCTCAGGGCAGGCGCTAGCGTTCGTGTGATAACATAACCGCCGATGTTAGCTGACTGGACACTGAAAAAATTTTATTCGATACCACTTACCTTTTTACATCTTCGCCGATAGATGTATGTAATCGTTAGTTGAATATTACGGACTTTGGCAACTTATGCGGTTTGCGTTCGATAGGGCAAACGCCCCACTTAGGATAGATTGATTTTTGACAGATTGAACCATTAAAAAATACATAAACATGAAAAAGATATCCTTACTCTTACTTTTATTACTCTCAGTGATTGAACTCATCGCACAAGTTCATGTCAGAGGCTATTATAGAAGTAACGGAACTTATGTGCAACCTCATTACCGTTCTAATCCAGACGGAAATCCTTACAACAACTGGAGTTATCCTGGAAATACAAATCCATACACAGGAAAGGTAGCTACAGGAGACCCTGATACGTATCTTAGAAATTATTATAATAGAAATTCTACGAATAGAAATAACAGTTCAACTTACGAGTCTCCTACATATTCGTCACCATCTGGGTCTTCAACATATTCTTCGCCAAACACAAGTAGTTCATTTTATAACTCCCTCCCTTCTACATCGAGTTTTAATGATTACGACTTTGAAAAAATGAATAAAAAGCTTTTAGAGGATGCAGAAAAATCCAATCGTGAATTGGAAAGAAGTCTCAGGAGCTACAATTATTCTTCGGATTTAAGTTCTTATGACAGATACTATAATCAGTTGATAGCCGTACAGAATGCTATTAGCTACCATGATAGATATAGTTATCAAGACAGAATGACTTTGGAAGAATCCTTAAATGGTTTAGGGTATGAAATAGGCCGAGTCGATGGTATTTTTGATGAGAATACAATTAGAGGGGTCAAAGAATTTC
This sequence comes from Spirosoma sp., assembly GCF_048594605.1. Classification (GTDB taxonomy): domain Bacteria; phylum Bacteroidota; class Bacteroidia; order Cytophagales; family Spirosomataceae; genus Spirosoma. Next base: position 1,675 of record NZ_JBMDWV010000324.1, read on the forward strand.
AAAGGCAAAATAGGCTAAAGGCTGATGGCAGACTTGGCTCCGCTTCAGTAAGCAAACTTGGCTTTCGGTTAAAGTGATTATCATACTTATGAGAGTTATCCAAGAAGATGCAACAAGCGAGAATTTTATTTATTCTGTATGTAGTTTTTCACTATCCATGCTTCTCTCAGACAGATTTGTTTAGAGATTATAGGCTTCTGAATGTCGGTTACATTTCGGTGCCAGCGATGATGGAAATTCAGTCTGGCAACTACAAAAAAATGTCTGAATCCTATCAGAATAGCATGGCTAAGAAGTTTGATTATGAGGTTGCTGATAACAGAGTTGTATTTCAGCAGAAGGGATTAAATAATTTTGAACAATCAGGTTTTTCAACTTACGCGAGAGTAATAGTTGAAACTACAATAGGCAATGCTGGAGACTATGAAAAGCTTACCACGTCTTTTACAGCGACTCCCGCTGAATTAAATGCTCTAAGTGCAGAATTCAAAAAAAAAATTCAACAAGGTTTTCAGGGTACAAATTTGAAACTCATAAGTTGGTATGGAATTGCCATCACGAAAGTGAATGGGCGAACTGCTCTAAAAATTTCATATTTACGGCAGCTAGCTGACAGACCTTTCGTAGTTGTTAATACATATCGTTTTCAAAATAACGACCGAATGCACTCTATAATCACTTCATATAGACAAGAAGATGAAGCTACTTGGAAGCCTCTGCTTAATAAAACGGTAAATAGTTTTACAATAACAGACGTCAGATAAACTTTTCGCGGTAGAGCTTAACAGGAATTAACTAACAAATCCTCACTATTATGTTCAAAAACCCTTTTTCATTTGAAGGCCGTATAAGAAGAACTGAATACGGTATAAGTGCAATCATTTATGCTATTCCAGCAACGATTATTAACGCTATTCTACAAGCAGATGAAGGTGCTGCAATCATTGGACTCGCTTACATTCCATTAATTTGGTTTTTCTGGGCGCAAGGTGCTAAAAGATGCCACGACAGAGGCAATAGCGGTTGGTATCAGCTCATTCCATTTTATTTCTTTTGGTTACTGTTTGCAGAAGGTGAACAAAGACCTAATCAATATGGACCTAATCCGAAAGAGAGAAATATTCAGACACAGAGCACAAACATTTAAGCTGGCTTCAGCCATTGTATGCACTATTGCTTCGCGTGGGGCAGCTTCCCGTTGACAGGATGCTCGTCACGGAGGATACTTTGCAGCCCAACCAAATGAGGGTGTAAAGGTTGGAAGTTGTGGTTGTTCAGGGCCGTAGCGTTATCATCCATCATCCCTCATGGTCGTTGGGTGGAGCAACAAGCTGAAAAGCGTGTTTGCGGTCTCTTGTGTGACAGTCAGCGCGTCCCGTGACAGGGCGGTCTCGGCTCATTTGCCGGTTTCAGTCGACATGAGAAACGTAGTGACAAGGTTGCTTTTAGCTCGTTAGGCCGCTTCGGTTGACACTATTAACATCTGCTATCAACACAAGCTTTCTATTCTTATAATTACACTTGTTTAAACGCAAAGCAGTTAATCTCAAATTCGATTACCATTATGGAGTTAAAAGATTATGTAGAATGGAAAGAGCAACAAATGATAAATGTAGCTACCCAAAGGGCATACACTACTAGTCAAACCAGAGATATGTATTTTAGAAATGATGCAGATATTGATTATGCTCGCGTTCTATATTCTTCCGCTTGCAGACGATTACAGGGTAAAATGCAGTTATTTATTCCTCGAGAAAATTCATTTTATAGAAACAGGCTTACACACAGTTTAGAGGTGTCCCAAATTGCAAGAAGCCTTGCAAAAAAGATAGGACTAAAAGACATACTTACCGTACAAACTTGCTCCATGGCGCATGATACAGGAAATCCACCTTTCGGACACGCTGGAGAAAAATTTCTTAGTAGCTGTTCTAGTACATCCTCATACGAAGGAAATGCTCAAACGTTCAGAGTTTTGACTCACCTTGAAGAAAAACACTACGATTACAACGGTTTAAACTTAACAATTAGGACTTTATTGGGCGTTGTTAAGTATTTTCACAATCAACAAGAAAACCCAAAGAAATTCTTGTACGATAAGGATTTTGAAACTGTATCAAATTGGGTTAAAGAACACAATATTAATATGCGAACTATTGATTGTGAAGTAATGGATATTGCAGATGAAATTGCTTACGCAGCACACGATCTTGAAGACTCACTGAAAAATAAATATTTTTCGATTGGAGAATTACTTTATGAGTTTCAAGTTAGTAAATATAAAAATGTATACGAAAAATTTGCCTCTATTGTGAAGCAAGCTAGAGATTTTGCTAATAATTCTACAGCTTACAAATCATCCGAAGAATATTCAATACTATTTCGAAAAGAACTAACTTCAATAATAGTCAATTCTTTAATTATGGATGTCGACCTTGTAGAAGGCCCTTCTGGTTCTGAGTTAGGATATAAAGAACTAAGCAATCTAGCTCGAGGTCTCAAAAGTTTGACATTTACAGCTATAAAAAGAAATCCCGAAATTATTGAATATGAATTAATAGGTAAGCATGTTCTAACGAATCTGTATACTGTCTACATGGACAATACTTTTAATAAAGATCTAGTTTTACTACCAGCAGAGTATAGAGATACAGATGATTGGGAAAGGACGGTAATTGACTATATTGGAGGAATGATGGACAGTTACGCCATTTCACAATATGAAAAATATTTTGGTAAACTTAAGGATACCGGCATCTACAAGCATCCTGTGACATAACATAAATAATATCAGTTTTTCAGACCTTACTCTCTTGGCATGTCTCGGGCAACAGGTTGCAGGCCGCAGCGGGCAGGTTTTTTGCTCGTTGGGCGAGTTCCGGTTGACATGAGACAATTGTAAAGCAAATGAATACAAGCAGTATCTTATTGACAGTACTTACAAGTTCATTTCTGAGTGCAGCTTTGACTTCGTGGATAAACTGGCGTATTCAGCGTAACAACTACAAAAATGAATACTACAAAAAATTGATCGAGAAGAGGATACAAGGTTATGAGGTGATAGTATCTATTTGCGAACAGCTCAGAATTATAGTACAACACGAGGATGGACAGGTTGCCCATCGAATGTTTTCAACTGGGCACGAGTTTTATACCAGTAATTTTTTGGTTATTGCTGCTGCTGTAGGCAATTCTTTTTGGATAGGAGAAAAAACAAGTAGAATATTAACTGAGCTCAACATTTTCTTACTTGAGAATTTTACGAATCAACTAAATCCGAATAAAGACATAGACTTACAGCTAATCCGATTAGGTGTAAAGCACAAAGAAATTATTTCTGAATTTAGATTACAACTGGAAGACTCCTTGAAAAGTGACTTTAAATCACTTCACGAAATAGATAAGTTTATTAATCGAATTGATTCGAGAAAAACATATCTAATTGAAAGCAAACCGATTTCGTAGCCAAATGGGAAGTGAGTCGTTGTTCGCTTCGCGCGGGGTAGCTTTCCGTCGACAGGACGCACGTCCCGCAGGACGGTTTGCAGCCCAACCAAGAAAGGGTGCAAAGGTCGCAAGCATCTCGCGTTCAGGCAACTAACTCGTTCACCATCAGCCCTTTCGGGCGTTGGGTGCGGGTCCATAAATTAGCTTCCATTTCGGCGTTTCGGTCGACAGGCCGCACGTCCCAGAGGTGCGGCCTTTTGCTCGTTCGGCGGGTTTCGGTCGACAAGACAAACGCCCTGGTTAGGCAAGTTGAGGTTTGCATTTCCGAGTTGTGTGCGACAGGGCAACCGCCCCGGTTGGGCAAGTTGAAAGAACTATCACGTTATGGCATTTTTGACAAAATACAATCTCAGTCAACTGAGTCAGAAATTAGAGATTAATGTTGACGTGTCCTTAGAGATGTTTTTACAACATATCTATAATGATCCAGAAATATATTCTATTCTGAACAAGCGTGAAGTAGAATATCTGTTCAAATACAAGATGCTTTTAGAAGATGAAGAAACTTTTGCAATAGAATATTATAATGAAGTTCCTGAAAAAGAAGATACAAAGAGTTATGTTTTCAATAAGGGAGGAAAAATGAAATATCATTTGTCTCCATCCTGCAAACTCATAACAAAGGATTATTTAGATTTCAATATACCTGATGAAATTAAAAGTATCGGAGACGCGGCTGTACAGGAATACAGAGAGTGGTTTAATTCTAATAAATTTGGCGACAGGTTTAGAAGTAAAGAAATTGACAAAAACACGATTATCGCTTTGTTCAATACCAAGTATCCTAAAAAATATGGCATTAATCCGATTGAGGATAATTCTAATCTGCTTGTAATCGAGCAACCAAATTCTACAATTAGAACAGTAGCCCATTCATACGATTCTGAAAAGAACAAAAGGGAATTAAACAAACTCAAATACGATTGGCAGAGAAACTTTCCATGCAGAGTAACCAAAACAATGGCTAAGTTTAAACACCTTTTAACAAAGACTGATGACGAAATAAAAGCTAAAATTTCAGAATTGTTCTCAAGCGTATTCATTGAGAATTATGGAATGGAAAAATTGAAATATAAGTTTCAACTTTCCAAAGAGTTAACGAATGGAATAATTACTCTTATTCTAGACCATATCAAGTGGACATACGATATAAATGATAAAAGATTTGATAATAAAACGTTAGAGAAATTTGGTTTAGAGTGCTGCTTGAGTTGTTTAAAAGAGGCTAAAAACAACTAATTTGTTGCAAAATACGCTCTGCGTGGGCGGCTTGTCGGGCGACAGGCAGCACGCCGGTAGGTCAGGCATTCAGCCCAACCAAACGGGTGTGTAAAGGTTGGAAGTTGGTCGTGTTGAGGCACGTAGCGTCATCCACTATCAACACCCGTTGGCGTTGGGTGGACGTAACAGCAGAAAAACAATAGAGGTTGGGCTTCGTGCGACAGGGCAATTGCCCCGCGACAGAGCGGTTTTGGTTCGTTAGCCCGCTTCGGTTGACAAAAGACGGGCCTAGCTTGGGTCGCTTTTGGGGTTGTGTGCGACATGAGAAGCGTCCCGGTTGGGTAGACTATTATGTCAGTTTGGCAATTGTGTTGCGACAACCGACTCCCTACTAAAACACTATGCTTTGCTGGAACGGGCTGAAATAGCAGGCGACCTTTTGGTTTTCGCTTTGTAGGAGCGAATGAACGCGCTAATCTCACGACGCTCATCAACGGTTGGTTGACGATTGACAACTTCTACGTCTATTTCGTCAATCAACTTTGGGTTTTTCGGTTTCATAAGTACAGTTTTATTAAATGGGCAGCCGCCTGTGAATCAACAAACATTCGGATTGAACTTCCAAGGCGTTGTGCCCCTAATAAGTCCCGATAATGATTGATCAATTTTGTTTTAGACTCAAATACAATAAAACCATCATACCCTCTCGTGAACGACTCCTGACAGGCAATGGCAAATAAATTACCTGCTACCCCCTGATACAAACGCTCTTTGCCCCGGTTAAAGGGAGCCGATTCAATTATGTTAATAAAAATATGGTCACCTAAGTCAGACCAGCTAATCAAGCCTTGAATGACAGCTGGGTTTTCTTGGGTGGTTAGTTTATAACCAACTCGATCGGTCAATTTAATTTCTTTTTTCCAGTCGAAGGACCACAACTTTTTATTTAAACTTGGCAGGTCTTTCTTTGTGATTTCTAAAAAGATCGTTTGAAATTGTTCTTGGCTAATTCGATTGGTAATCAACTTCTTAATGACAGACAGAAAAACGTAGTGACAAGATACAAATAAATAAGGTAACATTGAGCGGTGCAACATATCAACCTTCCGTCGACAGGACGCACGTCCCGAAGGCAGATTGAGAGTCCAACCAGACGAGGGTGTTGAGGTTGAAAGTACGTGTGTTCGGGGACGTAGTGTCATCATCCATCAACCCTGATGGAGATTGGGTGGACAACCAAAAGTAAAGTGTTTTTGCGGGCCTCATGCAACAGTAAGTGCGGCAATCGGCCGCCTAAATTCACATTTTTTGTTTGGTGAACTTTAACTAAGGCAACAGTTTTTGGCATCGACAACAGTACTCACTTTTTGCGGTAAACTTGCTCAATAATAAAAGATAACTAAACGGACAGTGAACGACCACGTACCAGCTTTTGGAAAAAGCAAAATTCCTTTCAGGAGACTTTAGGAAAGATGTTCTGTTAATGATACCACATTACTAGCTCACTACAGAGCTTTACAAATGCCCAGTGAATTTTAATGCATCAGTTCGGAGCGGAAGGATTTTCCCAAGCGCTAACTTCAAGCTTATATCCTTTGCCGCGTATGACAACAATCTTGATGTTCGGATCAATTTCCAGTTTTTTTCTAAGTTTTGAAATGAACATATCCAGACTGCGGCCTACGATAACACCTTCATCCTCCCATATCTCTTTTTGTAGCCGGCTTCGCTCTATAGCCTCGTTAGGAGACAACGCGAAAATGCGTAGTACACGGGTTTCAGTTCTGGTTAAGTCTATGGTCTTTCCATGTATCATGAGCTTACGAGTCTCCGCGTCGAACGACATTGACCCTAAAGTGAATGTACCCGTATGCTGACTGTCAACTAAGGCCCTCCGCGACTTAACAGATCTAAAAAAAATATACCCAACAATTGCTAAAACTGTCAGGCTGCCCAGAAGATATCCATTCTGTGCTGTAATTATTCCTGTCGGTTTGAATTTAATAGTAATAATGTAACACGCTTTGGGTTGCCTTCTTCCTATACAGGCTACAATATCATCTTTTTTATTTTTTGATATAGCATATCCATAGGCTACACTGGCATTGGCACAGTTCAGTACGTTAACAACGTAATCATTTGCGAGCGGGTCTTTGGCTAACAAACGCTGAGTAGTATTCACCAGAGATTCGGGTTGAAAAGTAAACGCATTCTCAAAACTGATCTGGTATTCATTTTTGGCGATCTTTTTTACTGGAAGTACCCGTGATATACTGTCGCCCGACTGGAGGAGTGTTTCATGTCCGATCCGGCGAAGCAAAATTTCCCTTCTGGCAAAGTCAAAGTCATCATTGCCGGTTATGCTGAAAGCCAAGCAGATTATTGAGACAAACAATAGTATTAATAATCCGCCTATGTGCTTACGTTTTACGGGCAGGAAATTTCTTTTATCAAGCATTATGTCAAGATAGTATTTACAAAGTTTACACTATTATTTACAATCCAGGTTCCTCCATCTGCATACCATCAAAGTATTTTTGTTGAACCAACTTTAAAACTATTGTGATTTCACCGAAACCCGTAGGGTAAATCATGATTGCTTCATCAATATTAAAACGCAAAAAAATGAAAAATAAAAAAACTGTATTCTCCTGCCTGATTATTCTGTTAACAGGAGTAATTTATTTTGGCGTACAGGCTCAACAAAAAAATGGCACTCATCACGCTAACTTTTCTGGCGAATGGAAATCCAAAGAGTCGATAAGTATGGGGGGAAATATTGTTTGCACATATGACGAGGGTGATCGTATGCTCTCTAAAACTATGAAAATAGCAGAGCAGGCAGATTTTCTAACCATAGGGGTACCAAATCCGGCTCCTGGCGCATCGCTGGCTACAAGCCAGGAGAAACTGGCCTTCGACGGTAAAGAAAGCCAAATTAATCATGGCCGGGGAAGAGGAAAGAAATTTACCGTAAAGTTGTCAGCTGATAGACAAACTATGACTGTAAACTCAATTGTATACCTGATGCTTGCCACTCCTTCCAACATAAATGCTCAGAAACAAGCATTTGTTTACGTAACAGAGGTTTGGAAGTTGAGCAATGATGGCAAGTCTATTTCTGTTCAGGCTAATGCAAAATCAACCTTATTCAGTAGCGAGCGTTCCTGGAAGACCGTATTCGATAAAGCCGGTTAGTATTCAAAGAATTTTTTAGACACGCCCGAACTTAACCGAGCTTTTTTAAACATGCTTGTTTGCAGGTATTTGCCTGAACACCGTTAACGTATTTCTGCTGTATCAACTTTTATAGGATACAAAAAAATGCCTTAAACCAATCTGATTTATCAGAAAATAGATCTCTGTTAATTAAACCTATAAAACCATGAAAAAAGTGATTTATGTGCCGATCTTACTGCTGGTGGTGGTAAGCGGGCTCGTATTTGCCAATCGCGAAATCAAAAATGAAACGTCTAAAAAATCAACCTCAAAGCCACTCTCTGCTGCTGAAAGGAAAGCCGTAATGAAAAGATGGGAAGCTACGCCTGATGGTATAAAGTACAAAAAATGGGAAGCGTCTGCCGAAGGCAAAAAAGTGTTTGCCGGTGAAGCTAAAATAAGGAAGAATATACGTGATTTTACCAATATGGAGGCCGTTGTAACCTCTCTTTCTCTTCCGCCAGGCTCACGATTAGGTTTTGGAGTGATGGTCCGGATTGATGGCGACGATTATATTCTAAGTTTTGGCGCGAAAAAGCCTAATGAATTTCAGCAATTGCATAGCCTGAAAGTTAACGACACAATAATTATAAGAAGCCATTTCGTATCGCACGCGCCCAAGTATTCATATCCAATAGTATCGGGCGACTATGTAGAACGAGATCGTAAACTAATTTATAAACGTATTCCTCACAAAGGAGGCTGCTAAAAAAGCTATTTCTGACTCTCTTTAAATTCGGTAAAGAGAGTCAGAAATAGCTTTTTTAGCCGACACTTTTAAGATGGAAGTTTGCTTCAGGCGATACATTTTTCGTCATTGACAAGCAGGTAACATTTTTACTCGATGAACTTTTTTATTTTAGATTTTAAAGGCTAAAAAACAGTAAACAGATTAACAATAAGTTCGTGCTGACAAAAGAGAAACATCAGTAAACAATCTTGTATTTATAAAATTGTGTCAGGTCGTTAAGTATTCGGATTTCAATCTCTATTTTGCTTTTATGGGCAATCGAGACTGTGGGTTTATAGGCCACAACTTTATATACAGTTGAATGCTGGTTGTAGGTGTAAACCGTTTTGGGAAGAGTGTTGGTGGTTCACTCTGCATGGGCGGCTTGCCGGGCGACATGCAGTAAGCCTAAAGGCCGTACTCCGCAGTCCAACCAAGAAAGGATGTAAAAGCTGGCGGGTAAGTGTGTTTAGGTGAGTAATTCGCATAGCCATCAGCCCTTGTGTCGTTAGGCGGCTCGCCCAGGTGATACTTACAGTTGACAACCAGTAGCTATTTTTGCTTTCGACGGGTTCCGAGCGATAGCCACAGTTTAATTAACTAGCCAGTTTGCTTAGGCTGTTCTTGCTCCAGTCGATAAGTGGAACGTGAGAGCCGGGATCGTCCCAAAAGTTTCAAAATCTTATTAGCGTAATTATTAATATGTTTTCAAGTAAAAACTACTCTGCAATGACACTTGACGAATTAGTGTCGGAAGAGAAAAAATTGAAATCTCAAAAAACTATAATTGCTGTGTGCATCGGTCTTGTAGTTGGCATCGCTATTTGGGCTGCTACACATAATGGGGGATTTTTATTTACTGCTATTTTGCTAATTTTTCCGTTTCTAATAGGATCAAGATATTCAAAAAACCTGAAGGATATCCAGGCAGAAATAAGCCGTAGGGACACTGTCAGTTAGATTCGCAGTGCTTCTGCCGGACAGGCAGCCTCCGAAGTGCTACGTTGAAGCAGTATAAATTATCACCAAGATGGAAACAAAAGCCTTTAGTGTTGTTACGTTCATATCGCTGATATTAACCCTTACGGTAGCCGTACTCAGCCTTGTTGGCATCGCAATCACTGGTCTTTATCCAGGAATTGTTGTGTTATAGGTTATGGCGATGATTCCAATTGCGTCTAAGTTCTACGCAGGAAAAACTAGCAGCAGATCAGGTAGTTCCCAGCGAAATTACTACTCAATACTCACCATTGTTAATCTGGTATCAATCCTCGTGGTAGTATGGATGACATTTGTAATCGTGCATGACCGTGTTCTTAAGGACTGTTGCTAAACAATCCGTTTGAGTTTAATGCCGGTGATTTGCGTTATGACTCGTAGTATGCCATCAATACCTGCGGTCGACAACGAGCCCGTTTCGCAGCTGAAAATAAGTCTGGATTTAAAGCTAAAATACTTCTGGCTAGTTATGTTCTAAACAACATTCCAAACTATGAACTCAAACATAGAATTTCTGAATCCAGACCAATTGTTAAAAAACCCGGCTTTCTCTCAGGTAGCCATCACCACGGGAAATGGCCGCACCATTTATATTGGCGGACAAAATGCCATAACAAACGACCTGGAAATAATCGGGAAGGGAAACATAACGTTACAAACCGAGTATGCTTTGAAAAATATTGAAACGGCTTTACAAGCCTGCGGTGCAACGTTAGACGATTTGTTTAAATTGACAATTTACATAGTTCAGGGCCAGGACCTACGAAAGGGTTTTGAAGGCGCCCAGAGTTTCCTGAGAAAATTAAGCAACCCACCGGTTATCTCTAGTATTATTGTCACCGGCCTGGCAAATCCCGACTATCTGGTGGAAATTGAAGCCGTCGCGTTCAGACGAGACGATACGTAGCCAGGTTGCGTTCCCAGTTTTCGATGACCATCTGGGGCAATCATTACGTATCAGCCTATTCACGCTTTCAGGCCAAACAGTGCGCGTGTCAGCTTAAAAGGACGGATTAGTAACGTGTACACAAACACACAAATGGTTAATGTCGATAAACTAATAAGCAGGAAACCATCGTAGACACCCAGGTTTGTTTGAGTCAGTACGTAGTAGCCTATCAGGATAATGACCGTCTGGTGCAAGATGTAGAATGGATATACCGCTTCGTTCAGATGAGGCAGAAACCGATGATTTCGGTTCAGGTAGCGGTACCCGTAAGCAATGGTTGTCAACACCGAAAACCATGTCAGTCCGAGTCCATTGAAACTGAAAAGTGTTATTAACAGTCGGGAGTTATCGAACGTTTCGGCACTGACAAACCGCCGGAAACTGTATAAGATAACCGTACAGACCAGAGTTGCTACCAGAAAATAACGACGCTGATCGGTAATCGTTTGCCAGAAATCGCGTCGGCTGATCAGTACGTATCCCAGCCAGAACAGGATCAGATTTTTCATAAAATAAGCCCAGTCATTCACTAGTGCGTGGGTTTCGTTCGGAAAGAAACCTCCCAGTGCTACGTCGTTGAGCAGTAACAAACCAACCAGCCATAACGCACCACCTGGACGGGCAATTAACCGGCTAATCCGATCCATAAAGCGTTGGCCTGATTTGCCTTCCAGCCAGCGAAACACGGGAATACTTATCAGCGAATACAGAAATAAATAGGTTATAAACCATAGATGATGCCAGCTAAACGCGCCACCGGTACCGCCATCCTGATAGGGTTGAAAGTTAAAGACTTCCGGGTAAAACTCTCCGTAACTTCCCGAAAAGCGACCTCTGAATAACCACTCTGCATAAATCTGGGGAGGCACAATAACGAACATCCCAAATACCAGGGGTATAAACAAACGCCGAACCCGCTCGCCCGCATACGAACCGTACGACCGTCTCCGTAAGGCGAAGAACGTCCCCGCCCCCGAGATGAAAAACAACAGCGGCATACGCCAGCGGTGCAGCCAGCGCATGACTTCTTCCATTGGTTGACTGTGTTCAGCACTTTTAATGTGGAACCCCCACGATACGTAAATCATGCCGGTATGGTAAAACACCAATATCAAAATGGCGATGATACGTAGCCAATCGAGATCGTAACGTCGTTGAGCAGATGTAATTGGTTGGGTATTCTGGGCATTCGTATCAGAACTTCGGGGAGTCCGGGTAGAAGGTACAGGATTGGATACCGCAGGTCGCACTAGTGACTTCATGAGCAGGTGCTTTTGATTTGCCCCCAAAACTGCCCCTTGTGCAGCGCTAAAGCCCTATTTGCCTATAAATACGAAGTTCTCCCCGACCGGGAAGAAGGCGCAACCTTTATTCTCCTGGCTCTGCATGTCGAGCCTCCCGCTTTAGGCTCCCTGCCGGAAAGCCGTACCGCCCAGGCCTGTAGCCCGATACTGCGCGGGTGTCTGATTGGTAAGTCGCTTAAAGGCGGTGTGAAAAGCCGATGGAGAATTATAACCGACTCGCTCGGCAATTTCATCAATTTTTATGTGCGCCATTGCCGGATCGTTCAGCAACAGTTTGGCTTCGGCAATTCGATACGTAGCGAGCCAATCAAAAAAGGTTTGCCCCAGCCGATCATTTAACAGCTGCGAAAGATGATGCGGAGACGTATTCAATCGTTCGGCCAGTTTCGGTAAGGAAAGGTCACTCTCCAGATACGGTTTATCCGTACGGATCAGGTTCGTCAATTTCGATAGTACTGCATTTTCAAGCTCTTCCGACAACGACGACTTTTCATATTTTTTCCTGGGCTCGGTAGGCGGTTCATCCACTCTAGCTGGTAATGGCTGCGCAAGCGGAGGGGCTTCATTGAAAAATGTAGAGCCTCGCATGACCAGATAACTGGTCGCATAAATAAGTACGGTTACGTAACAAGCCAGAATGTAATCGCCCAGATCTTCGTAATAATTCGGCTTTACAATGCTAATCAAAATCGGAAACGTTACGTTCAAAATCGCCAGGTTACGTAGCTGTCCGAGTTGAACCGATAACTTTCCCCCAAACCTGTCACCAGATTTTCGATACGCCTGCCATACTACCAGTGCGCTCCAGATGCCATAAATCAGACAACTTAATAAGGTTATTTCAGAGACGTAGTCGCGAAGGTTCGTAAAGTCATCCGGAATATAATTGTGTGAAGTCACATACTTTAGCTCTGGATGATAGGCATGGATATAGGAGTTGTATTTGTATTCAACAGGCTGATAAAACCAGGTAATCGAGTTAACGGCCCATATGCCGAAAGGGATCAGATGCCAGCCCCAGCTCTGAGGAAGCCTGTGGTGAACCCGGGCGTATACGAAAAAGAAAAACAAAGGCCCAATCGTAAAATTGAGCGGTTCCGTAAAATCAATCAGCCATAACACCCGAAACATGTAATTGGTGTAGCATAGAAATATTTCGGTTATGATGGCTGAAACGGCCAGCATAAAAAAGCCCAGACAGCGGTTCGCTACGTTGTGTCCTTGTTCGCCCGACAGATTTGGCCGGGTAAGAAAAAAAACGCCGAGGAACAATCCCTGTGCTATGCCCAGCAGAATGATTAACGCAAATAAATCAAGATGTACGGGGAGCGTTTGCATGTAAACGGCCTTACGTTACGTAGCGAAAGATAAAAAAAAGACCCATACGGTTTAAGAATCGCACGGGTCTAACTACTGGCAAACCTAACTTAATTGTGCAGGCAGGATATAGGTTATGTGATAACTTGGGCACTACGTCCTGTAGCCTATTTCTTACCTTATTTCGATTTCGAAGGGCATTCGCATCTGGATGCCTTCCATGTTTTTAAGTTTTTTCAGATACTTCACATATGGAGCCAATTCGCCGAGCTGGGCTTGAATTTTGCTTTCCTCGTCTTTCGAAAATGAACTCATTACCTGTTCGAAGAAAGGCTTTTTCCGAGGCTGGTATTTCAGTCTATAGTCACCTTCTTTAAGTTTAGCCGATTGGGCCGCCAGTTTGATGGCATCGTCTAAGCCGCCAAGCTGATCGACCAGGCCGAGCGCCTTTCCCTGGCTCCCCGTCCAGACCCGTCCACCGGCAATGGCCCGGATATTATCGACTGGGAGTTTACGTCCGGCAGCCGCTTTGCTGGTGAAGGTAGCGTAGATACGTTCCGTAGAACGCTGCATGGCCTGTTTCTGAAAGGGTGTCATTTCATGCGTGCTGGCCGGGAAATCAGCATTTTCATTGGTTTTCACACGGTCGAACGTAACACCGAGCTTATCTTTCAGGAAGGATTCCGTATTGAATAATAACGCAAAAACCCCTATGGAACCTGTGATTGTATTCGGCTCTGCCACAATCTTATTGCATCCCATCAGCATGTAATAGCCACCCGAGGCAGCATAGTCGGACATCGATCCGATTACAGGTTTTGCTTTTTTGGCAAGCTCAACTTCACGATACATTACGTCCGAAGCAAGGGCGCTTCCTCCTCCCGAATTAACACGTAACACTATAGCTTTCACTTTGTCGTCTAAGCGGGCCTTGCGCAACTCGTCGACGATCGTTTCGGAGCCAATACTGTTATCCCCATTCTTGCCCGAATGAATATCACCCGACGCTACAATCACAGCAATCCGATTTGAGCCGGTACCCTCGTCCGTCTTTTCCGAGCTCTCATATTTACTGAGCGTTACGTAGTTGATTTTCTTTTTTTCCTCAACACCCAACTGTTTCCGAATGATACCCTCCAGCTCATCCTGGTAACCAACGTCGGTTATCATTTTAGTACGTAAGGCATCCTCAGGTGTCTGGATCGTCAGCTTATCAGCGTAACGCTTGAGCGAGTCGACACGCAGATTCCGACTCTGCGCCACCCGTACCAGCATATGATCGTTAATCGAGTTCAGAAAAGACGTCACCTGAAGTTTATTGGGTTCGCTCATATTTTCGCGAATGAAGGGCTCAATAGCGCTTTTGAATTCCCCTACCCGGAATATTTCGGGCTTAACGCCCAGTTTGTCTAGTGTTCCTTTAAAGAACGACAATTCAGCATTTAAACCATTCCATTCTAGTTCACCGGCTGGATTCAGGTAGATTTTATCGGCTATCGACGCCAGGTAATACCCTTTCTCGCTCATCGACTCACCGTACGCGTAAACGAATTTCTTTGATTGCTTGAAATCGATCAGGGCATTACGTACCTCTTCAAGAGAAGCCCAGCCGGCTTCGGGGTTTTCAGTCTGGAGATAGATTCCTTTGATGTTATCGTCCTTTTTCGCTTCCTTAAGCGCCTGTTTCAGTTCGATCAGTCCGATGGCGTCACCCGATGTGGTAACCGGCCCAAAATCACCAAATGGATTTTCGCTGTTACGTTCCTCGATTGGTTCGTCCAGATTAAGTTTTAATACAGAATTATCGCTGATAACGGGCTTACTATCCGACGAGGAAAACGCAGCACCCACACCCAATAACATCAGAAAGCCAACAAATGAGAAAAGAATCAGGCCGACAATGGTGGCCAGCACGAACTTAAGAAACTGTCGCATGTAATCAGATTGAGTAAAAGACCTTTCGTTGATAGGCCATATACAAATATAACCCGGAAAGCTGCTTCCGGGTTACAAAAGTGTTAAGTGCGTGAAAATAGCGGACGAGTGGTAAGATGGCAAGGGTATGGGGTTATGGGCATAGAATTAACCAAATCGAACCTTCCCTCTGCTCCTCACCCTCTGCTAACCTACATCAGCTTATAATCATTGATGGATGCCTGAATAACTTCCCAGGCTTCGTGCTGGCCGTAAATGCTGGCCAATTCCATAACAGCGGGCTCTTCGGGCAGGGTCTTGTATGTCAGGAAGTAGTGACGTAAACGCTTCACAACCGCTTCAGGAAGCTGGCCTAGCTCAGTAAACTGACCGTACATGGCATCGCCTTTTAGTACGGCAATGATTTTATCGTCGGCCTCACCTTTGTCGATCAATCGGAAACCGCCAATCGGAATAGCCTGTAAGATGATATCTCCGTGGGTAATTTCGCGTTCGGTCAACACGCAGATATCCAGTGGGTCACCATCCCCTTTTTCAATCGTTTTCCCCGATTTCTCGGTAGCTAGCCGGGCAATCTGCTCACCACAGTACGTTTGCGGAACAAAGCCATAGAGCGCAGGCAATACGTTCGAATATTGCTGAGGCCGGTCGATTTTCAGGTATCCCGTTGTTTTATCGATTTCGTACTTCATTGTATCGGTTGGTACAATTTCGATAAACGCGGTCACTTGTTCAGGAGCTGAATTTCCGATGGGAATACCATGCCAGGGATGGGCTTTAAAATTACTCTTCATTCTTTTTTTTCGTAACTGGTTGTATTTATTAATTAACTAATTAGTTGCAAACCTAGGCAACAGGTTGCTGTATTGGAAGACTTTTCTCTAAAAATCCCACTTTTTCGGCCACGAGCTGCTCACCGGAGCGGTTTAAATTTTGTCGCACGAGCATTTCCCCGAGAAAACCCGCCAGAAACAGCTGAACTCCGAGAATAATGGCGACTAAACCAAAGAAAAACAGCGGATTATCGGTTACGTTTCGGTATTTAACCCCGCGCGAAATATTGATGAGTTTTTCGACAATAAGCCACATGGCCAGCACAGAGCCCACAAAAAACGACAACGTACCGAACGTACCGAAAAAATGCATCGGCCGCTTACTGAACCGATGAACAAAACCAATGACCAGTACGTCCAGGAAGCCGTTCACAAAGCGTTCCAGACCAAATTTAGTCGTACCATATTTGCGGGCGCGGTGCTGCACCACTTTCTCACCGATACGTCGGAAACCATTCCAGTTGGCCACAATCGGCAGATTTCGGTGCATATCGCCGTAGAGCGAAGGGGCAATCACTTTCACAACTTTCTGTTTGTACGCCTTCAGGCCGCAGTTGAAATCGTGGAGTTGCACACCCGATATCCAGCGCGAAACGGCATTAAAGAGTTTCGTTGGCAGGGTTTTGGTGACGGGATCGTAACGTTTCTGTTTCCAGCCCGATACCAGATCGTAGTTATCCTGCGTAATCATCCGATACAGTTCGGGTATCTCGTCAGGACTATCCTGTAAATCAGCGTCCATTGTAATGACCACCTGACCACGCGTGGCCTGAAAACCTGTCTGCAGCGCCATTGTCTTGCCGTAATTCCGGTTAAACCGAATGCCGCGTACGTTTGAGTTTATAGCCGCTAACCGTTCGATAACGCTCCACGATTCGTCTGTGCTGCCATCGTCGACAAACAGAATTTCATACGTGAATCCATGCTCCGTCACAACCCGCACAATCCAGTCGTGCAGTTCGGGCAACGATTCATCTTCGTTATAGAGCGGAATCAGGATACTTAATTGCAGTAATTCGGCCATGTACTGATTGATGATATGCTATTTAGTACGTCTGTGTAACGTTTTCGGCACATCATTAATTCTAAAGCTGTAAAGGTCGGAAGAGAATTAGAATATCAGATAAAAATCACGTAGCAATGCCCGAAATTCTGCTGTGTATGTTCGACCGTCGCGCTCATAAATCGTCAGGCATTGCTCGGTAAGGCTCAGGTTTTTAAACGAGAAACTCATAATGATCCGAAAAAAAGGTTTCTCAGCATGATGACGTAGTGAAAGTCGATGCACTGGCCGCAGACCAGATACACGCGCCAGTTCGGTTAATTTCCCGGCTTCATAAGGTGGTAACAATACCCACCATTGTCCCTCTGGCTCCATCAATCGGACAACGGCGTTGATCAAATCGCCAAATGGAAGTTCGTCGGTATGCAGGGCGCGGTTGACGGCAGCATCGGGCGAACGCAGATGGTTCGTGTAAAAAGGTGGGTTCGTCAGGATTCGGTCATACGTAACGTCGCTTCTAAAATCCTGAATTCGCGTATTTATTACGTTGATTTGGTTCGCAAATGGACTAGCCGCTACGTTCTCGGCGGTCTGTAAAAATGCCGACGTATCAATCTCCACTGCATCAATGACCGCCTGTTCGTTACGTTGCGCGGCCATGAGTGCCAGCAGACCCGTTCCAGTGCCAATATCCAGAATTCGTTGCATTCCAGTGTCGTTCTCCGATGCTACGTCCGCATAGGCACCTAATACACAGGCATCTGTGCAAACTTTCATGGCGGTGCGGTCCTGCTGAATGGTAAATTGTTTGAAGCGAAACATGACTTATTTACGCCCGAAATCGGCGGGATTTTCGCCCCAGACGGTGGTTTCCCATTTCAGGACAGGATTGGCATATTTGTGCGTCTGGAGCCAGGTTTCGGCCCGATCAAGGAGATCGAACAGTTCGGCGTTGCGGTCGGTTTCTTCGAGCTTCGTGTTGGCTTTTTTCTTCTTGACCCAACCAATGGCCGTGCGCGAATCCGAATACACAGGAATATTGCTTCCCTTCTGGTGGAGAAATGCGAGCGCATGAACAATCGCCAGAAATTCGCCGATATTGTTGGTACCATCGGCATAAGGACCTTTCAGGAAAAGCCGCTGTTTGGTGCCCAGATAAATCCCCTGGTATTCCATATCGCCCGTTGCCGTATTCCAGGCTGCATCCACGACGAGACTGTCAAGAACGGGCGAGCCGACCAGCTCAGTTAGTTTACCCTGCTTACCAGCCAGTTTCGGCGCCTGCCCAATATGCAGATGTGGTTTTTCTTTGAAGGCTTTCAGCGCAGCCGCTTTTGTATCGAAAGATTTGAATAAAGGTTTGGCAAAGCCGTCGGTCTGCACTTTGGCTTCCTCCCAACTGTCGTAAACACCGGGCTTTCGGCCTTGCCAGACAACGTAAAATTTTGGCTTTTTCTGAGACATGCAGCAATCAATTTCTGCAAAAGTACGGCAGAATGCACTTGAGCGTATACCTACGGGATATCTCTGT
Source organism: Spirosoma sp. (assembly GCF_048594605.1). Taxonomy (GTDB): domain Bacteria; phylum Bacteroidota; class Bacteroidia; order Cytophagales; family Spirosomataceae; genus Spirosoma. Next base: position 20,223 of record NZ_JBMDWV010000324.1, read on the forward strand.
AACGCAAAAGCTCCGCTGATTTGGCGGAGCTTTTGCGTTATTATGTTTTTCAGAAGTTACTCATCATCCCGAAAACCTGACCAAAGAAGGTAGGACACCAGCCCGAGAATGACTCCCAAACCAAGCGTACGCGCTACGTGGAAAGAAATCGGCGCTGGCATATCGACAACTCCGTTCTCATCTGTCACAGCAGGCTGTTTAACGTAGCGGCCGGTTGACGAAGGAATGGAACGAGCCTCAAAATCATGAGCTAACTTGTTCAACCCCAGCTCCAGATCAAGACCTCGTACGGATACGCCGTGCCCCGTTCCGGCGGCCAATGGATTCAGGTTATTCAATTTCAACACCGACTGTTTAGCAGCCTGCCAATCACAGGTAAAGTAAGCCGGTGGTCCATGAAACTCTTCTTTCTGCGTGGCTACCGCCGTAATTGCGTTCTGGTTGGTCGTTACAAACGCATCGCCTGCAATCAGGGTACGGTCTTTATCGCGGAATAACGATATGTGGCCGGGCGCATGGCCGGGCGTATGAATCGCGCGCCAGTCAGGTAATTCAGGAATTTTACCATCGTCGGCCAGTGCCTGAATGCGATCGCCAAAATCGCTGGGTCCAATCGGGAAAATCCACGACATATACGCCATGCCGCCCCCGCCAATCGCTGGGTCGGGTGGCGGATAGCTCGACTTTCCCTGTAGATACGGCAGTTCAAGCTTATGCGCGTAAACTGGTACGTCCCACTCCTCCAGCAAGGATTTGAGCGAGCCGGTATGGTCGGCGTGTCCGTGTGTCAGCACAATAGCCTGCGGTTTGGCTCCTTTACCGAACAATTCGTCCGCTTTCTTTTTAATGGTGTTTGCGTAGCCGGTCAGCCCCGCATCAACCAGTACCCACGGGTTACCTTCACCGGGTTCGCCAATAAAAAAAACATTGACAAAAAGTGTTTTCAATCCGGCAACATCGTGTGTTACATCGTAGGGTGATTTGAGCGTATTGCCACTAATATCGGCTGGTTCGTCCAGTTCAATTTCGCTTTCCATGCAAGTCGAGTTTATGTCTACAGCTCAAACTCCCACAGCGATTGTTTGTTCGGCGAATTGTGCTAATGGCTAACTACGCTCTTCCCAGACCCGTGCTACGTTCACAATCACTTCAACGGCCTTCTGCATGTCCTGCACCGAAACCCACTCCAGCCGCGAGTGGAACGCATGTTCGCCCGCAAAAATATTCGGGCACGGCAAGCCCATGAACGACAATCGTGACCCATCCGTACCGCCCCGAATGCTACGTCGTTCGGCCGCTAAACCGGCCCGTCGAATCGCTTCGAGCGCATTATCCACTACGTCTGGATACTGGTCCAGTACGTCTTTCATGTTTCGGTACTGCTCCTTCACCTCAAACTGCGCTGACGAACCGGGATAGTTTTTCAGGACATCATTCAGTACGTTATGCAGATACGTTTCCTTTTCCTGAAGACCAACTTCGGTAAAATCCCGGATGATAAATTCGAGCACAGCCTGATCCTGATTGCCCTCCATGCGCGTTGGATGTACGAAGCCTTCCTTTTCTTCCGTTGTTTCGGGGGAGAGGGCATCTTTGGGTAAAACAGCGAGTAGATCGGCGGCAATTTTCAGCGCATTTTCGAGCTTTCCTTTGGCAAAACCAGGATGCGTACTGACGCCCTGAATGGTTATTCTGACCGCATCCGCCGAGAAGGTTTCATCTTCTAGTGTGCCCAGTGCTTCGCCGTCAATCGTATAGCCAAAATCAGCCCCTAATTTCGGAATATCTACTTTTTCGGTGCCGCGCCCCACTTCTTCATCGGGGGTAAACAGCAGCCGAATTGTTCCGTGTTTGACTTCCGGGTGGGTCAACAAGTAGTGCGCGGCATCCATAATTTCGGCCACACCGGCTTTGTTATCCGCTCCGAGCAACGTAGTGCCGCTCGCTGTAATAATATCGTTACCAATCTGTTGTTTCAGGTCGGGATGATCGGTGATACGTATCACCTGGGAAGGATCATCGGGCAACGTAATATCGGCGCCATTCCAGTTCGGATGAATGATCGGCTTTACGCCTTCTCCCGTTACGTCGGGCGACGTATCGACGTGCGAGCAGAAACAAATTACCGGCGGCCGGCGCTCCGGTACGTTGGCCTTGTCGGTATTCGCCGGGATGGTCGCATAAACGTAGCCCCAGTCATCAAGTTCAGCATCCGTAACACCCATCTCGCGCAATTCCTGAACCAGGACGCGGCTTAGGTTTTTCTGTTTCTCCGTGCTCGGATTCGTCGTCGATTGCGGGTCCGATTGCGTATCGATCTGAACGTAACGCAGGAAGCGCTCAACGGCTGTAAATTGGTAATTTTGCATAACGTTACCCTGATAGCTCATTTTTGTATGGGCTCGATCATATCCCACAGATTGCCATACAAATCCTCAAAAACGGCAACGGTTCCGTATGGTTCAACCGTTGGCCGTCTGACGATGGTAATGTTCTGATCGAGCAAATTCTGGTAGTCCCGCTCAAAATCGTCGGTATGCAGGAATAAAAACACACGGCCACCGGTTTGATTGCCGACCCGGCTTTTCTGTTCACCTGTTGCGGCTTTCGCTAATAGCAACCGGCACCCATCCGATCCGGGTGGCGCAACGACAACCCAGCGTTTTGCTTCGCTCAAGGGCGTATCTTCGATCAGGTCGAAGTGAAGCTTCTGCGTATAAAACTCAATCGCTTCATCATAATCTCTGACGACCAGCGCTATTTGGGCAAGTTGCTGTTTCAAGACCGTAGAAGTAAGGGATTACGCTAAGATAGATGCCAGATCAGCGGGCGAATAGTTGACGCTCTTGAGCGTCTTATGATCAGCATCGCGATAAACCAGAAATTTACCGTCTGATTCAATAAAATGACAGGGGAATCCTTTGGCCTGATACTCGGCTACGGTGGCTTCGGCTTCCGCAACGGTCAAACAGGCTTTGCTCATATTGGAGCGCTGCACTTCGTCGAACAACGTTTTGAATTTATTGCCTAAGCCAAACTCGAGCACAGCGCCCGACAATACGTATTGTAAATCGCAGAGCGCGTCGGCAACGGCGACAATATCGCCCTCGGCAATAGCTTCGCGCAGCTCGTCCAGTTCTTCGGCAAGCAGTGCAACCCGCAATTGACAGCGCGCGTCAGACGGAATCTGAGGAGTTTCTAAAACAGGAGCATGAAAGGTACGGTGGAACTCCGCGACCTGGTTAAGCGAATCAGGTTGTTGCATAATAAGTGATAAGTGATGAATGATAAGTGATGAGTGAGTTGACACAAAAACACTCATCGTTCATCACTTATCACTCATCGTTAAATT
>NZ_JBMDWV010000325.1:0-25871 GCF_048594605.1 Spirosoma sp.
TAACCCGACGTAAAGAAGCTGCGGTTACCATCTTCACGTTTACCGGCGGGGTCAGTATTAGGGATAATGACGATTTTATTGGGGAAAATTTCAGCCAGGAAACCGATTTCAACGCCCGTTGTATTACTTCGGAAAGCACTCAATTCAAAACTTAGAGCAGCTTTTACGTTCAATCCAACGGTCAGCTTTGACTTGTCGAATCCCTGAAAAAAACCGCCCGACCCGGTTACCGTTTCGCCCGTAGCCGTAGCAAATCCGTTTACTTCGGAAGCCGGCACGGTACGGGTGAAATTACCATAGGCAACTTCAAGATAGTACGGCTTGATGATACCTAATGACGGACCAGCGGCCAATATCCCATTCACGGCAATACCTTCATCAGAATTGCGCTGGAATAACTTAACTTCCCGACCATATTGGGGACGTAGCACAAACAGGTAATTTTCTTTCCCTTCGATGAATCGGGAGCCGACACTATTAATCGAGGATTGAAGCTCCTTGGGATGTTTTACGTTAACCAGTTCTACACTGAAATAACGAGCCTGCGGCAGACCGAATAAGGTACCCGATAGCTGTTTCGATTGTCGAAACGACAGGCCTCCTACAACCCCAGAATTCGTATTCGTGGTAAGACCGAACGTAGTAACCGAACGATAGTTTTCGTCTTCGTTATCGGATGACCGCTGGGCGTTGCTGCTCTGGGTCGTTAGAAGCAGAATACATACCGTAAGACCAAATAATCCGTATATAGTTCGCATTGTCATAAAATCCTGAATTAAAGCTACTCCTTTTTGATCGTTTTCACAAGTCATACCTGCAATTCATGTAACTACGTCAATAATTTATATGTTTAAGCCGCCGAAAGCAATTTACTTTCTTTCTACAGCTATATTTAGAGAACGGTAATTGCCGGGTTTTCATTTAGGAAATTTACAGTTTAACTAACTCGTCGAATTAACGAATTTATGCCTACAATTCACATTGATTACCTTGGTGAGCTCCGGACAGACTGCACTCATTTACAGTCTGGTACGCACATTACTACCGATGCTCCCACCGATAACCAGGGCCGGGGTGAAGCATTTTCACCGACCGATTTAGTAGCCAATGCACTAGCCACCTGTATCATCACAACGATGGCGATTCATGCACGTCGGGATGGGCTTGATTTAACAGGCAGTACACTCGACGTAACGAAAGTTATGACCAGCCAGCCACCTCGAAAAATTGCCCGTATCGGGGTTGATCTTGTGCTTCGCGCAAATCGCGACGGGAATCCGTTTTTACCCGACGATCAGACCCGCGCCCGCCTGGAAGATATTGCCCATACCTGTCCGGTAGCCATCAGCCTGCACCCTGATATTGAGCAGGCAGTTAGTATCCGGTGGGAAGAAGCAGTCGCCAGCGAAAATTTATAAATTATAGAAGCACGGAGATCAAAAGAGTAATCTATTGATCTCCATGCCGCTCAAAGGCTAGCAGTTTGCCTGAATACCGGCCAAATGCACATGATCGGTATCGGGCGGAGACGCATTAGGGCTGTAATCAGGAAAGGCTATGCAGGTCAACGTAGCAGAAATACTAGCTTTCAGGCTGGCCCAATTAACACTTTATCGACAAACAATACGTAGCATAGCATTGACTATGGATAAGTACCTGCTGAAGTTGTGACTCATTCGGTGTTAAATAAAACGGCACTGATACGTACACAGTTTTTTGAGATCAGGCCAATATAACTTTTGGGGGCAGGTTCATCTTATGCAGATACGTGCCAACCGGCACGCCTATAGCCCAACGCCATCCCAGGTGTAGTCAACAAAACGGTTCTCTACCGGCTGACGCAGATAAACTTTATCGGGTTGCCGTTCCTTCTAATTATAAAAATAATCCAGTAATGTTTTCGGTTCATCCCTATCAGCAGGAGACATTACCATAGCTAAGATGTGTGTATTTCCGTTTTATCAACGTGAGCATGGCTTTGAGTGAAAATACTTAGTCTACGCTATTCCCGCAACTCTATTTATTTAACGTGACTAAATGATTCACATACCATCTGTAGCGCAAAATAAGCTTTCCGTTAGGTTACATAAACGATACACGCTAACCGAGTTGCGCATCCTGTCACCAAACTGGCAGGATTCTTTGCTTATTCGCTAAAGCAAGGCATTAATTACGCTGTTCTGCGGCTTTTTTTTGTTTATGCTTCTGGCGCCAGTATTTAATGTCGGCAGTAAGGTTTTCCAGAAAAAAGGAGGGGCCAACGGATAAGTATAAACCCGTGTAATTGATCTGACTTTCAGGGATATCTTTTTTTAGAATAAACCGATAACCCGTTAAAATATTTACGCCAAACCAGCGTAAAGGCCGTAACCAGCGAATCGTTGGAAATTGATAGGCCGCCGAAACACCTACGCCAAGAGGCAAAAACACCCCCCGCGCTACCTCATGTTTGTTGGCACCTTCATCATTTACTTCATAGCGCGAATGCCCATAACCGAATTCGATGGGTAAACTCATCTCAAAAGCCTTACGTCGTAAAAAATAGCGTTCGTAATAAACCGTTCCCATACGCAAATGTCGTGTAATGGATTCCGACGTATTGGGAAGTAATCCAGGCTTATCCAGACGTTGATTGACAAAATAAAAACCGGCACCCGCCTTAAAACTGGCGGACCGTCCGCCACGTAACGCCGGACGGTCGTGCTGAGGGGGAAATAAAAAGCCCGCCCGGATGCCGTAGACACTGACTGGTTTTCGGCGATTGTCTTCCGTACGAGTGTCATTAAAGAAGAAAAAACGCTGATCGGTTGAGGCTGTAAACGTTAGCGACTTAGGACTACTGCTTTGGATTGTATCAGGTTGCCGGGCTGAGGTTGCCTTCAACCGGGTTTTCTTCTCGACAGACGCGGCAGGCTGCGACCAAACACGGCCCACGACACCATTCAGAAAAAGAATCCCCAGGAAAACACGCAGAAATAGCCTCATGATTAATCCACTGTTAATAAAGACATAACAGCGAATTGGATTAATGGTTACAAGACGTTGCCTTTCTGATAAACACTGTTTGTGTAAGTAGAATTACCGAGACCTTGCGTTTTGGGCATATAGAAAACAGGACAATCTGTGCCCGATAAACCATACTCTGCCTACACCGCTGAGGATTTTGCCCTCGACGATCTGTTTGTGCGTTGGGTGCAACACCCCGACGACGAAGAGGTGGCAGCGTATTGGGAAAACTGGCTGACGAATCATCCGTATCGCAGCCAGATAATTGAAACGGCTCGTGATATAATTCTGACAGCCAGTCAGCCTGCCTCACCGGCCTTGTCGTCGGATGAAATATCGTCAGTATGGGGTCGAATTCGTGTATCGCTTCAAGGGATGGAGGATATTCGGCCCCTCCAGCCCGATGTACGAGCTGTGGTTGGCTGGTGGTATTTTATCCGGACGATTGCCGCTACGTTGGGGGTAATTTTACTGATTGGCTGGGCGCTCTGGATGCAATATGGGCCAAACCAGTGTATTTCAACCATAAACACGCTTGGCCAGCAGACCCGAAAAATTCGACTACCGGACAATTCGACGGTGATGCTCTACCCAAACAGCCGAATTCAGTATGCCCGATCCTGGAACGACGAATCGCCAAGAGCCGTATGGCTAAACGGCGAAGCTGACTTCTCGATTGTACACCGAGCTGATACGTCATCGGCCCGGATTTTTCGGGTGCATACAGGTGGCCTTACTATTGAAGCTATTGGCACGGCTTTTCAGGTACGACAATGCGACAAAGGCACCCGCGTAGCGCTAACGTCCGGGCAAGTAAACTTGCTTGTGAAACAACAAAAGCCTATTCGACTTAAACCGGGCGAGTCGATCGAGATAGCTACCGACTCGTCAAAAGCTTTACCATAACTCTTAACAATTCCTATTCCCAGTATGTGTACAACAACTACTCAATATCCACGACGACCGTGGATTCCCCTTCTTGGCCTAACTGCTCTGGCGCTTCTTGGCCAGCCAGTATACAGTGCGCCACCAACCCGGTACGTATCGTTGGAAAATCCGGCCCAAGAACGTACCGTTACGGGCCGAGTTCTCTCTGGCGACGATAATAATGGATTACCAGGCGTAAGTGTAACCTTAAAAGGTACCACGCGTGGCACCACAACCGACGCTAATGGCGAGTATCGCCTTAATATTAATAGCAATCAGTCGATACTGGTGTTTTCAGCGGTTGGTTTTGTTACGCAGGAGATTACTGTTGGCAACCAATCGACCGTCAACCTAACCCTGAATACCGACAGCCGTTCGCTGAACGAAGTCGTGGTGATCGGTTATGGTACGCAGAAAAAGAGTCAGACCACTGGCGCTATTTCGTCAGTTTCTTCCAAGCAGATTACCGAAATGCCTATCACAAACCTGGGACAGGCCATCCAGGGACGCGTAGCGGGGGTCGATGTGGCGCAGTCGGGTAGCCGACCTGGTGCTACACCTACTATCCGGGTGCGGGGGCGACGGTCATTCAACGCCGGGAACAACCCACTATACGTGGTTGATGGGATTCCGCTCGCGGGCGACCGTAACGAGTTGCTGGCTAGTGGCTCTCGGCCGTCTATCTTGGGATCGACCATGGATTTTGTCTCGGCTGGTTATGAAGACTTTAACCCGAATGATGTGGCCTCAATGGAAATCCTGAAGGATGCCACCGCTACAGCCATCTATGGGGCACGGGGGGCTAACGGGGTTGTGCTGATTACGACCAAACGAGGAAATACTAATAACAAAACCACGATCAGTTACGACAACTATCTGGGCGTTACGAATGTGTTAGACAAAATTCATTTGTTTAATGGCGCTGAATTCACCGAATTCGTGCGGGAGGCTTACCGAACGACAGGACAGTACACCAACGCGGCTGGACAAGTAGTACCGACGGGCCAATCCGATCCAGTTGCCGACGCGAAAATTTCTGTATTGGGGGGCGACCCAGCCGTAGCTGCGGGTATTGCTGCCGGGCGTAGTACCGATTATCAGTCGTTGATTTTACGTCAGGGTTTTCAACAGAACCACTCGCTGGGCATTCAGGGTGGTAATGAAAAAACGCAGTTCTATATTTCGGCTGGTTATTTTAAGGACAAGGGCATCATGCCCGGTCTGGATTACACCCGTTATTCGCTACGGGCTAACGTTGATCACCAGCTCAATAAAATATTCCGGGTAGGTCTTTCGTCGTATTTCATGTATAGCCTGCAGAATGGAGCAGTCTTGAACCCGTATACCTTTACAATTCAGCAAAACCCGTTGGGACGGCCTTACGACGACAACGGCAATCTAATCTTCTCGCCAACCAACGACGCATTGCTAACCAATCCTTTGTATGAGATCATACCTGGTGCTCAGATCGACGAGCGGAAAAAGTATCGGATTACCAATAGCCTTTATGTTGAAGCCAATATCCTGGATGGCCTGAAATACCGGGTCAATTTTGGTCCTGACTTCTCTCTACGGCGCGACGGGCGATTTATTGGTTCACAAACCAATGCCCGCAAATTTGGGGACCCGCAGGCTGCTACGAACAGTCAGTTTGGGTTTAACTACACGCTCGAGAATATCCTGACCTATACCAAAACGTTTGGGCAAAATCATAACCTGAACCTTACAGCACTCCAATCGATTCAGCGCGACAACTTCGATTATAGTAACATTCAGGTGCAGGGTATTCCGGCCGAGTCGCAGTCGTTCTACAATGAAGGGGCCGCGAGTGCTGTACTGGGGGTAGGCAGTAACCTGATCCAATGGACGATCAATTCATACATGGGTCGAATTAACTACGACTACAAGGACAAATATTTAGTGACAGCTACGTTACGTCGGGATGGGTCAAGCCGATTCGGGGAGAATACAAAATATGGTAATTTCCCAGGTATTGCCCTAGGCTGGAACATCAACAACGAAGAATTCATGAAAGGGATATCCTGGATTGATCTGTTGAAGCTGCGCGTGAGCCGGGGGTCGGTGGGTAATCAGGGGGTGTCTCCTTACCAGACGCAGGGCTTGCTGGGTCGCACAGTGTATGCCTGGGGGAACAGCCCCGCATTCGGATACCGGCCCAATACGATTGGGAATGCAGACCTACGGTGGGAATCGTCAACGTCTTCGAACATCGGTGTCGATTTCAGCTTCTGGCGGGGCCGAGTATCAGGTTCACTCGAATTTTACCAGACTAATACCACCGCCCTGCTCCTATCAGACCAATTGCCCACATCCATTGGCTTTAATGCCGTAACACGTAACGTCGGGGAGACCCGCAACCGTGGCGTTGAAATCTCGGTATCGACGGTGAACGTGAATACTAAAGGTGGATTCAAATGGACAACAGACCTGCAGTTCACCAAGAATAACGAAGCGATCCTATCGCTTTATAACGGTGCCGTCGATGATATTGGTAACCGGTGGTTCATTGGTAAACCACTAACAGCCTACTACGACTTCAAAAAGACGGGTATCTGGCAGACCAATGAAGCCGATGCAGCAAAGGCTTATGGCAACTTTGTGCCGGGCCAGGTTAAAATAGCAGATATAGATGGTGATGGTAAATTTTCAGTTACCAACGACCGGACATTCCTTGGTTCGGATATTCCAACATTCAGCGCGGGAATGACGAACCGCTTTACGTTCAAAGGGTTTGACCTGAACTTCTTTATTTACGCCCGTATTGGCCAAACTATTTCAAGCGGTTTCCATCAGGATAACAACGCTTTAGCTGGTCGCTATGAGCAAATAAAGGTCGATTACTGGACGCCCAACAACCCAACTAACGAGTTCCCACGACCTAACGCCAACCAGGAGTTCCCGCTGTATAACACGGCGCTTATTTACTTCGACGGTTCATTCGTGAAAGTGCGAAACATTAACTTCGGATACACGTTCCCGGCTGGTATCACCCAGAAGTTACGGCTTCAGTCGCTGCGGTTGTTCACCAGCATCCAACAGCCGTTTATCTTCTCAAGCTACCGGACGAAATACAACGGGGTTGATCCTGAAACGTCGGATGGCAGGATCAGTAATGGTATCGTGCCAGCTACGAGCATAACCACCTTCGGCTTAAATGTTAAATTTTAATCGGTGAAGATCACCTTGAAAATACTAACAACTCATTCTTGCAATGAAAACAAAGATCATAACCAGTAGCTTCCGGGTAGTGGCGTTAACGGCCTTTCTGCTCAGTGGCCAATCCTGTAAAGATATCCTGGACGAGCAGGTTATCTCTAATATCGGGAACGATTACATTAATACGCCCAAAGGTTTTGAGGATGCGACCCGGGCTGCCTATTCATCGCTGCGAAACTTCTATGCCAGCGAAAGGGGCCTGACCATGACCGAGTATGGTACCGACATTTATCAGGCCGGAGCTGATGGTAGTTACAAAGGATTTCAATTTTACGATAGCCAGCTAAATAGCTCGTATGATATTCTGCAGCAACTCTGGGAAGAGCTGTATAAGGGCATTAATACCTGTAACGCCGTTATCACACGCGCCCCAACCACGGCGGGCGTCAGCGACGCGACCAAAAAACTTCGGGTAGCGGAAGTAAAGTTTCTGCGTGCTCACTACTATTTCATTCTGACTCAGCAGTTTGGCGGAATCGACCTGCGGCTCACCGAAACGCTCGAGCCTACGAAAGCGGTTACCCGAGCCTCTGAAGCCGATATGTACAAGGCTATTGTAGCGGACCTGGAAGCGGCTATTCCGGACTTGGACACTAAAATTCGCTCGAATGATTACGGTCGGGCGACCAAGGGTGCTGCTGAACACTTACTGGCCCGTGTGTATCTGACTAAAGCGACTTCATCGGCCAAGGCTGCCGACGACTATGCGAAAGCGGCTACCCTGGCGCAAAGCGTAATCAGCAACTATGGCTATAAACTATTGCCTGATTTTGCCAGCGTATTTGCGCAGGGATCCGGTGAAATTAACGACGAAGTCATCTTTGCTGTGCAGTATACGTCTGACCCATTGACCAATATTAATTCGGCTAATACAAATAATGGCGATGGCAACAAACTGCATCTATATTTTGGCATGCAGTACGACGTACAGCCCGGTATGAAGCGCGACATTGCCAATGACCGGCCTTTCAAGCGGCTCCGCCCAACAACGTATCTGCTCGAAACCGTTTTTAAAGATCGGGTAAACGACTCTCGCTACAAGAAAACGTTCAAGGATACCTGGTACAGCAATAACCCCGGTGCGAACCTGAATACCTCGTTCGATAACAGTAAGGCTAAGATAACTTTAAACGCCGGCGACACAGCTATTTACATTCCTGGGGTGGAGTGGACAGTGGCACAGCGGGCTGCTAAAAAGTATCAGGTTCTGGTACCAAGCCTTTACAACGCTGCCTTGTTTCCAACCCTGCAAAAATTTCTTGATCCCCAGCGCCCCGATCTGACCTACGAACAGGGGAGCCGCGATTATCTGGCGTTCCGCCTGGCTGAAACGTATCTTATTCTGGCTGAGGCACAACTAAAGTTAGGGAAAACAACGGATGCTGTCACGGCAATTAATGCGGTACGTCGTCGGGCAGCTTTTACAGGAAAAGAGTCAGCCATGGAAATTACAGCTGCGCAAATGGATATGAACATGATCTATGAAGAGCGGGCACGCGAACTAGCCGGCGAACAGATGCGGTGGTTCGATCTGAAACGCTGGGGTAATCTGGTTGAACGGGTTAAAGCGTATAATCCAGATGCGGCTGCTAACGTAAAAGAAACAAACAATCTGCGGCCAATTCCACAAACACAAATCGACCGTAGCAGTAAAGCGGCTGATGGTTCACCTGGTTTTCCGCAGAATCCAGGATATAATTAAGTGAATTGATGAATGAGTGATTGAGCGCGTAGTGTCCGACTGCCGGTACGGTTGTGTCAGCTATTCGCTCAATCACTCATTAGATTTTCCTGACTAAAAGCTTTCCAAAGCAGATAAACGCTACGTAGTATGTCTTCCGAAAAAAACGCAACCGTTTCCCGAAGAAAATTTCTTGATCTGGCAGCGAAAGGCACGCTGGCATCCACTACCCTTATTAGTGGTTTCCCAACGATTGTACCGGCTTCGGTATTTGGCAAAAATGCCCCCAGTAATCGAATCAACGTAGCGGCAATCGGTACGGGCCGTATTTCACGTGGGCACGACATACCAGGCGTCTGGCAGTACGATAACGCGCTGATCATGGCCGTCTGCGATCTGGATACCAAGCGAGCCGATGATGCCAAAAAGTTGGTCAACGACTATTATACCAAGAAGACGGGCAAAGATTACGACGGTGTGCGAGTGTACCACGACTACCGCGAGTTATTGCTTAATAAAGATATTGATGCCGTTATTGTCAGTACGCCCGATCATTGGCATGCACCGATTGTGGTCGATGCCGTTCGGGCGAAGAAGGACGTATACATGCAGAAACCCGCGTCCCTGACCATAGCCGAAGGGCGAATGATGGCTGATGCAGTCAAACAGTCGAAGCAGATTGTGCAGGTGGGTAGTCAACAACGTTCGTCAGAACAGTTTCGCTATGCGGCCGAGCTGGTTCGTAACGGACGTATCGGTGAGTTGAAAACGGTATATGTTGGTCTGCCTGGTGATCCTTCAGGAAACGAGGAGCCACAAATGCCTGTACCGAAAAACCTGAACTACGATATGTGGCTGGGTACTACGCCCGAAGTGTATTATACCGAAAAACGCGTACACCCACAGGCCGATTACGATCGTCCGGGCTGGTTACGTTGCGAACAGTTCGGTGCTGGCATGATTACGGGCTGGGGTTCGCACCACATCGACTGTGCGCACTGGGCTATGAACACTGAGCATACGGGACCTATCGAAATCTGGGGGAAAGCCGATTTCCCGAAAAGTGGTTTGTGGGATGTACACGGTATTTTCCGCACGGAAGCCTTATACGAAAATGGCGTTCATATGGTTGTGAGCAACGAGATCCCCAACGGCATCAAGTTTGAAGGCACAAAAGGCTGGATTTTCGTGTCTCGTGGCGATGGTTCTGTAACGGCCAGCGACCCGGTTGCCAAGCAGAATGCAGCCAAAAAACTCGATGCCAGCGATCCAAAACTTATTACGTCGGTTATTGGTCCCAATGAAACGCATCTCACTGTCAGTAAAGAACATCACGGCAACTGGCTGGAGAGCATTGTAAGTCGGAAAGAGCCGATTGCTCCGGCAGAAATCGGGCATCGATCCTGCTCTGCGTGTTTACTTCATCACGCAGCCATGAAACTGAACCGAAAGCTCTACTGGGACCCCAAAAAAGAACAATTCAAAAACGACCCTGAAGCCAATAAACTGCTTTCGCGCCCACAGCGGGCACCGTATGCGATCAAGATGATGGCATCAGCAAAGAGTAATTGACATTATTTTTTGTCATTCCGACGAAGGAGGAATCTCAGGGTTCAATAGTAGTCAAGCCTGAGATTCCTCCTTCGTCGGAATGACAAAAACTCACTTATCTAACTTTCATGAAGTTCTTACCACTTGCCAGTAGCCTGTTTATAGCCACATTGATTACTGCTTGCCAATCGACGAAAGAGAGTGAAAAAGCCACCGGCGAAATTCACCTCATTACGTTAGATCCCGGGCATTTCCATGCTGCACTCGTTCAGAAAAATATGCTCGAAGGCGTCGATTCCGTTGTGCATGTTTATGCGCCCGATGGCCCTGATGTGCAGCTCCATATCGATAAGATTCAGGGCTATAATTCCCGTCCGGATAACCCTACCCACTGGAAAGAAGAAGTTTACAAAGGAGCGGATTTCTTTGATAAAATGATTACGGACAAAGCTGGGAACGTAGTAGTCATGGCTGGAAACAATCGACTGAAAACGGATTACATCCAGAAAACAGTTGATGCCGGATTTAACGTACTGGCGGATAAGCCGATGGTAATCAGCGCGGATAACTTCGATAAGCTGAAAGCCTCCTTCGCTTCTGCAGAAAAAAATAAAGTCCTGCTCTACGACATCATGACCGAGCGGTACGAAATCACGACGATGCTGCAACGCGCTTTTTCACGACAGGCGGACGTATTCGGTACGCTGGAAAAAGGTACGCCCGAGAATCCGGCAGTTACAAAAGAAAGCGTTCACCATTTTTATAAGAACGTATCCGGAAGCGTGCTTACTCGCCCGGCCTGGTTCATGGATGTAGCACAACAGGGCGAAGGTATTGTAGACGTAACGACTCACCTGGTCGATCTGGTTCAGTGGGAATGCTTTCCCGATCAGGTCATTGATTACCAGAAAGATATTAAGCTAACATCGGCCCGGCGGTGGACTACTGATATGCGTCTGAGTCAGTTTAAAGCCATTACCAAACAGAATACATTTCCTGATTATCTCAAAAAGGACGTAGTGAACGACAGCATCCTGAAGGTGTACAGCAACGGCGAAATCAATTATCAACTTCGGGGCATTCATGCTAAAGTGTCGGTTACGTGGGCTTATAAAGCACCGGAAGGCGCAGGCGATACGCATTATTCAATCATGCGCGGTACGAAGGCAAACCTGATTATTCGTCAGGCGGCTGCGCAACAGTACAAACCGACATTATATATCGAATCGGCTTCGGGTAACAAAAATCTGGAGGCATCGATAAAAGCAGCTTTACCCAACATTCAGCAGGAGTTTCCGGGTGTTGATGTGAAGAAGGTAGCAGCGGGCTGGGAAGTGATCATCCCGGAAAAATATAAAGAAGGTCACGAAGCACACTTCGGTCGGGTGGCGCAGAAATATCTGGATTATCTGAAAGCAGGAAGCCTACCCGCCTGGGAAGTGCCCAATATGATCGCCAAATATTACACCACGACTCAGGCGCTGGAAATGGCTAAAAAATCTAAATGATTGAGTGGTAAAATGATTGAGTTGTTGAATGAAAATATATAAGCAATTCGATCATTCAGTCATTCAACAATTCTATCACTCATGAACGATCGTCGAAAGTTTTTAAAAGAATCTATTTCTACGGCGGCTGGTTTGGTCGCCCTCCCTACGCTGCCCAACGAACTGGTTAGTGTACCTGCCATAGTATCCGCTACGTCTCTGGGAAGTGATGGCAAACCAAAAGCCGCACGCATTCGGTTTTCGGTCATTGGCATGAACCATGGTCACATTTATGGGCAGGTTGGAGCCGTTACGCGGGGTGGTGGCGAACTCGTTTCCTTCTACGCCAAAGAGCCGGATTTAGCCGCGGAGTTTGCCAAGCGATTTCCGCAGGCAAAGCAGGCAAAAAGTGAAGCCGAAATTCTTAACGATAAAAGCATTCAGCTCGTGCTTAGTTCGGCTATCGCCAATGAACGGGCTCCGCTGGGGATTCGTGTCATGAAGGCCGGAAAGGATTTTATGTCCGACAAACCCGGTATCACGACGCTTGAACAACTGGCTGAAGTACGGAAGGTTCAGAAAGAAACCAAACGTATCTACTCGATCATGTACAGTGAGCGATTGGAAAACAAAGCAACCGTAAAAGCGGGAGAATTGGTTAAAGCGGGCGCTATCGGCAACGTAATACAGACCGTCGGGCTGGGTCCACACCGAATTGGCCTCACAACGCGTCCGGCCTGGTTTTTTGAAAAGAAACAATTCGGTGGAATTATCTGCGACATTGCTTCGCACCAATTCGACCAGTTTCTGTTTTTCACCGGTTCAAACCAGGCCGACATTGTAGCCTCTCAGGTAGGCAATCTCCATTACCCGCAATACCCCAATTTTGAAGATTTTGGCGATGTCATGCTCCGGGGCAACGGCGGTATGGGCTATATCCGGGTCGACTGGTTTACCCCCGATGGCTTAAAAAGCTGGGGCGATGGCCGACTGACTATTCTGGGAACAGAGGGCTTCATCGAGATCCGTAAAAATATCGATCCGGGTGGCCGAGAAGGCGGAAACCACCTCTTCATTACGGATAAAAAAGAAACCCGTTACATAGATTGCAGCAAAGAGAATCTGCCCTACGGTGAACAACTGGTGGACGATGTCCTGAACCGAACCGAAACAGCCATGTCGCAGGAACACTGTTTTCTGGCCGCTGAATTAGCGATTAAAGCGCAGAAACAGGCGCAGCAGATCCACCTTAAGAAGTAGTAAAATCGTAGACGTAACGTATCAACACAGCAAACAAGTGATGAAGCGATTTGCTTTAACCGCAGCGTTAGGACTGTCTTTTTGCCTGTTTATAACGAGCACCAGCCTATGTCAGGAGGTTAACTGGAAGAAGGTGAACGTACTGGTTTATACTAAAAATGGCAAAGGCTATGTCCACGATAATATTCCCAACGCCATTGCCTGTATTCAGAAACTAGGTGCGCAACACGGTTTTCGTGTCGATACGTCGGATCAGCCCACCGTTTTTACGGAAGACAACCTTAAAAAATACACGCTGCTTATTTTTCCGAGTACGAACAACGACGTTTTCGATACTGATGCGCAGCGGCTGGCTTTTCGACGGTACATCGAAGCCGGTGGCGGTTTTGTCGGTATTCATTCGGTGATGGGGACCGAGCGGAACTGGACGTGGTTTAAGCGGATGCTGGGCGGAACGTTTGCCTGGCATCCAAAATTTCAGAAGTTCAAAGTCGAAGTCATCAATTCCAGCCATCCTTCCATGAAGAACGTACCAAAACTGTGGGAGCGGGAGGATGAGTTTTATTTCACCAAGGAAATGTCGCCCGGTCCAACGGTGATTATGACCAACGATCTTACATCACTTAATCAGGATGAGCCTGAGAAAGTAAAAATGTTTGGCGGTTCATACACCCAGCTTTATCCCTCAGCCTGGTACTACAACTTTGATGGGGGTTATACCTGGTGCACCACACTCGGCCACGCTAAAACTGATTACCAGAGCGACACTACGTTTATTAACCACATTTTTCAGGGCATCCGCTACGTAGCAAGTCAGGTCAGGAAAATTGACTTCAGCAAAGCCTACGCCGATTCGAGAGATACGCCGATTCGGTATTAGTTGCTACGTTGCTACACCGGTATTCCTATCGCTGAAAATAATTAATTCGTTCGGCATCTATATTATTGGTCAGACTCGTTTCCACAAGCGTGCCGGGCAACACCAATGAATTGATTGACAGTACCCCGGATGTAGCCGATGGGTTTAACATTGCATTTAAGCCAAACGAAAGTACATCACCAGCAGCTATGCTCTGATTGGTTGTAAGAATGTAATAATCTTCATCACTAGCATTAAAACTCCAAGCACTATTATTTACAGCCTGGCCTCCTACTGAGGTCGCGTTAGGCGAAAAGGTCAGGCTTACTTTCGGATCTTTATTGATCCTCACCGAGAACGAACCCTGAGTCGCCACGGCATTGAGTTCATACACTTCAACGATAATGTTGAAAGGAGAATTTCCATACTGTGTTGAAGGCTGCGCATAGGTAATAGGAGTCAGATCGGAAAGGGCGGTAGCAGTTACGACAAACAGATTTCCACCCGTTACAGAATTGGAAACAAAGTCATTGGTAGCATCAACCGTGCTGCCAGTGGCAATGGTGTAAGGACCATTTGCAACCGACGAATAGGCTAACTGTAATCCCTGTTCAGGGCGACCGTTCAACTCGGCAGTCTGGTATTGAATCCGGACATTACCCGAAAAAGCCAAAGGTGCTCCAAACTGATAAGCCCGATTGATGCTACCATTAGGAGCGCCCGCACCCGGCGAATTTATCCGCTGGATACTGTTATTAACAATGGTTAACGCCGTCGATGGTGTTAGTGTCAGTCCATCTATCTGCAAAGGTGTTCCTGGTAGCACTGTCATACCACTGCTGCCAACGATTAACTGAGCTGAAGCCTGGAGCGCTATTAATAGCAAAACAGTAGTTATATAGTATTTCATGCCTGTAATATGCTAGTTAAACATTCAAGATAACTATTATATTACAAAATAGTTTATTAGTGCCTTTTAATTTTACCAAATTAAAAAATTATTAACTTATTTACCACATAGCTGAGTGCATAATAGCACCGTTTTGCTTACAGACTGGCTTGAGCAGTACGTTCAGGCTATTGTAAATCAGCCTACTGTAATAAACTCATTAAGTTTTCGACCATTACGGGTGCGCCAATAAACAAAGGGGTACGCTGATGCAGACTGATTGGTTTTATATCCAGAACAGACTGGTACCCCGATGTAGCTAAACAACCCGATTTTTCGGCCAGAAATGCAAGAGGAAATGCCTCATAAAGCAGCCGAAGCTTACCATTAGGGGTCTTTTTGGTTGGCGGGTATAAATAAATTCCGCCTTTAAGCAGGTTGCGGTGAAAATCGCCGACCAGTGAACCAATATAGCGGGCTGTGTATTGCTTTCTGCGGCAGGAAGTCAGATAATCCTGAACACCTTGTTCGTAGCTATCGACGTTCCCGTCATTACAGGAATAAATCTGCCCGTTTGCCGGACTGTGGATATCGGGGTGCGACAGGATAAATTCGCCGAGCGACGCGTCGTATGTAAAGCCGTTAACACTATGCCCAGTGGTATACACCAGAATCGTCGACGATCCATAGAGAATATATCCAGCAGCCACCTGCCGACGGCCACCCTGCAAAAAATCATCAAGAGAGGGTTGAGAACCAATGGGTGTTACGCGCCGGTAGATGGAGAAAATTGTTCCGATTGATACGTTCACGTCGATGTTCGATGAGCCATCCAATGGATCAATCGCGACAACGTATTTACCGTTGTTGTTACCAGTAAAAATAATGTCTTCGTCTTCTTCTGAAATAATAGCACAAGCCTCGCCCCCATTTTTCAGAGCCCGACAAAAGCGAATGTTGGCAATCATATCCAGCTTCTGCTGACTTTCTCCCTGCACATTCTGCACACCCATCCCCCCCGTCAGGTCGATCAGCCCCGCCCGGTTCACTTCGCGGTGAATAATTTTTCCAGCCAGCGCAATATCACGTAGCAACTGCGAGAGATCACCCGTAGCATACGGGAAGGCCGTTTGCCGGTGCATGATATACCGATCGAGAGTAACGCCAACGGGCAACGCTAACGGGTGCGAAGCCGCGATTTCCATTTGATTAACGTCCATAGTACGTAACGAAATTTATATAAATAGATAGTTTACAGATTATGTAGATTTTGACTAGGACCGTAAATCTTATATGTTTTTATATAGGTTGATTAATAATCTATTTCAACGTTCAGGTTTCTGATTTAAACAAGTACGAATCAGAAACCTGAACGTTGAATTGGTTTACGCTACCGGTTCCGACTCGGGGGTTTCGAGCTTAACCGGCTGCATGGTTGGGGTGAGTAAATGCATAATCAGCCAGGCCAGTAGATAAGCCGAACCACACATTAGAAAAATGATGCCGTAGCCACCCTGTAAGTCGCCGACTTTTTTGTAACTGTCCAGTATCCGACCAACAATCTCCGGAAAAATAATGCCGCCAATCGAACCAGCCATACTTCCGATGCCAACAACTGAGCTGACGGTACGTTTAGGAAACATATCCGAAGCCGTTGTAAAGATGTTGGCGCTCCAGGCCTGGTGAGCCGCTCCCGCCAGACCAATTAAGGCGACAGTCGTCCAGATACCGGGTCCGAAACGTACGGCAATCACCGGAATTACCAGCAGGGCAAATGCCAGCATCGACGTTTTACGCGCTTTCCACACACTCCATCCACGGCTGATCAGCCAGGACGACAGGTAACCACCACCAATGCTGCCAATACTTACCAACGTATAAAGCACCGCCAGATAAAGGTTCGGTTTCTTGGTATCGAGGTTGAACGTAGTGGAGAAATAATCCTGCAACCAGAACAGAAAAAACCACCAGATGGGGTCGGTAAGCATTTTCCCAAAGACAAACGCCCAGGTCTGACGTTTGCCCAGTAATACGCTCCACGAAACAGGCTTTCCATGATCAGCCACTTCATCCGGCGTGGTTTCGTTGTCACTGTGAATGTAATCGAATTCAGCCTTCGAAAGTTTAGCCTGCTTCGCCGGAATTTCGTAGCCAACGTACCAGAAAATCAGCCAGATAAATCCGACTGCACCCGTTACAATGAACGCCATTTCCCAGCCGTAAACCCCTAGAATCCAAGGCACTAGAATAGGTGCAATCACCGCCCCGATATTAGCACCAGAATTGAAAATCCCGGTAGCCAGCGCCCGTTCTTTCTTCGGAAACCACTCGGCTACGGTTTTAATGGCTGCCGGAAAGTTACCAGCCTCCCCCAGGCCCAATCCAATCCGGGCAAAAATAAAACCTAATGTGCTGGTTGCCAGCGCGTGGCCCATAGCGGCTATGCTCCAGAAAATGATGGCGATAGTGTAGCCCATTTTGGTGCCAATACGGTCAATAAATCGACCGAATACCAGCAGGCCAATAGCGTAGGCGGCCGAAAAAACCTGCACAATACGGCTATAATCCAGCTCCGACCAGTTAAATTCTTTCTCCAGAGTCGGCTTTAGTAAGCCCACTACCTGACGGTCGAGGTAGTTGATTGTTGTTGCGAAAAAAAGCAGCGCAACGATGGTCCAGCGGTAATTACCAACGGATTTACTCATGCGGGTTGAGGAATAAAGGGTGTCACCATTTGAACCAGAGCCGACACCCGCTCGCGAAGAACAGTCGGATCAGCCGTTTGGCCGGAAAATAATTGGGAACCAATACCCACCGCCGTTACCCCCGCCCGGAACCAGGACGACAGGCTATCGATGGTAGGCTCAACGCCACCCGTCACCATAAGCTTAAGCGTAGGAATTGGTCCTTTGATTGCTTTGATAAAATCGGGCCCTACTACGTTACCCGGAAACACCTTTACAATGTCGGCGCCCAGCAACGTAGCCTGATAGATTTCGTTGAGAGTAGATCCGGCTGGCATCCAGGGCACACCGCGCTTTTTGCAAACCTCCCCTACCGCAACGGTTGTAACGGGTTGTACTACAAAATCAGCTCCGGCATCCAGAAATTTTTCGGCATCTTCAGGCGTCAGAATCGTACCGATACCAATGGCCATTTCCGGGCAGTTTTCTCGAACGTACTGAACCAGTTGTGTAAAAACCGGCAAGGCCTGGTTACCCCGATTAGTAAATTCAAAAACACGCAGTCCGCCATCATAACAGGCCTGAACAATGGCTTGGGTCTGCCCGGCGTCGGCATGATAAAATACGGGTACAATCGGATGATTGGTGACTAATTCCAGAATTTGGTCGGATGAAAATAAAGCCATAGTAACCTCAGGTTAAAGACGTTAATGTATGAATACGTTTCGTTATATCGGCAACGGATTGCCCAGTGGCGTCGCCAACTTCCTGCAATTTACCGAAAGCAGCAACAGTCGCGAAATCAAGAACTTCCTGAGGGGCATGTTTATGATAAAGTCCGTAAAGTAACCCCGCCATAAAACAATCGCCACTGCCAACTCTGTCGACCACGGATTCTGTAAATAACTCCGTCGAAACGTACTGCTGGCCATCTACGTATAACGTCGTATAATAGCGAAGGCCGGCAGGCGGTGCATCAAATCGGAACGTGTTGGCTACAACCTTACAGCGCGGAAACCGTTCCTGAATCGCTTCCGACGTAGCCAGCGCGTGCGCTACGTAATCCGTTTGCTGACCTTTGGCATGAATGTGTTCATCAACAGCAATACCCAGCAAGGCATTGGCGGCCCAGATGTTTCCCATTACTACGTCGCAATGTTCAACCAGACCAGGCATAATTTCGTCGGGTGCCATACCGTACTGCCACAGTCGTGCCCGGTGATTCAGGTCGATTGATACGGTAATGCCTTTGGCCGATGCGGCCGCCAGCAACTCCTGGCAGGCCCCTGCTACATTCATGCTCAACGCAGGACTGATGGCGCTGACGTGTAGCCAGCTCGTGTCCTGCAGAATGACGTCCCAGTCGACTTTACCAGGAATCAGTTCCGAAAAGGACGAATGAGCCCGGTCGTAGATAACACCTGCATTTTTCAGGTCTGTTCCCTGCGGCAGATAGTAGGTACCAATACGCTGCCCAAAACGAACAACACCTGACGTATCGATACCTTGATCCGCAACGTAACCAATAATATCGTCGGCCAGTGAATTTTCGGGCAAAGCCGTACTGTATTTGACCGGAACCTGCCAGTAGGCCAGGGCCGTTGCTACGTTCAGCTCCGCCCCTCCTACAAAAACGGGCATACTCGCCTGCCGAATCCATTCTCCATTCGCGACCGGCGAAAACCGTAATAGCAATTCCCCGAAACAACAAACTTTGTCCATAGTAAAATAATATGGTATCGGGCAGTCGACCACAGCCGTTTGAAAACCCGACAGTTCACGTTAGCAATCGTATCAGAACTGGGAGCGGCTACGACCGTCCGACACCACCATTATACAGCCAGTTCGAGTGGCTTACTGCTAAATCCGAAATACGTTTTGGCGTTACCGTAGCAGATGTTCTGAACAACCTGACCCATCCAGTCCATATCATCAGGCAATTCACCGTTTTCAATATCGTTGCCAAACAAATTACTCAGAATCCGACGGAAATATTCGTGACGCGGATAACTTAGGAATGAGCGCGAATCGGTCAGCATGCCAACAAAACGGCTTAGCAGACCCATATTGGAAAGTGCATTAATCTGGCGTTCCATGCCGTTTTTCTGGTCCAGAAACCACCAGCCTGACCCAAACTGTACTTTACCCGCTACCGACCCGTCGTTGAAATTACCGATCATTGTCGCCATTAATTCGTTATCGGCCGGATTCAGGTTATACAGTACCGTTTTGGCCAGTTTATCCGTCGAATCGAGCCGGTCGAGGAAGCGAGCCAGCGCCCGCGCCTGCGAAAAGTCGCCGATACTATCCCAGCCTGTATCTGGCCCCAGTTGCCGCAACATGCGTGAGTTGTTGTTACGTAGCGCGCCAAGGTGAAACTGCTGCGTCCAGCCCTTCTCCCAGTCCATCTCGGCCAGATAAACCAGCATTGCTGATTTGAATGTTAGAATACCTGACCCCGTCAGTGCGTGACCGGACCGAATTTTGTCGAAAATGGCGCGAACGTCGGCTTCACTGTAAGGCTCAGCGTAAATCTGCTCCAGACCGTGGTCGGACAATTTACAGCCCATAGAAGCAAAATAATCATGCCGCTGACGTAGTGCGGTCAGAAAATCGTCGAAACTGGTAATCGCTACGTTGCTGGCCGCTTCCAGTCTGGCTACGTACTGGTTGAACGCATCGGGATCTTCCACAGCCATCGCTTTATCGGGGCGAAAAGTAGGTAACACGCTGATCTCAAAACCCGAATCCGCTATCCGTTGATGATGTTCCAGCGAATCGACCGGATCGTCGGTGGTGCAGACGGTTTCGACGTTCATCCGACGTAGCAGATTCCGGACCGAAAAGTCTGACGTTTGCAATTGCTCCGTACAAGCCTCGTAAATACGTCGGGCGCTTTTGCCGTTGAGGGTTTCGGCAATACCGAAATACCGCTGCAATTCCAGGTGCGTCCAGTGGTAGAGCGGATTCCGGACCGTATAGGGCACGGTCTCAGCCCACTTCTGAAATTTAGCAAAATCCGACTGTTTGCCGGTGCAGTAGCTTTCATCAACGCCGTTAGTCCGCATGGCCCGCCATTTGTAATGGTCGCCATAAAGCCAGATTTGCGTCAGATTCTCAAACGTTTTGTCGTCTGCAATCTGATCCGGTGGCAGGTGGCAGTGGTAATCAATAATCGGCATCGGTTTGGCAAACTCATGATAGAGCTGCTGTGCCGTTTCGGTTTGCAATAAAAAATCGTCGTTCAGAAAGGGTTTTTTCATGGAATATGATTGAATCGTTGAATAATTGAATTGTTGAATAAAAGACGTGAAGCCATTCAGTCATTGAACAATTCAATCATTCAATCATTATTAAAGTGAAACGCCCCGTTTCCAGGGAATGAAATCGTCCTGACCGTGGCGAACGGCGGCTACCTCAAGATCACCGCTTGCTACCTGAATAATCTGATCAAGTAGTCGCTCGCCCGCCTGTTGAATTGTTTCGTCGCCGTCGATTACGGTTCCAGTGTTGATGTCGATAATATCGGGCATCCGCTTAGCTAAAGCCGTGTTACTGGAAATTTTAACTACAGGTGCAATCGGGTTGCCAGTTGGCGTGCCGAGTCCCGTTGTAAATAAGACCACCGTAGCGCCCGAACCAACTTCAGCCGTAGTCGATTCTACGTCGTTACCGGGAGTACACAGCAGATTCAGGCCAGGTTTTGTGACCAGTTCGGGGTAATCCAGAACGGCTACCACTGGCGACGATCCGCCTTTTTTGGAAGCCCCCGCCGATTTCATGGCGTCGGTAATCAGCCCATCGCGAATGTTGCCGGGCGACGGATTCATGTCGAAACCCGATCCGGCCTCTTTGGCCCGTTGGGCGTATGTGTTCATCAATTCGCGAAACCGATTGCCAGTTTCCGCATCGACGCTACGGTCGCAGAGTTCCTGCTCGACCCCGCAGAGTTCCGGAAATTCCGACAGAATGACAGTTCCGCCCAGCGCTACGAGTAAATCCGACGCGTGGCCTACGGCGGGATTGGCCGAGATGCCTGAAAAACCATCGGAACCGCCACATTCTAATCCGATAGTAAGCTTACTTAGTGGAGCAGGTTGCCGAACCCAGGCATTAGCCTGCATCAGTCCCGCAAAGGTTTGACGTAGCGCCAGACTAATCAATGATTCTTCGGTACCAATGGTCTGTTGTTCAAGAACAAACAGCGGTTTATCAAACTGCGGACTCCGCTTGCGAATCTCTTCCTGCAACATGCTAACCTGCGCATTCTGACAACCCAGGCTAAGTACCGTAGCACCTGCTACGTTCGGGTGAGTGATATAACCCGCCAGTAAGCCGCAAAGCGCCTGCGCATCCTGTCTTGTGCCCCCACAACCCCCTTCGTGAGCCAGAAACTTGACACCATCGACGTTCGGAAACAGACGTAGTGACTTTCGGTCGAGGTTGCTGAACGATTGTGCGGTTTGTCCCAGATCAGCCTGTAAAACTTCTTCAACGGTACGTCCGGCCTGCACGAGTTCCATCAATTCCTGCGTCTGCTGCTGGTATGTATGGCGTCTCGAATAACCCAGGTCATTTATGAGTGCTTCTTCCAGCACCTGAATGTTTCGATTCTCGCAAAAAACAAGGGGCACTACAAGCCAGTAATTGGCCGTTCCGACGCGCCCGTCCGACCGATGGTAGCCCATAAACGTCCGGTTCTGCCAACGATCGACGACCGGCGGTGTCCACTGATACGTTGAATTCTGCAGATCGTAGCTGTTCGTTGCGTGCTGTACGTTGAATGTCGTCAGTCGCCCTCCCACTGGAATGGCCTGTTTTGCCTTACCAACCAGTACACCGTACATCGTAATCGGATCGCCCGGCGCAAAATCGCGAAGCGCTACTTTATGTTTGGCAGGAACGGCCTCCGCAACAGTCAGCGATGTTCCCTCCCATTCTATCTGTTCTGCGGGTTCCAGGTCGGCTAGAGCAACCAGTACCGAATCATCAGGATGTATTTTTAATACGTTGTTTTTCATTTTGTTACGGCTTCATAATGTTCGAAATGCGAACAGACCGTTGCCAGACCTCCATTATCGAGTAACAAACCCAGACACGTGGCAACCGAATCCGCGAAACCTGGCAACTGGCTTAGGTCGCTTCCCCAAAGGGTTGTATTCTGGAGTACGGTTTGAGTCAGTTCCTGCGGAGCCAGACGGGCCCACAAATCGGCAAAATATCCGGCCTGCCCATCGTAAATTGGATAGGCTTCGCCGTTACGTTCGCCATACCACACCTCATCTTTCTGCACAGTGGCCCGCATGAAGAGCAGATAAGCCGCAAAACCTAGGGAAATATAACGGGGGGTTACGCCTAATTTCTTGTAATAATGGAGCAGCGTCGGTACGTTACGCATCTGCATTTTTGCGGAATATTGCATCGTAATGGCCAGCCAGCGGTGTTCGATAAACGGGTTCCGAAAACGGTCCAATACCTGAAAACCAAATCGTTGTGCTGCTTTTTCATCCAAGGCAAACGGAATTCCCGGAATCAGTTCGGCCAGCATAACACTACTAATGAAGGCCGACATTCTGTCGTCGTCCATGGCTTCCCGTACGGTATCGAACCCGCACAAAAACGCCAGTCCGCAACTCAGTGTGTGGGTACCATTGAGTAAACGCAGCTTCAGCTCGCGAAACAGATCAATATTGGGACGGATAATGACACTCTCGTCAGTCTGATGGAACGACAGTACGTTCCGGACATGATCGTTTCCTTCGATAGCCCACAGTCGGTATACTTCCGAAATTGTCAGGAGGTCATCTTCATAGCCAAGCTGCTCGGCCAGAGCATGTTGTGTAGCTGGGTCGGGCCGCCCCGGCACAATCCGGTCAACCAGTGAATTACAACACGTATTGGCTGTTTCGAGCCAGTCAATGAACTCGCTCTCCAGTTCATTCCGGTGCGCCAGTTCAACCAGAATGGCTTCGAGTTTCGTTCCATTTTCCGGGATCAGCTCCGTTGGTACAATCACCAAACCTTTGCCTGGATCGCCGTTGAACGCCTGATAACGAGCATACAAAACAGCCAGTAACTTACCCGGAAATGACTCGGGCGGTGACTGCCGAATATCGTCCTGCACGAGTTGAATGCCTACCTCGGTCGTGTTGGAAATCACAACCTGCAGATCGGGGCTGGTTGCTACGTTCAACACGTCAGCCCACTGCTGTTTGGCAGAAAGAACCCGGCTAATCGCGGAGCATATTACGTTTTCTTCAACAAGCCGCTGATTTTCTACCCCGCGTATACAAAGCGTGTATAGATTATCCTGGCGACTAAAGGCGGTCATGTCGCCCCCATCTGTCGATTTAACGACCACAATCCGGCCATTGAAAACGCCCTGCCGATTGGCCTTGTCAATCAGAAAATCAGGCAATCCACGTAGCAGAACGCCCGTTCCGAACTGAAGTACACGTTCGGGCAGATTCTGGAACGAATCGAGCGGCAAACTAACGTCGACTTGCGACTGAATATGCGGTAGCAATTGAACAGATAAAGAATTCATAAGCTATGTTTAGCGTTTTCTCTACAGATAGCAAAAAAGACAGAAAGTGTACAGACTGCTGATGCTACGTTTAAAATTGTCTTTTTGCGGAGAATCTACGCACTGACAATACTCACGTCCGGTCTGTTGACAGAGTAAGATTAAATAGGCTATTTCTTATAGCGAAACGTTTAAAGAAATTTATTCACGCAAACGTTATCGGGAACGTTGCCGGGTTTGGCTTCAGCCGATTTTAGTAACGTAATGAGTATTTTTTTTACCTTCAGACCTTATATATACGCCATTCAATCAACTCAGCGTTTTTTGTACTTTACCAATATTACCCCTTGGACACCATTACGATAAAAGATATTGCCCGGGCTTTAAATCTCTCAACGTCGACCGTTTCACGGGCGTTGCGGGATAGCTACGAAATTAACCCGGAAACGAAGCGACTGGTGATTGAATACGCTGAGCGGCTCAACTATCGCCCCAATCCCATTGCCCTTAGTCTGAAAGAAAATCGCAGCCGGGTGATTGGTGTTATTGTTCCTCAAATTGCAAACAATTTCTTCTCGCAGATCATCAACGGGATCGAAGCGATCGCCTACAATCGGGGGTATAACGTTATCATTTTTCAAAGCCACGAGTCCTACGAACGTGAACTCCTGACGGTGCAGCAGGCTGTGACCCGGAAGGCTGATGGCTTACTTATTTCTCTCTCCAGTAGTACGTCGGACGTAACGCACCTGAGAGAATTGCAGGAAAAGAAACTGCCGATCGTGTTGTTTGACCGCGTTTCCACCGAGCTTGATCTGCCCTGTGTAACAGCCGATAATTTTGCGGGGGCTTTTGCCGCTACCGAACACCTGATTCAGAGCGGCCGACGACGTATTGCCCACGTAACGATTCCACCTTATATTTCGATTACGCAGGAACGTCTGGCGGGCTATCGGGCTGCGCTGGAACAATATGGCATTCCCTACGACGAGTCCCTGATTCAATACGCCGGTTTTGGACAGAATGAAGTCGAGCCGATTATCGATGATCTGCTAAGTCAATCGCCCGACGCTTTTTTTGCCGCCAGCGACCGACTGGCGCTTGGTTGTCTGGCCGCTCTAAAAAAACGAAATGTAGCGATTCCGGAAACCGTTTCGCTCATTGGCTTTACGAATACGCCCGTTGCGGATTTGCTGGCTCCGCCGATGAGTACGGTCGAACAACCGGCCATGGAGATTGGGCAGATTGCTGCCGAGCAGTTAATCGATCTAATCGAAGTAAAAGCCAAACGTCCACAGCCCGGTACGGTCAGAATTCCAACCCGCATGGTCGTTCGTGATTCTACGCAGTACAAACCTGACTGATCACGTCCCCTAGCCTTTTCAACCCATACATCCGCAGCAGTGAGGCAATGGACCAAAAGCTTTACAGCCCGCCATTTAGTTGAATAAGATGCTTCTGTGATACGTTTTGATAGCAAAGTCCGCTAAACAATACAATCAGCGACGCGTTCTCTTCCCAATAAGCGTATCGTATGGAAACCAAAAAACCCAATGCCAGTTTTTCGGCCAGTCGTCCGGAAAAACAACCCGAATCCGAACCTGTTAACCTGTTACCTCGTGCCGTTCTCCGCTCCAACAACTACGTACTTCTGGATGGCGACTGGCACTTTTCGCTCGATCCCGACGACCGGGGCTTACATGATCACTGGTACGTTGGCCATTCCTTTGAGGGTATAGCTCACTGGCCCGGTTCCATCGAATC